>NZ_JAAKZZ010000050.1 GCF_011045075.1 Streptomyces boncukensis
GTGCGTGCTCTCGGCGTGCCGGGTGAAAGCCCTCGTACTGGGCGTACTCGGGCTTTCGGCCGGTGCGGCGAGAGCACGTGCCGGGCGTTCCAGGTGGCGTGCGGGGCTTTCGAAACACCCCCTAGCGAGGCCGTGTCCGGCGGATCGTGCGTACCCGGCATCGGCCTCTGTCCGTACCCTGTCAGGGGCGCGGGGAACTGCGCGAGCAATCACCGCAGCGCCGCACCCTGCGGCGAACAGCAAGGGGCAGCCCCTGCCCAGCACGGTCGACCGGGCACGCTTCAGCGCCCCGGCAGCCGGTCCAGCAGCCGCCGCACCCGCCCCGACGGCAGGGGCTTCGGTCCGGCCCGCTCCCGCCACCACGCATGCAGCCGCTTCCGCGCCCGCGCGTCCGGCGGCCGGTCGGCCGCCAGCAGATGCTGTGCGAAGTCCAGCGCGTCCCGCCGGTAGTTGCCCCGCATCGGCCGCCCCTGCGCGTACGACAGGAACGCGATCCGGAACGCCTCGGCCCCCAGGATCTCCGGCAGCTCCGGCGCGGTCCGCGCCACGGTGTCGGCCCGCTTCGCGCGCAGCGCGCGGCCCTGCACGGCCAGCCGCTCCGCGTCGAACCCGGGCGGCACCGGCCCGTCGGCGACCAGCGCGGCCAGCAGCGCGGCCTGCGCGCGCCCCACCCGCACCCGCGCGGTGTCGGCTCCCTCATCCACGGGCCACCTCCGGCTCGGGCCTCGACTCCGGCTCCGGCCCCGGCCCCGGCTCCGGCGCGTGCCGGGCCAGCACCGCACGTACCGCGTCCAGCTCGTCCGCCAGCTCGCTCACCGGCGGAAAGTCCGCGTCGCGCTCCAGCAGCACCCCGCGGGGCGCCGTGCGGGCGCACAGCGCGTCCAGGACGTCCAGCACCGGTTCGCCGACCGGGTGGGCGTGGCTGTCGTGCCAGACCCCGTCCCGTTCCACACCGCCCGCGACATGGACGTACGCCAGCGCCTCCAGCGGCAGCGCGTCCAGCGCCTCGGCGGGGTCCTCACCCCGGTTCACATGGTTGGTGTGCAGATTGGCGACGTCGATGAGCAGGCCCACGCCCGTCCGCTCCACCAGCTCCGCCAGGAACTGCCCCTCCGTCAGCTCCTCGCCCGGCCAGGAGAAGAGCGCGGCGACGTTCTCCAGGGCGAGCGGGACCGGGAGTGCCCGCTGGGCTGCGCGTACGTTCTCGCACGTCACATCGAGCGCGTCCCGGGTGCGCGGCACCGGCAGCAGATGCCCGGCCTCCATCGGGCGGGTCCCGGACAGCGGGCCTCCGGCCCGGACGAACGCGAGGTGCTCGGTGACCAGCGGCGCCCGCAGCGCCTCGGCGCGCTGGGCGAGCGCCCGCAGCCGCTCGGGCGCCGGCGGTTCGGCGCCGCCCAGGCCGAGCGAGACGCCGTGCGGCACCACCGTGGTGCCGCCCTCGCGCAGCCGCCGCAGCGGGTCGGGGAGATGGCCGGGGCAGATGTTCTCCGCCACCACCTCCACCCAGTCGATGCCGGGCAGTGCCTCGATTCCCTCGGATATCTCCGGGCGCCAGCCGATGCCGGTGCCCAGCGCCAGGCGCTCCATGCGCGCTCCTTCCCCCGTGCTCCCCCGTGTCCTCACGGGGGCTTCTGCCTCACCGGCGGTGTACGAATCCTCAAGGGGCGGGTTCACCAGAGGATTTGAGGTTACCCGCGCAGCGCCGGATGGTCGGCGGCAACCGTGCAGGAATCCGCCGGAATCTCGGTGAAGCCCGCGTCGCGCACCACGCGGAGGCCACTCGTGGTGAGCGCGTCCCAGTGCGCCGGATCCCGCGCGGTGCGCGCGGCCAGCGCGAACCCCGCGGCCCGCCACGCCTCCCGCTCCCCCTCGCCCAGCGCCCACCAGGCGAGCTGCGCGGCGTGCGCGGCCTGCGCCATCGCCTTGCCCGCCGTCATCGCCAGCCGCGGGTTCAGCCACAGCACCGGAACGCCGGGCGCCGGGTCGGCCGGGGGCTCGGGGTCCGTCAGATCGGTGCCGGAGACCTGGAGCCGCGCCAGGTCCTTCGGCCAGGCGTCGACCGGGACGGGTGGGAAGACCCGCACCTGGGCCGTACGCCCGTGCACGGTGAGCCCCTCCAGCGGCTGGATGCGCCGCCACTCCGAGCCGCGCGCCCGCCGCACCACCTTGCGGATGCCGCGCTCCTCCCACACCCGCACCGGCTTGTGCCACGCGCCGCCGCCGTCCGTGGTGCGCGGGTCGGAGAGCAGGGTGAGCACGGCGCGCGCCGCCGTCTCCAGCGCGTCGGTACGGGCGGGCGGCGCGGCCCGCTCGATCCGGACGACGAGCGGCAGCACCTGCGGTGTCGGGGTCGGGGACGGTGTCTCAGCGGTCACATGATCAAGTCTGCCAGGGCCCGGTTCCGATACCGTCTCGCCCATGAGCTGGTCGATGAGGCTGGAGGGGGTCGGCCACCGGTACGGGCTCGGCGGCCCCTGGATACTGCGCGGCGTCGACCTCGACCTGCGCGCCGGGCGGCTGCTGCGCCTGCAGGGCGGCAACGGCAGCGGCAAGTCCACGCTGCTGCGGCTGCTCGCCGGGATCGACGCGCCGAGCGTGGGCCGGATCAGCGGCCGGCCGCGGCCCCGCGGGTATGTGCCCGAGCGGTTCCCGGCCGCGCTGCCGCTGACCGCACGCGGCTATCTGACCCATCTGGGCCGGGTGCACGGACTGTCCCGGCGTGCCGCAGGGCGCGCGGCGGACGCCTGGCTGGAGCGGTTCGGCGCCGCGGAGTACGCGGGGACCCGGATGTCCGAGCTGTCCAAGGGCGGCAGCCAGAAGGTCGCCGTCGCGCAGGCGCTGCTCGCCGGGCCCGCGCTGCTGGTCCTGGACGAGGCGTGGACCGGGCTCGACCAGGCGGCCCGCGCGGAGCTGGACCGGGCGGTCGCCGAACGGCTCGCCGCCGGCGGGGCCGTGGCGTTCGTCGACCACGACCCGCGGCGGCTCGCGGACGCCGCCGACGCCGTGTACCGGGTGACGGACGGGACGCTGGTGCCGGGCGCTCCAGGCCGCGCCCTGGTCCGCATCGAGGCCGAGGGACCCACGCGGGCCGCCGAGCCGCCGGTCCCCGGGACGCCGCGCGGCTGGGTCCGCGCGGCGGACGGGAGCGTGGTGCTGACGGTGCCCGCCGGGGACTCCGACGCGGTCCTGTACGCCCTGCTCGCGGCGCGGCCCGCCTGGCACATCCGTTCGGTGCGACCGGTGCGGGAGGCCGGATGACGGCCCTGTCCGCGCTGGTGCGCTACCAGTTCGCGCTGCTGCTGCGGTCGCAGCGGTGGCTGCCGCCGCTGCTGGTGTACGCCGGGCTGTTCGGCGTCGGCGTACGGGCCGGGCAGCCGGTGCTCGACTCGCTCGGCTACGCGGCCGCGGTGCTGCTGCCCGTCGCCGCGTGGCTCGTACGGCTGTGCGCCACCGCCGAGCCGGACGCCGCGCGGCACTGCGGGGTGGCCGCTGCCGGCGCGGTGCGGGTCCAGCTGGGCGGCGTACTCGCCGGGGGAGCGGCGGCCGGGGTACTGGGCCTCGCGGCAACGGCGGCGGTGCTGCTGCTCGGCGACGCGCACAGTACGGACGGGCGCGTGTCGGTGCCGCTGCTTCCGGCGGCGGGCGCCGGAGTGCTCGCCGTGGCCGCCTGCGTGCTGGCGGGTGCCGGAGTGGGGGCGCTGTGCGCCCGGCCCGTGCTGCGGGCGCGGGGCTGGGGCGTGCTGGCGACGGTCGGCGGAGTGGTGCTGGTGCTGGCGGCCCGCGCCTCTCCGGCGCGGGCCGCGGTCTCGGGGCTGACGAGCGGGTCCGGCACCGGTACGGTGCCCGCCTCCTGGGGCGCGCTGCTGGGCGCCGCGGCGTTCGCGGCCTGCGCGGTGGGCCTCTCCCTGCTCGCCGCCTCCCGCCGAGGCTGACCCCGGAGCAGTTCCCCGCGCCCCGAAGGGGCGCGGGGAACTGCGCGACCGGCCCCGGAGCACCCGCGGACCGCGACGCGACGGCAAGCGGCTGCCCTGGCGGCAGGGTCGCCGGGGGCGCCCCTGGAGCGCCCTTGCGGGGCGCGTCCTGGTGCCCCGAAGGGGCGCGGGGAACTGCGCGACCGGCCCCGGAGCACCCGCGGACCGCGACGCGACAGCAAGGGGCAGCCCCGGCCCGGCACAGGTCGCCGGGTACGGCTAGTGGCGCCAGGGGCCCGTGACGGCGAAGGTCGTGCCCGGTGTGTAGCAGTTGACGTACATGGTCCGGTGGTCGGGCGAGAAGGTGACCCCGGCGAACTCGCCCCAGGCCGGCTTCTCCGGCGTCCCGGTGTTCTGCGCGTTCCGCGCCATCGCGTAGACCGTGCCCCTCCGGGTGACCCCGAAGACATGCTGCGCGCCCGCGCCGTCCTCGCAGACCATGAGCCCGCCGCTGGGCGCGAGGCAGATGTTGTCCGGCTCGTCACCGGGCAGCTGCACATCCGTGTCGGGCCCGAACACGACGACGAGGGTGAGGCGGTTGCGGTGCGGCTCGTACCGCCAGATCTGGCCGAAGTGGTCGCGCTCGGAACCGTCGGACCGCCTGGCGAAGCTGGTGACGAAGTAGACGCTGCGCCCGCCCCAGTAGCAGCCCTCCAGCTTCTGCGCGTGGGTGATGCCGCCGCGGCCGAAGTCCTGGTGCCGGATGGGCGTCTTCCGGGCGAGCGGATCGGGGACCTCCACCCACTCGATCCCGTCGAAGCCCGTGCCCGGCTCGGTCACGGACGACAGGTCGGGCACGTCCGGCACCCGCATGGCCTCCAGGGTGCCTCCCGCGTGCAGGGAGCCGTAGCCGCCGCGGGGCTTCTCGGGCAGGAACCGGTAGAAGAGGCCGAACGGATGGTCGAAGGCGTCCTCGGTCTCGTAGACGACGCCGGTGCGCGGGTCGAAGGCGACGGCCTCGTGCTGGAACCGCCCCATCGCGGTGAGCGGTTCGACGGAGGTGGGGCGCTCCCGGGTGAAGCTGACCTCGAAGACGAAGCCGTGGTCCTTGGTGTAGCCCGCTTCGCCGGCCTGGTACTCGGTCTCCTCGCAGGTGAGCCAGGTGTCCCAGAGGCTGGGCCCGCCCGCGCAGTTGGTGGAGGTGCCCGCGATGCCGACCCGCTCCTCCCGTACGGCGTTGTGCCGGTCGAGATGGAGCACGGTGCAGCCGCCCTCGGCGGCCGGGTCGTAGGTGACGCCCCGGACGGTGGGCACCGGAACCCGGGAGTCCATCCGGTTCTCGTGGTTGCGGACGAGCCAGACGCCGTCGTGCCCGTGCCCGTGCCCGTGCCCACGCCCGTGACCGTGCCCGTGGCGGCGGGACGGGAACGCGGCCATGCCGTCGAAGTTGCTGGGCACCGCGCCCTCGCCGGAGGGCAGTGGGTCGCCCTCGCGGGAGAGGACCCGGTAGCGGAAGCCCCGGGGCAGATCGAGCAGCCCGTCGGGGTCGGGGACCAGTGGGCCGTACCCCGCGCTGCCCCCGGTGGACTGGGCGGCGGCGGTCCCGGCGAACAGTTCGGTGAGCGCGCCGCTGAAGGCGATCGCCGCTCCCGCTGCGCCTGTTCTCGCCAGAGCTTGACGTCGAGTCGTGGACACTGAGCATCTCCCCTGTTGGCGGCCAGGTGACGCGGAGTGTGTATCACGCGTGACCAGGCCCGACCAGGGGGCGCGGCTTAGGGCCCTTCTGATGGATCTCCGCGGCGTCGCGACGCCGCGGAGATCCATCAGAAGGGCCCTAAGGGGTGTTTCGAAAGCCCCGCACGCCACCTGGAACGCCCGGTGCGTGCTCTCGCCGCACCGGGCGAAAGCCCGAGTACGCCCAGTACGAGGGCTTTCACCCGGCACGCCGAGAGCACGCACCGGACGCCCCATGCGCCGCACGGGGCTTTCGAAACACCCCCTAGAGGGCCGGGGCCCGCCCCGCGCGGCGGTCGACCGGGCGGGGCGGGCAGTCGGGCGGATGAGCTCGGGGAGGGACTGCCCCGCTCAGACGCCCGCGATGGACTGGATCCAGGAGCGGTACCGGGTGACGTTCGTGTAGGCCGTCGTCGTCTGCCGGTCGCTGGTGGAGGCGACGCCGACCTGGATGCCGTTCGCCATCATCGGGCCGCCGGAGTCGCCGCCGGCGGTGATGCCGTCGCCGCGCCGGGCGCAGATGGCCTGGCCCTGGTAGGCGTCCCGGCAGCCGCCGGTCACCGTGACGTTCGCGTACTTCAGGAACTGGGACTGGCAGTTGATCTCAGGGTTGCAGCGTGCCGTCGCGCCCCAGCCGTAGACCTGTACGGACTGGCCGACCTGCACCGAACCCGGGTCGCCGAGCTGGGAGTACGTCGCGTCGACGGACCGGTCGAGGCGGACCAGCGCCAGGTCGGAGGACGAGTGGGTGTGGACCTGCGTGCCGTTGGCCATGGTGCCGCCGGACGTCTGGTCCAGGCTGCCGATGCGGAAGGAGAGCTGGCCGCCGCTCACGCAGTGCCGGGCCGTCAGGATCCAGGTGGGGGCGATGATCGTGGCGCTGCAGGTCTGTCTGCCGCCGGAGAACAGCCGTGCGGCCCAGGGGCCGCTCTCTGCGTGGCTGCCGCCGATGATGGGCCGTTCCGGCCCGCCGGCGGTGCGGTTCTCGGCGGCCGAGGCGCTGCTGAAGGCGCTGAGGGTGAGAGCGGCCATCAGCGCCGCTAGGAGTGTGGGGAGTACTCTGGTGATTCGCAAGGCTCCTCGATTCCGCTGGTGCACGGCTGCCTTCGCCCGCACACGCGGCCCTTGTGGGGGGTGTGCCGCGGCGGGTTGTCGTGCACATGAGGTCGGGGGGTACGAGGATCAGGATTCCGGAATCCGCGCGGGGCCGGTAATAGCACTTTTCTATAGCACGCCGTTATGGCGGCGTTCACGGTGCGCTCAGCCGCCCGCTGCCAGCCCTTTCGCGTCCCGGGCCAGCGCGGTGAGGCGGGAGATCGCCCGGAAGTACTTCTTGCGGTAGCCGCCCCGGAGCATGTCCTCGCTGAACAGCTCGTCGAACGGGACGCCGGAGGCGAGGACCGGTATCTCCCGGTCGTACAGCCGGTCGGCGAGGACGACCAGGCGCAGCGCCGTCGACTGGTCCGGCACCGGTGCCACGTCCGTGAGGCAGACCGCACGCACGTCCCGGACCAGCGCGCCGTACCGGCTCGGGTGCACCGTGGCGAGGTGTTCGAGAAGCGCGGGGAAGTCGTCCAGGCAGGCGCCGGGGGTGGTGTAGGCGGCCCGCGTCACCTCGTCGTCGGTGGACGGCTTCGGCGCCTCGGGCAGCCCGCGGTGCCGGTAGTCCTCGCCGTCGATGCGCAGCGTGCGGAAGCGCGCGGACAGGCCCTGGATCTCGCGCAGGAAGTCGGCGGCGGCGAACCGGCCCTCGCCCAGCTTGCCGGGCAGGGTGTTGGAGGTGGCGGCGAGCGCCACGCCGCGCTCGACGAGCCGCGCCAGCAGGGTGGAGACCAGCACCGTGTCGCCCGGGTCGTCCAGCTCGAACTCGTCGATGCACAGCAGCTGGTGGCCGCCGAGCGTGCGGACGGTCTGCTGGAAGCCCAGCGCGCCCACCAGGTTGGTCAGCTCCACGAAGGTGCCGAACGCCTTGCGTTCGGGCGCGGCGGGCGCCGCGTGCCAGAGTGAGGCGAGCAGATGGGTCTTGCCGACGCCGTAGCCGCCGTCCAGGTAGACACCGCGCGGGCCGGCGGGCGCGGTGTCCTTCGCGCCGCGCCGGAACCAGCGCTTCCGGCCGCTCGCCGCTCCGGAGTCCAGCGTCGCGGCGAAGCCGTCCAGCGCGGTGACGGCCTCGGCCTGGCTCGGCTGCCGCGGGTCCGGCAGATAGGTCGCGAAGCGGACCTGGTCGAACCGGGGCGGCGGCACCATCTCGGCCACCAGCTGCTCGGCGGGCACGCGGGGTTCGCGGGCGCTCAGCGCGGCGGGGGCCGCGGGTGCGGAGCCGGATCCCGAGCCGGGGCCGGAGTCGGATATGTGTGCGGGGCTGGTGGACACGACAGCCATGGTAGGACGGAGCCGACGGCGGGCGTGCAGGCCATCGGGCATGCCACATGTCACACTGCGGCGTATGCGACGCCTGTTCCCATCGAGTCACCTCCCGCACGAGCCGGGTCCCGAGTGGAGCCTGGCGGAGCTCGCCGAGGAGTACGCGTACCCGCCGGCGGACGGCGGCCCGTGGCTGCGCGGCAACATGGTCGCCTCGCTGGACGGCGCCGCGCACCACGGGGGGCGCTCGCAGCCGCTCTCCTCGCGGGCCGACATGTGGATCTTCGGGGTGCTGCGGGCGCTCGCGGACGTGGTCGTGGTGGGGGCCCAGACCGTACGGCAGGAGCGGTACGGTCCGGCGCGGCACCGCGACGCGTTCGCGGACCGGCGGGCGGCGAGCGGGCAGGCGCCGGTGCCGGCCGTCGCGGTGCTGAGCGCGAGCCTGGAGCTGGACTTCGCGCTGCCGCTGTTCACCGAGCCCGTGGTGCCGACGCTGGTCGTCACGGGGGAGGGGGCGCCGCCCGGCCGCGTCGAGCGGGCGCGGCGGGCGGGCGCCGAGGTGGTCTTCGCCGGCAAGGGCGCGCGGGCCGAGCCGGCGCTGGTGCCGGGGGCGCTCGCCGAGCGGGGGCTGCGGCGGCAGTTGACGGAGGGCGGCCCGACGCTGCTGGGCGCCCTGGCGGCCGCGGGGGCGCTGGACGAGCTGTGCCTGACGGTGGCGCCGCGGCTCGCGCTCGGGGACGCGCCGCGGATCACGGCCGGGCCGGGCGCCGAGGTGCCCGAGGAATACGTACTGGAGGGGGTGCTGGAGGAGGCCGGATTCCTGTTCACACGGTACCGACGCCTCCGACAAACGGCGGAATGAGACGTTCCGCTTAATTCTGGTTGGGCAGACTGACAAGCGCAGGGCCCCGCGCCGACGCGGGGCAGGATGGTTTCTTTCGGGGCCCGGAGCCCCGCGTAGCAGAAGGGCACCCGTCGTGATCACGACCGTGTTGATGATCGAGAAGCCGCTGGTGTCCGCAGACGTCGAGCTCGTCACGGAGCTGCACGGCGAGGAGCCCGTCTCCTTCGTCGTCCTGATGCAGCCGCGCGGCGACCAGGACCGGCTGCTGCGGGCCCTGGACGACGTCGCGCTCGGCGAGCTGGACGAGGCCGTGCGCGAGGGCGCCGAGCCCGCGGGCAACGAGGCGCACGGCCCGGCCGAGCGCGGACTGGAGCTGTCGCTGAAACGGCTCAGAGAGGCGGGTGCGGAGGCTGTCGGCCAGATCACCGAGGACCACCCGCTGGACGTGCTCACCTCCGTCGCCGAGCGGACCGGTGCCGACGAGGTCATCGTGCTGACCGCCCCGCACCTGGTGGAGGAGTTCTTCCACCGCGACTGGGCGTCCCGCGCCCGGCACAAGGTGGGGGTACCGGTCCTGAAGCTGTTCGCCCACACGGAGTGAGGTGCCCCGGGTACGGGCCGCCCCTCGCCGAGCGCCCCTTCGGGGCGCGCACCCGATGGCGGCGCGGGACGGAATAGGCTGGGGAGCCGTCCTCGACCGTATCGCCCGAGCCTGGAGCGCACGTATGCCGTCCGACCTGTCACGACCGCACTTCATCGGCATCGGCGGCGCCGGGATGTCGGGGATCGCGAAGATCCTCGCGCAGCGCGGCGCCCACGTGGCGGGCAGCGACGCGAAGGAGTCGGCGGCCGCGTCCGCGCTGCGCGAGCTCGGGGCGAGCGTCCGCATCGGGCACGACGCCGCGCATCTCGCGCCGGACGCGAGCTGCGTCGTCGTCTCCAGCGCCATCCGCGAGGACAACCCGGAGCTGGCCGCTGCGACGGCGCGCGGCATCCCCGCCGTGCACCGCTCGGACGCGCTCGCCGCGCTGATGGACGCGCACCGCGCGCTCGCCGTCGCGGGCACCCACGGCAAGACCACCACGACCTCGATGCTCGCGGTCGCCCTGCGCGCCATGGGCCTCGATCCGTCGTACGCCATCGGCGGCGACCTGGACGGGCCGGGCAGCAACGCGCACCACGGCACCGGGGAGATCTTCGTGGCCGAGGCGGACGAGAGCGACCGCAGCTTCCACAAGTACGCTCCCGAGGTCGCCGTCGTACTCAACGTCGAGCTGGACCACCACGCCAACTACGCCTCGCTGGAGGAGGTCCACGAGTCCTTCGAGACCTTCGCAGGACGGATCGCCGACGGCGGGACGCTGGTGGTCTCCGCCGACCACGAGGGCGCGCGCGAGCTGGCCCGCCGGGTGCGCAAGCGCGAGGGCGACCGGATCCGGGTCGTCACCTACGGCGAGGCGGACGACGCCGACGTACGCGTCCGAGAGCTCCGGCAGCGCGGTCTGGCCAGCGAGGTGACCGTGGCGCTGGACGGCCGGGAGCTGGCCTTCGGCGTCTCGGTGCCCGGCCGGCACTACGCGCTCAACGCCGTCGCGGCCCTCGTCGCCGGCGCGGCCCTGGGGGTGCCCCCCGCCGAGCTGGCCCGGGCGCTGGGCAGCTACACCGGCGTCAAGCGCCGCCTCCAGCGCAAGGGCGAGGCGGCGGGCGTCCAGGTGATCGACTCCTATGCGCACCACCCCACCGAGATGGCCGCCGACCTGGAGGCCATCCGCGGCGGCGCGGGCGGGGGACGGGTGCTGGTGCTGTTCCAGCCGCACCTCTACAGCCGCACCCGGGAGCTGGGCACCGAGATGGGCGAGGCCCTCACGCTGGCCGACGGCACGGTCGTGCTGCCCATCTACCCCGCCCGCGAGGACCCGGTCCCGGGGGTGACCAGCGCCCTGATCACCGGGGCCGCGCGGGCCGCCGGGGCGCGGGAGGTGTCCGAGGCGGCGGAGCCGGCCGAGGCGGTGCGGCGGATCGCGGGAATGGCGCGCCCGGGTGATCTGGTTCTCACCATGGGCGCGGGCGATGTGACGGACCTGGGCCCGTGGATTCTGGACCGCCTGTCCGGTCAGCCGGGCGACTGAGGAGCCGACGATGGCATACGAGATCGACAAGCCGGAAGAGCAGTGGCGCTCCGAGCTCACCCCCGAGGAGTACCGCGTGCTGCGCGAGGCGGGCACGGAGCGCGCCTTCACCGGCGCGTACACGGACACCGAGACCATCGGCGTCTACAACTGCCGGGCGTGCGGCGCCGAGCTGTTCCGCTCCGACACCAAGTTCGCGTCCCACTGCGGCTGGCCCAGCTTCTACGACCCGGCCCGCACCGACGCCGTCGAGCTGCGCACCGACCGCAGCCTCGGCATGGTGCGCACCGAGGTCCGCTGCGCCCGCTGCGGCTCCCACCTGGGCCATGTCTTCGAGGGCGAGGGCTATGCCACCCCGACCGACCAGCGCTACTGCATCAACTCCGTCTCCCTGACCCTGGTGCCCGACGGACCCGGCCAGGCCGGGTCCGATCAGGCCGGGTGAGCCAGGGCGGCCGGTCGGCGGCGGGTCAGCGGCCGGTCGCGCCGTCGATCAGTTCGCGCAGGATGTCCGCGTGGCCCGCGTGCCGGCCGGTCTCCTCGATCAGGTGGGTGAGGGCCCAGCGGACGCTGGGCGCCGGGCGGTCCGGCCGGGCGCGGGGCAGCGGGGCGCCGAGGTCGGCGCACCCGTCGAGGACGGCGTTCGCCTGGGCGACCGCCGTCCGGTAGCGGTCGACGACATCGGCCGCGCCGTCCTCCGGCGCGGCCTGGAACGTCGCCTGCCAGTCGGTCACCCGCTCCCCGAGGAACGTGGCGCGCTCGACGCCGGCCAGGTGGTTGAGCAGGCCGAGCAGGTTCGTGCCCGACGGCACGCCGGGGGTGCGGACCTGCGGCTCGGGCGCTCCCTCGACCTTCGCGGCGACCGAGTCCCGGAGGTAGTCGAGGAAGCCGCGCAGGACCTCGGCCTCGCTGCCACCGGTCCGGGGCGGCGGGGTGTCGCCCCCGCGGGCCCGGCGCGACGGCGTGGACGACGTGGACGATGTGGACGACGTGGACAGTGTGGACGACGTGGTGGACGTGGTGGACGACGTGGACATGGTGCCTCCGTACGGGGTGCGGGCGCGGGCGCGGTGCCGGGTCAGGCGGTGCGGCGGACGAGCAGGATGTGGTCGGTGACCTCGGCGGTGCGCCCGTCCGGTCCGGTCGCGGTCCGGACGGGCGCGTCGGCCCGCTCGACGGTCCACGCCGCCGGGTCCAGGCCGATGTCCGCGGCGACCTGACGCGGGGACGGGTAGCGGGCGTCGGGGTCCTGGTTCCACGACCACGGCGCGGTCGAGCCGTGGTCGACGACCAGCAGCAGCCCGTCCGGCCGCAGCGCGTGCCCGGCCGCGCGCAGCACGGACGCGCGGTCCAGGTCCAGCGGGGTGTGCAGATAGTGGGCGCAGACCAGGTCGAACGCGCCTGCGGGGAACGATGCGCCCAGGTCGTGCCGCTCGGCGGTGATCCGGTCGGCCAGGCCGTGCGCGCGGGCCAGCCCGGCGAGCCGCTCGACCGCCACGGCCGAGACGTCGACCGCGGTGACCTGCCACCCCCGGCGGGCGAGCCACAGCGCGTCGCCGCCGTTGCCGCATCCGAGGTCCAGCGCGCCGCCGGGCGGCAGGCCCGAGGCCGTCTCGGTGAGCCGCTGGTTCGGCCGCGGGTCGGTGGCCGCCGGGTGGGACGCGTAGACGCCGTCCCAGAACGTGACCGCATCGGTGGTGCTCATCAGGGCTCCTTCTGCCGGGGACTGCCGGGTGCTCCCCGGTTGTCCGGGGAGCGCGGCTCAGTCTCGTCCGGCCGCCGTCTTCTGGCACGGAATCTTGCTGTTGTGGCAAGATGCGCCGATGGACCCCGAATCGGAAGGCGTGCTCGACTCCGTGGGGCCGCGGCTGCGGGCGCTGCGCCGGGACCGCGGCCTCACCCTCGCCGAGCTCGCGGCGGCGACCGGGGCCTCGGAGAGCACCCTGTCCCGGCTGGAGAGCGGGCAGCGCCGGGCGACCCTGGAGCTGCTGCTGCCGCTGGCCCGCACCTACGACGTTCCGCTGGACGACCTGGTCGGCGCCCCGCGTACGGGCGATCCCCGGATCCATATGAAGCCGATGCGGCGGTTCGGAATGGTCTTCGTCCCGCTGTCCCGGCGGCCGGGCGGCACTCAGGCGTTCAAGATGGTGATCCCCGCGCGGCCGGAGCCGCTCGAACCGACCCCGCAGACCCATGAGGGCTTCGAGTGGCTGTATGTGCTGAGCGGCCGGCTGCGGCTGGTGCTGGGGGAGCGGGATCTGGCGCTGTCGCCCGGCGAGGCGGCCGAGTTCGACACCTCCCTGCCGCACTGGCTGGGCAGCGCCGACGGGGGCGCGGTGGAACTGCTCATTCTGTTCGGCCCGCAGGGGACGCGCGCCCATCTGCGCGCGTCCCCTGGCGTCCCCCCGCACGGCGCCGGCTAGCGCCGGGGTCAGTTGCGTACCCCCTTGGCGAAGGCGCGCTTGGCCCAGACGTAGCCGACCACGGCGAGGCCGAGGCACCAGGCGACGGAGATGTAGCCGTCGTTGCCGATCCCGGTGCCCATCAGCAGGCCGCGCAGCGTCTCGATGAGCGGCGTGAACGGCTGGTAGTCGGCGAACCAGCGCATCCCCGAGGGCATCGACTCCGGCGGGACGATGGCGCTGCCGAGGAACGGCAGGAACGTCAGCGGCAGCGGGATGTTGCTGGCCGTCTCCACCTTCTTGGTGACCAGCCCGATACCGGCCGCCAGCCAGGTGAGCGCCAGGGTGAGCAGCGCGAGAAGACCGGCGGCCGCGATCCACTCGCCGGGGTTGGCGTTCGGCCGGAAGCCGATCGCGAGGGCGACGAGGACGACGCAGGCGATGCTGACCATCGTCTGGATCACGCTGCCGACGACATGGCCGGTCAGAAACGAGGCGCGGGAGATGGGCATGGTGCGGAAGCGGTTGACGATGCCCTCGGTCATGTCCGAGCAGATGCTCACGGCGGTGGCGACCGCGCCGGAGGTCGCGGCCATCAGGATGATGCCGGGGGCGATGTAGTCGATGTAGTCGCCGCCCGCTCCGGTCGCACCGGCCTCCGTACCGCCGATGCCGTCACCCAGCGCGCGCCCGAAGACGTAGTTGAACAGCAGCAGCATCAGCACCGGCATGGCAATGGTGGACAGTGACATCGACGGATAGCGCTGCGCGTGCTTGAGGTTGCGGCGCAGCATCGTCATCGAGTCGCGCATGGCGTACGAGGGGGTGCTCATCGGTCGTTCTCCTTGGGGACGTCGGGGGTGGGGACGCTGCCGGCGCCGGCGGTGAGGGTGAGGAAGACGTCGTCGAGGTCCGGGGTGTGCACGGTCAGTGAGCGGGCCTGGACGCGGTTCCCGTCCAGCACGTCCAGGACGGCCCGCAGGGTGGCGATGCTCCCGTCGCTGGGGATCTGGAGGGTGAGCGCTTCGTCGTCCCGGCCCGCGGCGGGGAAGAGGTGGAAGGCGCCCTGGAGCTGGGCCGCGCTGTCGAACTGGAGCCGGATGTGGCCGCCGGGGATGCGCTGCTTCAGCTCCTCGGCCGTGCCGTGGGCGACGAGCCGTCCGCCGTCCAGCACCGCGATGCTGTCCGCGAGTTCGTCCGCCTCCTCCAGATACTGGGTGGTGAGGAAGATGGTGACGCCCTGGTCGTCCACGAGGCCGCGGATCATCTCCCACATGGTGCGGCGGCTGCGCGGGTCGAGCCCGGTGGTCGGCTCGTCGAGGAAGATCACCCGAGGGTTGCCGACCAGGGTCATGGCGAGGTCCAGCTTGCGCCGCATACCGCCGGAGAAGGTGACGACGGGCTTGCGGGCCGCCTCGGTCAGATCGAACCGGGCGAGCAGCTCGTCGGCCCTGCGCCTGCCCTCGGCGCGGCTCAGATGGTTGAGGTCCGCCATCAGCCGCAGGTTCTCCTCGGCGTTCAGCAGCCCGTCCACGGCCGCGAACTGGCCGGTGACGCCGATCACATCGCGGATGGCGTCGGCATCGTCCGCCAGGTCGTGGCCCGCGATCCGCGCGGTGCCCCGGTCGGCCGGGATGAGGGTGGACAGGATCTGCACCGTGGTGGTCTTGCCCGCGCCGTTCGGCCCGAGCAGGGAGAAGACCGTGCCCTCCGGGATGGACAGGTCGACGCCGTCGAGGACGACCTTGTCGCCGTAGGACTTGGCGAGGCCGGAGGCGTCGATCGCCAGGGTGCGGGTGGGGCTGGACGTCGCCGTTGTGACGCTCATGTCTGTGTCGCTTTCTCTGGGGGCTCTCTGGCGGCTCTCTGCGGGGTGGTTCGGGGCCGGTCAGGCGCGGCGGACGACGATGTCGCCCATGCCGGTGCGCGCGCGGAGCCGGACGGTGGGCTGGTCGGCGCCGGGCGCCTCGGTCCCGCCGAGCGCGTTGCGCACGCCGCCGCAGCTGGTGTCCATGTCCAGCCAGGCCGCGCTGCCCTCGCGCACGCCGACCTCCAGGTGCCCGGCGGAGCTGTGCAGCTCCACCTCGCCGTGGGACACCTCGCCGACCCGGATGGCGCCGTTGCCGGCCCGCGCGTCGACTCCGGCGTGCGCCGCGTCGACGGACACCGAGCCGTTGGAGGAACGCACCCTCAGCTCGCCGGAGACCTCGCCGACGGTGGTCTCGCCGTTCTGGTTCTTCAGCTGGGCCGGGCCGCCGACCTCTCCGACGTCGATCCGGCCCGAGCCGTTGATCTCGGCCTCGCCCTCCACCCGGTTCACGGTGATGGCGCCGCTGCTGGACTTCAGGAACGCGGAGTCGGCCACGTCGAGCTGGATGTCGCCCACCGAGGTCCGCAGGCGGCACGCGCCGAGACGGCCCTCGCACAGATAGGTGGCCATCGGGCTGCTGGCCCGCAGATCCGACCCGGCGGGCAGTTCGACGCTGACGCTGATGGCGCCGCTCGTGCCGAAGAGGCTGCGCTGCCTGGGCCCCTTGACCAGCAGGGTGCTGCCGGAGCAGGTGACCTCGGTCTGCTGCGCGGCCTGGACGTCCTTGTCGTCGGAGCCGTCGCCGGGGGCCACCCGGACCACGGTCGTGGCGCGCTTGCTCGCCGAGACGCGGACGCTGCCGATGTCGAATTCGAGGATCGCGGTGAGCGGCTCGGGGGTGTCGAACTCGGCGGGGGAGCCGGATGCGGGCATGGCGTGCCGTCCTTCTGACTGGTGGTGGGTGTCGGAGTGGGAGCGAGTGGAGCGAGCGAGGCGGCAGGGCAGGGGCGGCGGGGGCGCTGTCAGGGCCCTAGCGGACCCAGCCGGTGTAGCGCCCCGGTTTCACCTGGGGGGCGCCACGGGGGGTGCCGTTCACGGGGGCGCCGGTGTCGAGCGTGGTGGCGACGGCCCGGACCAGCCAGGCGTTGACCGAGAGGCGCTGCTCGGCCGCCGCGCGCTCGATCCGGGTCTTGAGGCGGGCGGGTATGCGGAAGTTCACCCGGGCGATGGCGCCCGCGTCGCCGTCCTGGCCGGTGCCGGCCGGGTCCGGTTGGCCCGGGGGTGGTGCCAGTGGTGCCATCGGTGGCACATGCTTGGCCGGCTCGGTCCGCGCGACCACGAACTCGGGGTCGAGCCCGCGCAGCCGGATGTCCACCGAGCCCGGTGCCAGCTCGCGGGTGACCTCGTCCATGGCTTCGGACAGCGCGTTCAGCAGGGTGAGCCGCGCCGCCGACTCCAGCGCGGCGCCGAGCTGCTCGGCCAGGGCACCGGCTTCCCCGGCGCCGGACCGGGCGGCTGCCACGAGCTCCTGCCGGAGGCTGTCGACATGCGGTGTGAGGTCCATGGGTGTCACTATGGCATCAGAATGGCGCCACAGCAAGTGGGTGTGGCGCATGAATGGCGCATGGATGGTGTGCTGCTGGCGCTGAAAGGGGTCGCTGTGGCACTGCCGGTGGGAAAACCCGGTGCTGAGCGGGGGTGCGGCCCGGCACCCTGTGCGGATGACTCAGACCCTGCTGCCGTTTCTGGCCGCCTGCACCCTGGTGGCGCTGTCCCCCGGGCCCAGCACCGTGCTGATCATCCGCAACTCCCTGCGCGGCCGGCGGCTCGGCATGCTGACCGTGCTGGGCAACGAGACCGGCGTCTTCCTCTGGGGCCTCTTCGCCGCCTTCGGGCTGACCGCCCTGCTCGCCGCGTCCGAGGCGGCGTACGACGTGATGCGCTACGCCGGCGCCGTCGTCCTGGTGGCCTTCGGCATCCAGGCCCTGCGCTCCGCGCGGAAGGGCCGCAAGGACGGCGAGGACGGCAAGGACGGCAAGGACGGCAAGGGCGGCCATGACGGCAAGGGCGGCAAGGGCGCGGCCTCCGGCCTGGAGGAGGACGCGGGCGCGGAGGCCGGCGGGGGCGTCACCGGCCGCCGCGCGTACCGCACCGGACTGCTGGTCAACCTGGCCAACCCGAAGGCGGGCGTGTTCGCCATGTCCTTCCTCCCGCAGTTCGTCCCCTCCGGCGCGCCCCATCTGCCCGCGATGGTGGGCCTCGCGGCGTTCTGGGCGGTCTACGAGGTGGGCTTCTACGCCTGCTACGTGTGGGGCGTGGGGCGGCTGCGGAAGGTGCTGTCCCGGGCGGGCGTACGGCGCAGGCTGGAACAGGTGTCGGGCGGCGTCCTGCTCGCGCTGGGCGTGCGCCTGGCGCTGGACGGCTGACGGGGGACGAGAGCCGCCGACCGTCAGCCGTCCTCCCGCGCCTGCCGTCGCAGCACCGCCGCCGACTCCGGCGGCAGCCGCAGCACTCCCGCGCCGCCCACCCCGGTCTCCTCCGGGCTCCAGGCCGCCAGCAGGGCGCTGTGCGCCGAGGGGAGCGGGATCTCGGCCGTCCGCCCGGCGGAGAGGTTGGCCGCGACGAGCAGCGGTCCGTTCCGCAGCAGCACCCAGGGCGCGCCCCCGGCCGTGCCCTGGTGGTCGAGGTGCGCCTGGCCGAGCGGGGCGTGGGCCAGTATCGGATGGGCGTGCCGCAGCGCCGTCAGGGAGCGGTACCACTCCAGCAGCCGGGCGTGCGGGGCCCGTTCGGGCTCGCTCCAGTCCAGGCAGGAGCTCTCCCGCGCCGCCGGGTCCTGCGGGTCGGGCACCTGGTCCTGAGACCGGCCGTGCGCGGCGGACTCGCGGCGTCGGCCCCGCCCTACGGCCTCGGCCGGTCCGGGCTCCGTGTGGTCGGTGAAGTAGCGCCAGGGGGTGCGCGCGCCCCACTCCTCGCCCATGAACAGCAGCGGCGTCCCGGGCGCGAGCAGGACGAGCGCCGCCGCGCAGGCGAGCAGCCCCGGTGGTACCAGTGCGGAGAGCCGGTCGCCCCGCGTGCGGTTGCCGACCTGGTCGTGGGTCTGCGCGTACGCGAGGAACCGGTGCGCCGGGACCGCGGTGGCGCCGGGGCGCACCGGGCGCCCGTGCCGGCGGCCCCGGAACGACGAGTAGCGGCCGTCGTGGAAGAAGGCGTCCGTCACGGTCTTCGCCAGCGCCGTGCAGGGCGCGTGTGCGAAGTCCGCGTAGTAGCCGTGGGACTCACCGGTGAGCAGGGTGTGCAGGGCGTGGTGGAAGTCGTCGTTCCACTGGGCGTGGACACCGTGTCCGTGGGCGGTGCGCGGCGCCGTCGTACGGGGGTCGTTGAGGTCGGACTCGGCGATCAGGAAGAGCGGGCGGCCGGTGTGCGCGCCCAGCGTGTCCACCGCGTCGGACAGCTCGGCGAGGAAGTGCTCGGCCCTGCTGTCGGCGAGGGTGTGCACCGCGTCCAGCCGGAGCCCGTCGGCCTGGTAGTCCCGCAGGAAGGCCAGCGCGCTCCCGATGAGGTACGCGCGGACCTCGTCGGAGCCCGGCCCGTCCAGGTTCACGGCCTTCCCCCACGGCGTGCGGTACCGGTCCGTGAGGTACGGACCGAACTCCGCCAGGTGGTTGCCGGACGGGCCGAAGTGGTTGTGCACGACGTCCAGCACGACCCCGAGGCCGTGCCCGTGCGCGGCGTCCACGAAGCGCTTCAGCCCCTCGGGCCCGCCGTACGGCTCGTGCACGGCCCAGGGCGCCACCCCGTCGTAGCCCCACCCGTGCGTCCCCGGGAAGGGGCAGACGGGCAACAGCTCGACGTGGGTGACGCCCAGCGCGGCCAGGTGCGGCAGCCGGGCGGCGGCCGCCTCGAAGGTGCCCTCCGCGGTGAACGTCCCGGTGTGCAGCTCGTACAGCACGGCCCCCGGCAGCGGCAGCCCGCGCCAGGGGTGCCGCCAGCGGAACGTGTCGTGGTCGACGACGGCGCTCGGTCCGCCGGGCCCGTCCGGCTGCCGGCGGGAGCGCGGATCGGGGCGTACGGGCCCGCCGTCGACGGAGAACCCGTAGTGCGCGCCGTCCCGCGCCGGTGCCTCCGCCTGCCACCAGCCCCGGTGGACACGGGAGGGCGCCATGGCACGGGCGGTGTCCGGGAACAGATGGAGCGTCACCCGCGCCGCGTCCGGCGCCCACACCTCGAACAGCATCCCCCCATGCTGCCCGCTTCCCGGGTCCCCGGGGCCCCGGGGACCCGAGGACGCCTCCCGCAGGCGGCCTACCCGGGCGGTGTCATGCAGTACCGGTGCTGCACCACCGGGTACCCCGCGCGGGCGAACGCGGCGGCCATCGGCGCGTTGCCGGTGTCCGTCGACGCCGCGATCCGCTCCGCCCCCTCGGCGGCGAGCAGATGGGTGCACTCGGCCAGCAGGTCGTACGCGTAGCCGTGCCCCCGCTGCTCCGGCACCACCCCGATGAACGCCGCCGCGTGCCCGCTCGGGATGCGGCCGGGGACATGCAGTCCGGCCAGTTCGCCGTCCGGCGTATGGGCCACCTGCCACCACGCGCGCGGCGAGGTCATCCACTGCAGATGCGCCAGGTCCTCGCGCGCCGCCTGCTCCACGCCGCCCTCCTCGATGGCCCGCAGGGCGTGCGCGTCGAGCGTGCCGGTCATGACGCGGCGCAGCACGTCCAGGACCTCCTCGTCGTCCCGCGCGGAGCGGAAGGCGAGGCGGCCGGGGTGGCGCCGGGGCAGGCCGCGCTCCGGGGCCCACTCGTAGCGGTACCGCTCCACGAGCGGGACGTACCCGGCGTCGGCGGCGGCCGCGATCCGCGCCTCGGCGGCGGCCCTGACGCGCGGCTGGTCCTGCCAGCCGGGCGGCAGCACCAGCTCGAACTCCACCCGGAACGGCGCCGCGCGCAGCAGCTCTGCGCCCGCGGCGTGCTCACCGGGTGCGAGGTCGAACCAGTCGAGGACGACGGGCGCGGCGTCGTCCGGGGCGCCGAAGAACGCGGCCCGCGCGACGACCGCGCCGGCGCGCTCCGCGACGAACGTCCACTCGGGGCGGTACTCGCCGCCCTCGCGGAGCGTCGCGTACGGCCTGCCGAGCAGGGGGCGGCCGACGAGCCCGGGGTCGGCCAGAGAGGTGAAGACGGCGCGCGCGTCAGCGTCGGTGAGCGCGCGGATGGTCAGCGGCCCGCTGGCGGGCTGTCCGCTCCGGCCGTCGGCCGGGGGTGTGGACATCACGGATTCCTCCGGGAGAAGTGGGATACGACGGGATGGTGCGGGTGCGCATCGCTCTCGCCTCCTTCCTCCTCCGGCGCGGGACTGTGTGCCCGGACAGCGAACCCCGCACCGGACCGGGCTGTCCACTGGTTTTCCCCCGGCGGGCCGCCCTCTTGGCCCGTCCCCGCGCGGGTACCACGTTGCTATGAGGTCCGCAGCCCCTCCCACCGCCACCTACCGCCTCCAGCTGCAGCCGGACTTCCCGTTCGCCGCCGCCGAGCGCGCGGTGTCGCGGATCGCCGGGCTCGGCGTCTCGCATCTCCAGCTCAGTCCGGTGCTCACCGCCGTCCCCGGCTCGGCGCACGGCTACGACGTCACCGACCACGGCACCGTACGCGCGGAGCTGGGCGGCGAGCGGGGCCTGCGCGCGCTGGCGGACGCCGCGCGGGCGCACGGGCTCGGCCTGGTGCTCGACATCGTGCCGAACCACATGGCCGTCCCCGCGGACCTGCGGCTGAACGCGCCGCTGTGGGAGACGCTGCGGGAGGGCCCGGGATCGCCCTGGGCGCACTGGTTCGACATCGACTGGGCGGCCGGCGGCGGGCGCATGCTGCTGCCCGTGCTGGCGGGGCGGCTGCACGAGGAGCTGCCCCGGATGCGGGTGCGGGACGGCACCCTGCGGTACGGCGAGCGCGTCCTGCCGCTGCGCGAGGGCACCGAGCGGCTGCCGCTGCCCGAGCTGTGCGAGGCGCAGCACTACCGCCTCTCCTGGTGGCGGCTGGGCCGCACGGAGCTGAACTACCGCCGCTTCCTCACCGTCTCGGAGCTGATCGCGCTCCGTGTGGAGGACCCGGAGGTCTTCGGGGCGACCCATGCGAAGGTCCTCCAACTGGTGCGCGAGGGCGTCGTGGACGGACTGCGGGTGGACCATCCGGACGGGCTGGCCGACCCGTACGCGTATCTGCTGCGGCTGCGCGAGGCGACGGCGGGGCGCTGGACGGTGGTCGAGAAGATCCTCGCCCCCGACGCCGGCGAGCAGCCCGGCACGGCGGAGGCCCTGCCGGAGTGCTGGCCGGTGGCGGGCACCACCGGATACGACGCGCTGCGCCATGTCGACGGCCTGTTCGCCGACCCGGAGGGCTGCCGCGAGCTGGCCGCGCTGTACCGCGAGTTCACCGGAGCGGCCGCCGACGAGGGCGGGGACTGGGCGGCGACGGTACGGCGTGCCGCGTACCGCGCGGCGGTGCACGAGCTGGCGGCCGAGGTGGAGCGGCTGAGGCGGCTCGCGGCGCACCTGTGTGCCACGGCGCCGGGCCCGGCGGGCCGGGCGCTGCGCGACCACGCGCCCTGGGCGCTGCGCACCGCGCTGCGCGAACTGCTGGTCCGGCTGCCCGTCTACCGCCCGTACGCGTCGCCCGGGGCCCCGCCCCGCGCGGCGGACGCAGCGCTGCTCGACCGGGCCGCCGAGGGCGCCCGCGGCGCTTTCCGGGTGCCCGAGGAGGCGGCGGCCGTGGACGCGGTGCGGGACTTCGCGCTCGGCCTGCCGGGCGGACCCCGGAGCGCCGAGTTCGCGGCGCGCTTCGCGCAGGTGTCCTCCGCGCTGCGGGCCAAGGCGGTGGAGGACACCGCCTGCTACCGCTACACCCCGCTGCTGTCGGCCTGCGAGGTCGGCGGTGCGCCGGACCGCCCGGCGGTGTCGCCCGGCGAGTTCCACGCGTTCTGCGCGCGCACGCAGCGCGACTGGCCGACGACGGCCACGGCGCTGTCCACGCACGACACCAAGCGCAGTGCGGACGTCCGCGCCGCGATCGCCGTCCTGAGCGAGTCTCCCGAGGGCTGGGAGGCGGTGCTCCGCGCTTCGCGCGCCGGGGCCTGCGAAGCGGGAGACGTGCCGCTCGACCCGCACACCGTATGGACCTTCTGGCAGACCGCTTTCGGCATGGGCACCGTTCCGCCGCCCGTGGAGCGCCTGCGGCCCGCCGTGCTGAAGGCCGTACGGGAGGCGGGGCTGCGCACCAGCTGGACGGAGCCGGACGGTGCCTACGAGGCAGCCGTCCAGCGGTACGTCGACGCCGCCGCGCACAGCCCCGGCGCCGCGGCGCTGGGAGCGCTGCTGCGCGAACTCGCCCCGTACGTGCGGGCCAACGTGCTCGGCATGGCCCTGCTGCACCTCACCATGCCGGGCGTGCCCGACCTCTACCAGGGCACCGAGCGGACGTACCGGGCGCTGGTCGACCCGGACAACCGGGCGCCGGTGACCTGGGCGGCGCCGGTGCCGCCGGAGGGGCCGGCCGCCGAGAAGCAGCGGGTGACGACGGCCGCGCTGCGGCTGCGCGCCCGGCATCCGGAGTGGTTCCTGGACTCCTCCTGGTACGAGCCGGCGGCGGCGCGGGGCGATGCCGCGGGGCACTGCGTGGCGTACGTCCGCTCGGGCGCCGTGCTCACCGCCGTCACCCGGCTCGCCCGGGGCCTGGAGGAGGCCGGCGGCTGGCGGGACACCCGGCTGGAGCTCCCGGCGGGCGGCTGGCGCGACCTGCTGGCGCGGCGCCCGGAGGCCGCCGTGCTCCGGGAGGGCCGGTGCCGGCTGGCGGACCTGTTCGCGGACCTGCCGGTGGCCCTGCTGGTGCGCGCCGGGGGTCCTTCTGACGGACCTCCGTCAGAAGGACCCCCGGCAGTTCCGTTCGGCTCACCACCAGGGCCCCCAGGCCCCAGACCCCAGGAGTGAGAGCGATGCCCCAGGAATCCACAGCGATCGAGAGCGCCGAGGCTCGCGGCCTCGCGGCCTACGGCCTCGTGGTCAGCCGCGCGTGACACCTTCAGCGGCCGGGGCCTGTTCGGAGCCAACACCCCGGAAGAGGCCGGACTCATGGTGGCGGCAGGGATGACGCCCGCCCAGGTGCTGGCCGCAGGCACCAGCGGCGCGTCGCGGCAGTGTGTCCGCCCCGGCCTCGGCAACCTGCGCGACCTCGGCATGGTGATCCTGAACGGCGAACTCGCCGCCGACAAGCGCTACCAGGTCCCTTTCGGGGCGCTCTCCGGAGCCGGGAGGGCGCACAGGATTTACAGCCCGCACTCGCGGCGCTACCGTCCCCAGAGTGGGAGCGCTCCCAAAGCTCTGGGCCGCTTTGCGGCCACCCCCCGACGAGCCCGAGGGACAACGACGCCATGAAGAACACGAGAAAGCGCAGGGGCGCCTTACTCACCCTGCTCGCCGCACTGCCGGGGCTGGGCCTGTACGCCCTCACCACCGGCACCGCCGAGGCGCACGGCGCGCCGATGAACCCCGGCAGCCGCACCTATCTGTGCTGGAAGCACAGCCTGAGCGACACCGGTGAGATCAAGCCGACCAACCCCGCCTGCCAGGCGGCGCTGGACCAGAGCGGCGCGACGTCGTTCTACAACTGGTTCGCCGTGCTCCGCTCCGACGGCGCGGGACGCACCGAGGGCTACATCCCCGACGGCGAGCTGTGCAGCGGCGGCACCGGCGGACCCTACGACTTCACCGGCTTCAACCTGCCGCGCACCGACTGGCCGTTCACCCATCTGACGGCGGGCGCCGAGATGGAGTTCCGGTACAACGCCTGGGCCGCGCACCCCGGCACGTTCCGGCTGTACGTCACCGAGGACGGCTACGACCCGTCTCAGCCGCTCACCTGGGCCGACGTCGAGGACCAGCCCTTCATGGAGGTCACCGACCCGCCGCAGGAGGGCCCCGTCGGCTCGGAGGACGGCTACTACCACTGGAACGGCCGGCTGCCGCAGGGCAAGGAGGGCCGCCACGTCATCTACATGGTGTGGGAGCGCTCCGACAGCCAGGAGACGTTCTACAGCTGCTCCGACGTGTCGTTCGACGGCGGCAGCGGCGAGGTGGAGGTTCCCGGGCAGCCGTGACCGCGCGCGGGCCGGCTACCGCTGCTCCCGCTGCTGGGACGGCGGCGGCGGGGGC
>NZ_JAAKZZ010000510.1 GCF_011045075.1 Streptomyces boncukensis
GGGGCCGGGGTCGGGGTCGCGGCGGACGCCACGGCGCCCGTGCCGCCGCTGGCACCGAGCGCCAGGAGAGTCGTCAGGGCCATGCCGAGGGTGAGGGGCCGACGGAGTCGGGAGCGGGTCGAGTGCATGCACCGGAGGCTGGCGAGCGCCGTCGGCGGCGGTCCAGCGCGGGGCTGTGCGGGGTTGTGCGAACTGCTGTACGCGCAGCTCAGCGTGGCAGCGTGGCAGCATGGATGCGTGCCCGGCCCATCGGACGAGTATCGGGGGTACCTCGTGACCGCATCCGCACCGCCGCCCTCACCGGCCGCCGCCGCCGACGCGGCGGCTTTCGTCGCCGCGCTGGGCCGGCTCAAGGTCTGGTCGGGGCTGAGCTACCGGCAGTTGGAGCGCCGGGCCACCGACGCCGGCCACTGGCTGCCCTACTCCACCGCGTCCACCGCGCTCGGCAGGGACCGGCTGCCCCGCGAGGAGCTCGTCGTCGCGTTCGTACGGGCGTGCGGCCTCGGTGACGAGGAGGCGGCGCGCTGGGCGGCGGCCCGCCGCAGGATCGCCGTCGACGCGTACGACGCGGGAGTCCCCGCCGCTTCACCGCCCGCCCCCGGCGGCGCTGCGCGGGGGCGTCTGCGGGGGCGTCTGCGGGGCCGGTGGCGCGGCGCGCCGGTCCGCCGCTGGGCCGTGGCGGCGACCGTCGTACTCGTCGGCGCCGCGGTGTTCGGCGTCAGCACCGACGACGAGGTCGTACAGGAGGACTCCGCGGGCCGGCAGGTACGCGTCGCGGAGTGACCCGGGCGACGGCTGCCGGTGAGAATCGGTGCATGCTGAGAGTCGGATCGGTCGTGCTGGGAGTCTCGGACGTGCCGCGCGCCGCGGCGTTCTGGATGGAGGCCCTGGGGCACGTCCCCCGTGAGGAGCCGGAGGACGACTGGGTGGTGCTGGTGCCGGCGGAGGGGGCCGGGGTGCAGCTGTCGCTCGGCCTCAGCGAGACGCCGCCGCAGGAGCGCCCGCGGATCCATCTGGACCTGTACGCCGGGGACGCGGCCGACCAGGCCGCCGAGGTCGAGCGGCTGGTGGCGCTGGGGGCCCGGCGCGTCGACTGGGACAGCTACCCGGACGACGCCGACTTCGTGGTGCTCGCCGACCCGGAGGGCAACCGCTTCTGCGTCATCGACACGGGCCACGGCTAGGACCTTGCCCGGCGGCAGGGGGCCTCGACCCAGTACGATCCGCCAGGCGCCGCTCACCGGGCGGAATGTCCCACCTTTTCGTACCCTCGAACCATGCTGGGTCTCCCCGACCGCGTGCGTACATGCCTCTTCGACCTCGACGGCGTCCTCACCCGCACCGCCACGGTGCATGCCGCCGCGTGGAAGGAGACGTTCGACGACTACCTGCGCGAGCGGGCAGCGCGCCTGGGCGAGTCCTTCCGGCCCTTCGACGGCGTGCGGGACTACGACGCGTACGTCGACGGGCGGCCCCGCGCCGACGGAGTGCGCACCTTCCTCGCCGCGCGCGGCATCGCGCTGCCCGAGGGGGCCGCGGACGACCCGCCGGAGCGGGAGAGCGTGCACGGGCTGGCGAACCGCAAGAACGCGCTGCTGCTGCGGCTGCTCCGGGAGCGCGGGGTGACGGCGTACGAGGGCTCGGTGGCGTATGTGCGGGCCGCGCGGGACGCCGGGGTGCGGCGGGCCGTCGTCTCGTCCAGCGCGAACTGCCAGGAGGTGCTGGCCGCCGCCGGTATCGAGGAGCTGTTCGAGGTGCGGATCGACGGGCACACCGCGGAGCGGGACGGGCTGCGGGGCAAGCCCGCGCCGGACTCCTACCTCGCCGCGGCGCGGGCGCTGGGGGCCGCGCCGGGCGACGCCGCGGTGTTCGAGGACGCGCTGGCGGGGGTGGCGGCCGGGCGCGCGGGCGCTTTCGGGTACGTCGTCGGGGTGGACCGCGCCGGGCAGGCGGACGAGCTGCGCGCGCACGGCGCCGACGCGGTCGTCGGCGATCTCGGCGAGCTGCTGGAAGGGCGGACATGATCAGTCACTCCTGCTATGCCACCGAGCCCTGGCGGCTGCGCGAGACGGAGCTGCACCTGGACGTGCTGGCCCAGAGCGAGTCCGTCTTCTCCCTCGCCAACGGGCACATCGGCTGGCGCGGCAATCTGGAGGAGGGCGAGCCGCACGGGCTGCCCGGCTCCTACCTCAACGGCGTGCACGAGGTCCACCCGCTGCCGTACGCCGAGGCCGGCTACGGCTACCCCGAGTCCGGGCAGACGCTCATCAACGTGACCGACGGGAAGATCATCCGGCTGCTCGTCGACGACCACCCCTACGACCTGCGCTACGGGACGCTCCTGGCGCACGAGCGGGTGCTGGACTTCCGTACGGGCCTCCTCGGCCGCACCGCCGAGTGGGAGTCGCCGGACGGCCGGTCCGTACGGATCGCCACCCAGCGGCTGGTCTCGCTCACCCAGCGGGCCGTCGCCGCCATCTCCTACGAGGTGACGGCGCTGAACGGCCCGGCGACCGTGGCGCTGCAGTCCGAGCTGGTGGCCAACGAGCAGCTGCCGGACGGGTCCGACGACCCGCGGGTGGCCGCGGTGGTCGAGTCCCCGCTGCGGGCCGAGGAGCACTTCTCCGAGGGCACCCGGCTGCGGCTGGTGCACCGCACCGAGCGGAGCGGGCTGCGGGTGGCGGCGGCCGCCGACCACCTGGTGACGGGGCCCGAGGGGACGAGCTGGACGACCGGCTGCGAGCAGGACGTCAGCAGGCTCACCGTGACCGCCTCGCTGGCGGCGGGGCAGCGGCTGCGGCTGGTGAAGTTCGTGGCGTACGGATGGTCGGCGCAGCGGTCCCTGCCCGCCGTGCGCGACCAGGTCGAGGGGGCCGTCGCCACCGCGCAGAGCACCGGCTGGGACGGGCTGGCCCGTGCGCAGCGCGACTATCTGGACCGCTTCTGGTCCCGCGCGGACGTCGAGGTGGACGGCAACGCGGAGCTGCAGCAGGCGGTGCGCTTCGCGCAGTTCCACGTGCTGCAGTCGGCGGCGCGAGCCGAGCAGCGGCCCCTGCCCGCCAAGGGGCTGACCGGCACCGGGTACGACGGGCACTCGTTCTGGGACACCGAGTCCTATGTGCTGCCGGTGCTCACCTGGACGGCGCCGGAGACCGTCGGACCGGTGCTGCGCTGGCGGCACGCCACGCTCCCCGCGGCGCTGGAGCGGGCGCGGCAACTGGGGCTGGCCGGGGCCGCGTTCCCGTGGCGCACCATCAGCGGCGCGGAGTGCTCGGCGTACTGGCCCGCCGGAACGGCCGCCTTCCACATCAACGCCGACATCGCGGACGCCGTCGAACGCTATCTGGCCGCCACGGGCGACGAGGAGTTCGCGCGCGGCCCGGGGCTGGAGCTGCTGGTGCACACGGCGCGGCTGTGGCACGCGCTGGGCCACCGGGACGCGGACGGCGCCTTCCATATCGACGGCGTCACCGGCCCCGACGAGTACAGCGCGCTCGTCCGCGACAACCTGTACACCAACCTGATGGCCCGCCGGAACCTCGCCGCAGCGGCGCGGGCCGCGCTGCGCTGTCCGGACCACGCCTGGCGGCTCGGAGTGGACGGCGCGGAGGCCGCCGGCTGGCGGGACGCCGCCACGCACATGGCCGTGCCGTACAGCGCCCGGTTCGGGGTGCACGAGCAGTCCGCCGGATTCACCGACCGGGAGCGGTGGAACTTCGACGCGACGGACGGCGAGCACTATCCGCTCCTGCTGCACTTCCCGTACTTCGACCTGTACCGCAAGCAGGTGGTCAAACAGGCGGACCTGGTGCTGGCGATGATGGCCTGCCCGGACGACTTCACGCCCGAGCAGAAGGCCGCCAACTTCGCGTACTACGAGGCGCTGACCGTACGGGACTCCTCGCTCTCGGCGTGTGTGCAGGCCGTGATGGCGGCCGAGACCGGACACCGGCGCCTCGCCTGGGCGTACCTGGGCGAGGCCGCGCTGATGGACCTGGAGAACCTGGAGAACAACACCCGGGACGGGCTCCATATGGCCTCGCTCGCCGGGACGTGGATCGCGCTGGTGTACGGGCTCGGCGGGATGCGGCTGCACGGGGACGGCGAGGAGGCGGTGCTCGGGTTCGCGCCGCGGCTGCCGGAGGCGCTGGCGCGGCTGGCGTTCACCGTCCTGGTGCGCGGGTGCGCGCTGCGCGTCGAGATCCGGCCGGACACGGTGCGGTACGCACTGGCAGACGGCGAGCCGCTGCGGGTGCGGCACTACGGGGAGGAGCTCACCCTGTCGGCCGGTGAACCGGTCGAGCGGGGGGTGCCGGAGGGCGCGGAGCCCCAGGAGCCGGAACAGCCGGCCGGTCGCGCCCCCGTGGACCGCCTCACCGGAAGTGACGGCCAGGGCGTGTCCTGCGGATCTCGCTGAGTGGGGGCTGCCCCTTGCTGATCCGTCGCAGGCTGCGGGTGTGCTGTGGCCCACAGCAAGGGGCTGCCCGGGTCCGGCAGGCTAGGGTGAGTATATGGACGACCGGGCCCTCACCCTGCGGGAGCGCAAGAAGCGCCGCACCCGGCAGGCGCTCGCGGACGTGGCGCTGCGGCGCTTCACGGAGCGGGGCTTCGACGAGGTCACCCTCGAAGAGCTGGTGGACGAGGTGGAAGTCTCCAAGCGGACGTTCTTCCGCTACTACTCGTCCAAGGAGTCGGTCGCCCTGGCCACCGAGGCCGAGCTGTGGCTGTCGTATGTGGCCGCCTTCGCGGCCGTCGAGCCGCACGGCGAGGTGCTGGGCGCGCTGCGGGCCACCCTGGTGGACACCATCCGCGGCATGGACGAGGACTGGGCGCCCCGCTTCCTGGCCACCCGCCGGCTGGCGGCCGGCCACGACGGGCTGCGCAAGCACAGCCTGGTGATGGCGGGCCACCACCAGACGCAGGTCGTCGAGCTGCTGGAGGAGAAGCTGGGCGCGGACAGCCGGGAGGATCCGCGGCTGCGGCTGCTCGGCGAGGTCGCCTTCGGCGCCTACCGGGTGGGGGCCAAGAACTGGACGGCCGGGCGCGGCAGGGGCGCGGGGCACCGG
>NZ_JAAKZZ010000511.1 GCF_011045075.1 Streptomyces boncukensis
CCCTCCCGTCCTGGTTCCCCCGGCCCCCGGGGGCACCCTGCGGCTCTCGCGGATCGTGCTGGGTCGTGCGCGCGCTGCGTTGCTCCACCGGGACACGGTAGGCCGTCCGCGCGGCCCGCCGCCGTCATGGACACGCGAGAGCCGTGCGGGGCGCTCCGGGCCCGCTCGTAGACTGGACGACGGGCCAGCCGGGTCAGAACCCACGGACCACCAGAGATCCCCGAGATCCCCGAGATCACAACAGGAAGCAGTCGCCCCGTGTCGCTCACGATCGGAATCGTCGGCCTGCCGAATGTCGGCAAGTCGACCCTGTTCAACGCCCTGACCAAGAACGACGTGCTGGCGGCCAACTATCCGTTCGCCACCATCGAGCCCAACGTCGGCGTGGTCGGCGTCCCGGACGCCCGGCTCACCACGCTCGCCGGGATCTTCTCCTCGGAGCGCCGGCTTCCGGCCACCGTCGACTTCGTGGACATCGCGGGCATCGTGCGCGGCGCGAGCGAGGGCGAGGGCCTGGGCAACAAGTTCCTGGCCAACATCCGCGAGTCCGACGCGATCTGCCAGGTGATCCGGGCGTTCCAGGACGACAACGTGGTGCACGTGGACGGCCGGATCTCGCCCAAGGAGGACATCGAGACGATCAACACCGAGCTGATCCTCGCCGACCTCCAGACCATCGAGAAGGTCCTCCCCCGCCTGGAGAAGGAGGCCCGGGTCAAGAAGGACCGGCAGCCCGAGGTGAAGGCCGTCCAGGAGGCGAAGGCCGTACTGGAGGAGGGCCGCACCCTCTTCTCGGCGGGCGTCGCGCAGGGCACCGAGCAGGCGGCGCTGCTGCACGACCTGCACCTGCTCACCACCAAGCCGTTCCTCTACGTCTTCAACGTGGACGAGGACGAGCTGACCGACGAGTCCTTCAAGGACGAGCAGCGCGCCCTGGTCGCCCCGGCCGAGGCCGTCTTCCTCAACGCCAAGCTGGAGGCCGACCTCGCCGAGCTGGACGAGGAGGAGGCCCTGGAGCTCCTGCAGACCGTCGGCCAGGACGAGCCGGGCCTGGCCACCCTCGCCCGCGTCGGCTTCGAGACCCTCGGCCTGCAGACCTACCTCACGGCGGGCCCGAAGGAGGCCCGCGCCTGGACCGTGAAGAAGGGCGCCACAGCCCCCGAGGCCGCCGGCGTCATCCACACCGACTTCCAGAAGGGCTTCATCAAGGCCGAGATCATCTCCTACGACGACCTGGTCGACGCCGGCTCGGTCGCCGAGGCCCGCGCCCGCGGCAAGGCCCGTATGGAGGGCAAGGACTATGTGATGCGGGACGGCGACGTGGTGGAGTTCCGCTTCAACGTGTGATCCGGCACCGCGGCAGGCTCTCGGCGTCATCTACACGCGTTCAAGCATCCGGTTCGGTGGTGGTGGTCAAAGGAGCTGAGCCTCAGCCCCCTCCACAGCATGCAGGGCAGCTCTGACAGCCTCGCGCTGTGTCCCCGCTCGGCTTCAAGCCCCGTAACGAGCCAGCCCGTTGGTGTTCAGCTCGCCGCCCAGTTCTGTCGGCAGCGGGACGGATTCGCCGTACTTGCCGTGGATGACGCCCCGGTACTCCGATTCAGCGTGGTCGGGGCGGCTGAAGAGACTCCACGTTCCCGTTCGGGGATCGATCTGGAGGAGATACGTGACGCGCGCCGATGCGTACCAGGCGGTCTTCTCGTTGATTCCTTTCAAGCGCTCGTTCGGCGAGATGACCTCGACCGCCAGCTCCACCGCGTCCGCGTCGAGCAGCCACTCGTCGCGATCTTTGAAGGACCGGGGGCCGATGGTGAGGTCCGGGGTGGCGTAGTCGTCCGGATCGCCGGGCATGGGGACCGAGACGTTCTCGAACGCCTCGCACACGTCCGGCAGCCCTGGTCGGATCGCGTCACGCAGGTCGATCACGATCCCGGCGTGCTTTCCGCTCGGGCTCGGGGACATCACCAGGGTTCCTCCGATGATCTCGACACGCATGCCTGTGGCCTGCTCGATGCGGTCTGCGGCCTCCCGCAGATGACCGGGGCGTACGGGAATGGAGTGGTGTGCCGGGCTGGTCACATGTCCTCCTCGCCGACGTGCTGCCGAGGCCATCATGGTAGGCCGCGGAGGCCGGGTAGCGCCGTGTCCTGGCGTCGTCACTCGCACGAGCGTCCCTACCGGCTGGTGGTCGCCGCACCAGGAGCCCCGAGGCCGGGGAACCACCGCCGCACACGGCCCGGTACCCGCCGTACCGGGTGCCGGATTCGCTGACACGCCGTGACACGTCATAACGTGGCGTCATCGCCGGGGCGCCGGTTGCCCGCCGAGCAGGAGTGCGACGTCTTCGCGGTCTTCGGGGGTGTCGATGTGGACTTCTCGCAGGGAGTGGAGGGGCCACAGGGGGCGTCCGTCGATCCAGGGCACGACAGTGGGGTCTTTGTTCAGCCAGCCTCGCAGGTCGGCCGTGCCGACCGGTGCGGGAAGCCCTGCCCACGGCCGTCGGCGCGGGCCCGGGGGACACACGGCGAGGATCGCTACGGGCATGGCGTCCGGCCCCGCGCCGGCGGGGAAGAAGACCAGCACCGGTGTCGCGTCGTGGGGGTCGGGCAGCAGTGCGTACGACCTGAGCACCGGTACGGGGGCCTGTGCGGCACGGACGAGTTCGCGCACGGCGGGGAGTCCCTGCGTCCTGGCCCGATGTCCCGCCACCACCGCTCCGACCCCGCCGAGAGCGGCCAGCATGAGGGGGTGGAACTCACCGTCGTCGACCAGCCGCCAGTACAGCAGGGGTGCCAGGGCGCCGACTGTGCCCAGGAGAACGTCGGTGAGCTGTGACATGCGCAGGAGGGTGCGCACCCGCCACCACGGAGCAGTGCGCACGTCGGCCTCGCGCCGTCGGCCGCTGATCCGCGTCCGGGGCCGGGCCGTGCGCTGTGCTGCCTCGCAGGCGGCGGCGTAGGACAGGTCCACGCCGGTGGGCAGCGGTGTCGGCGACGGCTCCGGGCCGGTGGAGGCTTGCGCCGCCAGGCGCCGGGCGCGGTGTCGGCCGGCCAGGCGCCGGGCGGTCCGGATGCCGCCCGCGGCCGCCGAGCCGCCGAAGATCAGCAGTCCCGACAGGAGGAGGGCGTCGTTCACCGCGTTCGCGGGCGTGCCTTCCAAGTCGGCGTTGTAGAGGTCGCCCTTCCACGGCCCGTAGGACACGACCCAGCCGGTCGCCCAGTCGCTCAGAATCGGGTCCCGGCCCGGATCGCACCTGAACGGGCCCTCGCGGAGCCTGCCGCTGTCCGGGTCGCGCCAGGTGACGGTGCAGTTTCCCTGCCGGTCCTCGGAGCGCACGGTCAGCTCGATCTGCGGGTCCCGGTCCGCCGCCGTGGACCAGGCGAACCCCAGACCCGTGAGTACCGCACCGAGCAGCGCGATCCAGCGGAACACCGGCATGCGCCGCCTGCGGGGCGGTCCGGTACGCGGGTGCGCCGCCGGCAGGCCGCTGTGCGAGGGCTGCGGCTGCGCGGGCGCGGGCCGCCGCAGGAGGCCGGACGCCTCCGCACCCCGTATATCCCTCATCCGCCGGCGGCGCGTGCGGGTCGGCCGTACCCACACGAGTGTCCCGCCGCCCGGCTGTGCGATCACTCCCCCGCGCAGCGGGTCGCCGCACCACCACAGCACCCCGGTGGGACCGGGGACGGCCACGTGGTGGCGCTGCCACATGACGACGGGCGTGAACGCTCGCAGTTCCTCGGCGTCCGGGTCCCGCACCACGAGGCGGGGCGCTCCCGCGCCCGGCGGGATGTCCAGGGCTGCCCAGGCGGCCCACGGCCCGGCCGACAGCGCCTCCCGCATCCGGCGCGCGGTCAGGACACTTCCCGTGCCGATCACCAGGACGACCAGACCCGTGCCGAGGCCCCAGGCGGCGACCGTGGCTGCCCAGCCGCCCTCGGCGATGCCAGCGGCCGGGCCGACTGCCAGCCCCGCTGTGCTCAGCCCCAGCCCCAGTCCGAGCCACCCCCGTGCCCGCTGTCGATAGCGTCTCAGCGCCGACTCGGTCTCGCCGAACGCAACGGCATACGACGGCACTGTCGGCATCCTCTCTCCGTTGTGGACACGGGCATGGTGGCCCCCGGTGGGTGTCACCCCAGTGAGCGGTATCCGGCAAATGCTTCGGAGACCGCGGTGACCTTCTCGGGGCCGTCGGCGGTGTGGTTGGCGAAGAAGCGGAGTCGGCCGCTGCCCGCTGTGGTGGCCCACAAGTCGAGCTTGCCGTTGTTGTCGGCATCGGGGGCCGCAGTGAACAGCGGGACGGTGTCGGTGCCCCAGTTCCAGCCGATGCGGGTGCGGTGCTCGGGGTTGCCGATGCCGATGCCGTCGGGGCGTCCGCCGTGGTAGACGTACAGATTGCCTCCGGAGGACTCGCCGCGTACGAGGAGGTCGACGCGTCCGTCCCCGGTGAAGTCGCCGGGCGCGGCCAGGGTGACGTGGTCCGCTCCGGTGTCCCCGATGAGGACGGGGTCGCGGCTGGTGTCGAGGTAGCCGTCGCCGTCGCCGTTCCAGTCGCCGCGGTGGGTGACCTGGGCGTTGTTCCAGGTCGTGTTGGAGGCCCGCTTGGGGTCGTCCTTGAGGGTGCCGTCGCCCTGGTCTCGCCAGCGGTGCAGGATGCCCTTGCCGTCGATGCCCCACAGGTCGGCGTTGCCGCTGCCGTTGATGTCACCGGGCTTGTCGGGTTCGGACAGGCTGTTGGCGTAGAAGAGGTAGGTGCGGGTGTCCGAGCGGTTGCCGGCGCGGTCGATGCTGCGTACGTACAGGTTCTGCGGACCTGCCCAGTTGGGAGTGAGCTTCACGTCGGCGTCGGCCCCGGGGGACGGGGCGTCGACCTTGACGGGGTCGGGCCTGGAGTCCATCCAGTATTCGTACGTGACCACGTCCTTCTCCCCGCCGGACGCCAGCGTGAAGGTGCCCTGCGTACGGACCTCGCCGGTGGTAGCGGGCCAGCCCGCGTCACCGTCGGGGAAGTCGGGGGAGCTGACGCCGGGCGGGGTGCTGGGGCGGTCGAGAG
>NZ_JAAKZZ010000512.1 GCF_011045075.1 Streptomyces boncukensis
GTGGGTGGGGCCGGAGGAAACGCCTGTGAGCGTCAGCGCCGGTTCATATAGATGTCCAGCGCCTTGTGCAGCAGCTTGTTGAGCGGGAAGTCCCACTCGCCGAGGTACTCGGCCGCCACCCCGCCGGTGCCCACCTTGAACTGGATCAGCCCGAACAGGTGGTCCGTCTCGTCCAGCGAGTCGCTGATGCCGCGCAGGTCGTACACGCCGGCGCCCAGCGCGTACGCGTCCTGCAGCATCCGCCACTGCATGGCGTTCGACGGACGCACCTCGCGCTTGTGGTTCGCCGAGGCGCCGTAGGAGTACCAGACGTGGCCGCCGACGATCAGCATGGTGGCCGCCGAGATCCGCTCGCCCTCGTGCTCGGCGAAGTACAGCCGCATCCGGTTCGGGTCCTCGGCGTTCAGCACCTTCCACATGCGCTCGAAGTACGCCTTGGGGCGCGGGCGGAACCGGTCGCGCTCCGCGGTGATCTCGTACAGCCGCTGCCACTCGTCGAGGTCGTAGGGGTTGAGCATGTTGCCCTGGACGACCTGGACGCCCGCCTTGTCCGCCTTCTTGATGTTGCGGCGCCACAGCTGGTTGAAGCCCTTGTGGACCTCCTCCAGCGAGCGGCCCTCCAGCGGCACCTGGTAGACGTAGCGCGGCTGGACGTCGCCGAAGCCCGCGCCGCCGTCCTCGCCCTGCTGCCAGCCCATCCGCCGCAGCTTGTCGGCGACCTCGAACGCGCGCGGCTCGATCTGGTCGGCCTCCACGTCCCGCAGCCGCTTCACATCCGGGTCCTGGATGCCCTTCTTGATCGTCGACGCGTCCCAGCGCCGGATCACCACGGGCGGGCCCATCTTCACCGAGAAGGCGCCCTGCTTCTTCAGATGCGCCAGCATCGGCTGCAGCCACTCCTCCAGGTTCGGCGCATACCAGTTGATCACCGGGCCCTCGGGCAGATACGCCAGATACCGCTTCACTTTCGGCAGCTGCCGGTACAGCACCAGTCCGGCCCCGACCATCTCGCCCGTCCGCTCGTCGAACCAGCCCAGGTTCTCCGCGCGCCACTCGCTCTTCACATCCGCCCAGGCGGGAATCTGGCAGTGGCTGGCTGACGGCAGGCTCTGGATGTACGCCAGATGCTGCTCTCGGCTGATGGCCCTCAGGGTCAGACTCATGCGGGACGCTCCTCCGGCGAACTGAGTGATGCTCGCCGGAAGCCTACTGGGCCCGCGGGCGCCCCGTTCCCGGCAGGGCTCAGGTGATGAAGCCGCCGTGCGCCACTCCCAGGTACATCCCCACGGCCGCGGCACCGAGTCCGATGACGGTGACGAAGCGCTCACCCGTCGTCGCGGAGATGAACTGGGCCCACATCCCGGTCGCGACCCCCGCCAGGCCCGTCCACGAGCTGACCAGATGCAGCCCGTCCCAGATCGCGGTGATGGCCGCCACGCCGCCGAGCAGCAGCGTCACCGCCGCGAACGAGTTCTCCACGGGATGCGGCCTGCCGTCGCTGTTGAGAAACGCAAAGGGGCTGAAGTGGCTGAAGTGACTCAAGGGGCTACGGCGCACTGCCTGTGCCATGGGGCACCTCCTGACCGGACGCGGCGCGATCTGTAACGCCGCTCACACCCGAGATGTCCAGAGTGCGGGGAGATCCCACCGGATTTCAACCGGAAGGCCCGGGACGGGTACGCTGGTCCGTCTGCGCGGTATCCGGCCGCACCCCGGGTGCGCATCCGGGCCGCGCGGACACGCATCACGACCCTCCTGCCACGGAACGACCGTGGCCGCCGAGTCCAGAGGAGGTGGGTTCCACATGCGTCACTACGAGGTGATGGTCATCCTCGACCCCGATCTGGAGGAGCGCGCAGTCTCCCCCCTGATCGAGAGCTTCCTTTCCGTCGTCCGCGAGGGCAGCGGGAAGGTCGAGAAGGTCGACACCTGGGGCCGTCGTCGTCTCTCCTACGAGATCAACAAGAAGCCCGAGGGCATCTACTCGGTCATCGACCTGCAGGCCGAGCCTGCCGTGGTCAAGGAACTCGACCGTCAGATGAACCTGAACGAGTCCGTCCTGCGGACCAAGGTCCTCCGTCCCTCGACCCACTGAGGTCCGGGGCTGGCGGCCCGGCCGTCCGGTGACCGACCCGTATCCGAGTAGCACCCCGCAGCAGCACAGCACACTCAGCACCACAGCAGCCAGCAGCACCCGCCGAGAGGTTCACCCATGGCAGGCGAGACCGTCATCACGGTCGTCGGCAACCTTGTCGACGACCCCGAGCTGCGCTTCACCCCCTCCGGTGCGGCGGTCGCGAAGTTCCGCGTCGCGTCCACCCCCCGCACCTTCGACCGGCAGACCAACGAGTGGAAGGACGGCGAGAGCCTGTTCCTGACCTGCTCGGTCTGGCGGCAGGCGGCGGAGAACGTCGCCGAGTCCCTCACCAAGGGCACCCGGGTCATCGTGCAGGGCCGCCTCAAGCAGCGCTCGTACGAGGACCGCGAGGGCATCAAGCGCACGGTCTACGAGCTGGACGTCGACGAGGTCGGCGCCAGCCTCCGCAACGCGACGGCCAAGGTCACCAAGACCACCGGGCGGGGCGGCCAGGGCGGCGGCTTCGGCGGCGGCCAGGGCGGTGGCGGCGGCTGGGGCGGCGGCCCCGGCGGCGGCCAGCAGGGCGGCGGCCCCGCGGGCGACCCGTGGGCCACGGGCGCCCCCGCGGGCGGCGGCCAGGGCGGCGGTGGCGGCTGGGGCGGCGGCCCCGGTGGCGGCGGCCCCGGCGGCGGTGGCGGTGGCGGCGGCTACTCGGACGAGCCACCCTTCTGAGCGAACTGATCTGGAGAAGAGAGACATGGCGAAACCGCCTGCTCGCAAGCCGAAGAAGAAGGTTTGCGTGTTCTGCAAGGAGAAGATCTCCTACGTCGACTACAAGGACACGAACCTGCTGCGGAAGTTCATCTCCGACCGCGGCAAGATCCGTGCCCGCCGGGTCACCGGCAACTGCACCCAGCACCAGCGCGACGTCGCCACGGCAGTCAAGAACAGCCGGGAGATGGCGCTGCTGCCCTACACCTCGACCGCGCGCTAAGGAAAGGGTGACCGCATCATGAAGATCATCCTGACCAACGAGGTCTCCGGCCTCGGTGCCGCCGGCGACGTCGTCGAGGTGAAGGACGGCTACGCCCGCAACTACTTGGTCCCGCGCGGTTTCGCGATCCGCTGGACCAAGGGCGGCGAGAAGGACGTCGAGCAGATCCGCCGTGCCCGCAAGATCCATGAGATCGCGACGATCGAGCAGGCCAGCGAGATCAAGGGTCGGCTGGAGGGCCTCAGGGTCCGTCTGCAGGTCCGCGCCGGCGACCAGGGCCGGCTGTTCGGCTCCGTGACCCCGGCCGACATCGCCGACGCCGTCAAGGCGTCGGGCGGCCCCGAGGTCGACAAGCGCCGCGTCGAGCTGGGCTCGCCGATCAAGTCCCTGGGCTCCCACCAGGTCTCGATCCGGCTGCACGCCGATGTGGCCGCCACGCTGGACGTCGAGGTCAGCGCGGCGTAACGCCGCGCCAGGCCCGGCCGACGCCGAGGGCCCCACCCGCACCGGGTGGGGCCCTCGCGGCGTTCCGGGCGCCCGCACGCGTCCCGTCACGCCCGCACGCCGCGCCCGTACGTCCTGGTCACGCCCGCACCGCGCCGGTCACCACCCAGCGCCCCGAGCGGGCGCGGAGCCACAGGGTGACCAGCCGCGTGCCCATCATCAGTCCCGCCACCGTCCACCACAGCGCGGTGAGGCCCCCGCCCAGCACGGGGACCAGCAGCGCCGCGGGCGCGAACAGCGCGAGCGTCACCAGCATGGCGCCCGCCAGATACGGCCCGTCCCCGGCGCCCATCAGCACGCCGTCCAGCACGAAGACGACCCCGGCGACCGGCTGGGTCACCGCCACGACCAGCAGGACCGGCGTCAGCTGGTCGACCACCGACGGGTCCGTCGTGAACAGCGGCATGAACACCGGGCGCACCAGCGCGACCAGCGCGCCCAGTACGGCACCCGACAGCACGCCCCACTGCACCATCCGGCGGCAGGCCGCCCGTGCGCCCGCCTCGTCCGAGGCGCCCAGAAAGCGGCCGATGATGGCCTGCCCGGCGATCGCGATGGCGTCCAGCGCGAAGGACAGCAGCGACCAGAGGGTGAGCGTGATCTGGTGCGCGGCCACGTCCGCGTCCCCCAGCCGCGCCGCGACCGCCGTGGCGATCAGCAGCACGGCCCGCAGCGAGAGCGTACGGATCAGCAGCGGCGCCCCGGCCTGGGCGCAGGCCCGGATCCCGGCGAGGTCGGGCCGCAGCGGCGCGCCGTGCCGCCGCGCCCCGCGCACCACGACCGTCAGGTAGACGGCGGCCATCGCCCACTGCGCGATCACCGTGCCCCAGGCGGAGCCCGCGATGCCCAGGTGGAGGCCGTAGACGAGCAGGAGGTTGAGTCCGGCGTTGGCGGTGAAGCCGCCGAGGGCGACATAGAGCGGGGTGCGGGTGTCCTGCAGGCCGCGCAGCACACCGGTGGCGGCGAGGACGGCGAGCATGGCGGGGATGCCGAGCGCGCTGATGCGCAGATAGGTGACGCCGTGCGGCGCCGCCGCCTCCGAGGCGCCGAACAGGCCCACCAGCCCCGGAGCGGCGGGCAGGACGACGGCGACGACCGCGGCGCCGAGCAGCAGCGCGAGCCAGATGCCGTCGACGCCCTGGCGGAGCGCGGCGGGCAGGTCCCCGGCGCCGAGGCGGCGGGCGACGGCGGCGGTGGTGGCGTACGCGAGGAAGACGAAGATGTTGACGCCGGTCTGCAGCAGGGCCGCCGCGACGCCGAGCCCGGCGAGCTGCGGGGTGCCGAGGTGGCCGACGATGGCGCTGTCGGCCATGACGAAGAGGGGCTCCGCGACGAGCGCGCCGAAGGCGGGGAGGGCGAGGGCGAGGATCTCGCGGTCGTGGCGGCGCCGGGTGGCGCGCGCGGTCCGCTTCGCCGACTCGGCATCCGGGGTGCGCGGGGTGCGCGGGGTGCGCG
>NZ_JAAKZZ010000513.1 GCF_011045075.1 Streptomyces boncukensis
GGTGGGGGCCTGGGTGACGGGTGGCTCGACGGACGCGCCGTTGGTGTCGAGCTTGAAGTTCTGCACCGGCTTCCCCTCCAGCGCCTCCTTCGTGTACTGGGCCCAGATCTCGGCCGGGAAGCCGCCGCCGTTGATCCGGGGGCGGCCGGCGGCCCCGTACAGCGGCTTCTGCGCGCCGCCGTCCGGGTTCTTGCCCATCACGGCGATCACGGTGGACAGGTCCGGGGTGTAGCCCGCGAACCAGGCGGCCTTGTCCTCCTCGGCCGTACCGGTCTTGCCCGCCGCCGGGCGCCCGGCCGCCAGCGCCGTCGTCCCCGTGCCCTTCTGGACGACGCTGCGCAGGACGGCCGTCGTCGAGTCGGCTGCGGTCCGGGGAACCGCCTGCTTGACCTCGCGCTTGGGCAGCTTGACGGCCTCGCCGCCCCGGGTCACCTTCTCGACCATGCTGTAGTGGCCGTGCTTGCCGTGGTTGGCGAGCGTCGCGTACGCCTGGGCCATGTCGAGCGGGGCGCCGTTGGCGACGCCCAGCGAGATGGAGCCGTCCGCCGGCATGTTCGGCACGTCCTTGGGGACGCCCAGGTCGATCGCGGTGTCCTTGACTCTCTGCGGGCCGACGTCGATGCCCATCTGCGCGAAGACCGAGTTCACGGACTTGTCCATGGCGGTGCTGACGGGGATCCGGCCGTAGGACCTGTGGTCCTCGTTCTCGGGTGCGTAGCCGGTGCCGCGGCCGTTGCTCACGACCTCGCGCTTGTTGGTGCCGTCGTACACGGTGCGCGCGGTGATGCGGCTGCCGTTCTGGGTCTTGGCGTTGTTCTGCAGGGCCGAGGTGTAGACGAACGGCTTGAAGGTGGAGCCCACCTGGTACTCGCGGGTGGTGGCGGCGTTGGTGTACTGCTTCGTATAGCCGATGCCGCCGTACATCGCGACGACCTTGCCGGTCTTGGGATCGACGGAGGCGCCGCCCGCGCGGACATACTTGTCGATCTTGCGGGCCTTCTTGTCGAGCTGCGACATCAGCTTGTCGTCGACCGCGTCCCGCATCGCCTTCTGCTTCTTCGGCTGGAAGGTGGTGGTGATGCGGAAGCCGCCGGCGCTCAGCCGCTTCTCATCGACGATCTTGTTGTGGATGAGGTAGTTCTTCGCGGCCTCGACCAGGTAGCCGCGCTCGCCGGACAGCCCGGTCGGCGGCTTGGGCGCGTCCGGCTCGGGGAACTTCATGCCCTTCCGCTCGGACTTGTCCAGCCAGCCCTCCTTGACCATCCCGTTGAGCACGTAGTTCCAGCGGGCGACGGCGGCCTTGCGGTTCTCGGGGTGGACGCGGGTGTCGTAGGCGTTGGGGGAGTTCACCAGCGCCGCCAGATAGGCGCCCTGGGCCACGGTGAGATCGCCCACGTCCTTGCCGTAGTAGGCGTGTGCGGCCGACTGGATGCCGTACGAGTTGCGGCCGAAGTAGCTCGTGTTGAGGTAGCCCTGCAGGATGTCGTCCTTGCTCACCTCGCGATCGAGCTTGATCGCGATGAAGAACTCCTTGGCCTTGCGGGTGACCGTCTGGTCCTGGTTGAGATAGAAGTTCTTCACGTACTGCTGGGTGATGGTGGAACCGGACTGGCGCTCTCCGCCGGTCAGCATGTTCCAGCCCGCGCGGGCCATGGCCTTGGGGTCGACGGCGGACTCGTGGTAGAAGTCACGGTCCTCGGCGGCCAGCACGGCGTGCTGCACGTCCTTGGGCACGGTCTTGAGCCGGACGTTCTCGCGGTTGACCTCGCCGTCCCGGGCGATCTGGCTGCCGTCCGCGTAGAGGTAGACGTTGGTCTGCGCGGCGGCCGCCTTGTTCGGCTCGGGAATGCTCACCAGCAGATAGCCCGCCACCATCGCGCCGGACAGCAGCAGGATGACGAGGAGCACCCCGCCCAGCACCATGCGCCAGGTCGGGATGAGGCGCCGCCAGCCGGTGCGGCGGCGCTTCTTGCCGGGGTGATCAGGATTATCGGATGAATCGGGCATGTTGGATCCATGGGGCGTATGGGACGGACCTTCGGGCCTCGAAGCCCAGCCCGGGGCTCCGCTGTTCGGTTCGTCGCTCATGTCTGCAGGGACTCCTCGTCCAATATCGGGCGAATCCCGTATACGCCCCGTAAACCACTGTCGCATCAACCGCATCGGAACGCGGGAGCGGAGCGCATCAGCCGCGAGCCTCCGCTCGGCCGGCCGGTCCGGTCCCGTCACCCGGCTCAGCGAAGAAATCGCTGGCCGCCCTCCCGTGTGCCGGGCTAGTGTCCATCGCTGCGTTCTCGTACGGAAATGCTACTTGTGAGACGGTGGAGGAGCCCGGAAGGATGCGTGTTCTCCGTCTCTATTTCGCGGTGGCGATCAGTGGCTTCCGGCGGTACGCCACCTACCGCGTGGCCACCGTGGCCGGTGTGTTCACCAACACGGTCTTCGGTTTCATCCTCGCCTACACGTTCGTCGCGCTCTGGAGCGTACGGCCTGACCTGGGCGGATACGACCAGGTACAGGCGCTCACCTTCGTATGGACCGGGCAGGCGCTGCTGGCGACGGCGGCGATCATGGGCGGCGGGTTCCAGGAGGAGTTGCAGGAGCGCATCCGCAGCGGCGATATCGCGGTCGACCTGTACCGCCCCGTGGACCTGCAGCTGTGGTGGCTCGCCGCCGACCTCGGCCGGGCCGCCTTCCAGCTGCTCGGCCGGGGGGTGGTACCGATGCTCGCCGGCGCGCTCGCCTTCCCGCACGCGCTGCCCACCGCACCGCTGGTGTGGCTGTACTTCCTGCTGGCGGCCGTGCTCGGGGTGGTCGTCAGTTTCGCGCTGCGCTACCTGTTCGCACTGAGCACCTTCTGGCTGCTGGACTCGACCGGGGTGAACGGGCTGAGCATGCTGCTGAGCGTCTTCTTCTCCGGGATGCTGCTGCCGCTCACCGTCTTCCCCGGCACCTTCGGCGAGGTGGTCGGCTGGCTGCCCTGGGCGGCCACTCTCCAGGTGCCCGCCGATGTGCTGCTGGAGGAGCGCCGCGGGCTCGGCCTGGCCGCCGCTTTCGGCTTCCAGGCGGTGTGGGTCGCCGTGCTGCTGGGCGCCGGGCGGCTGCTGCAGGCGGTCGCCACCCGGCGAGTGGTGGTGCAGGGTGGCTGAGCCGGGCCTGGCGGGCCTGGCGGCCGAGGGGCGGGCCGCGCGGGCGCTGTGGGGGCTGCGCGCGTACGGCCTCATCGTCCGGATGTGGGTGCGCTCCACCCTGGCGTACCGCACCTCCTTCGCGATCGTCGCCGCTGTGAGCTTCGTGACGACCTTCCTCGACTTCGCCGCGATCATGATCATGTTCGCGCACGTCGACGCGCTCGGTGGCTTCTCGCTGCCCGAGGTCGCCTTTCTGTACGGCACGTCCAGCGTCGCCTTCGGCCTGTCCGACCTGCTGCTGGGCAATCTGGAGCGGGTCGGCGCACGGGTGCGGGACGGCACGATGGACGTGCTGCTGCTGCGGCCCGTTCCCGTGCTCAGCCAGATCGCCGCCGACCGGTTCGCACTGCGCCGGCTCTCGCGCGTCACCCAGGGCGGCCTGGTGCTCGGCTGGGCGCTGCTGCGGCTGGAGCTGGACTGGACGCCGCTGAAGGCGCTGATGGTCGTCATGATGGTGGTGTGCGGGGCCGCCATCTTCGGCAGCGTCTTCGTCGCCGGTGCCGCCTTCCAGTTCTTCGCACAGGACGCGGCGGAGGTGCAGAGCGCCTTCACCTACGGCGGCACGACGCTGCTGCAGTACCCGCCGACCATCTTCGCCAAGGACCTGGTGCGCGGTGTGACCTTCGTGGTGCCGCTCGCCTTCGTCAACTGGCTGCCCGCGCTGCGCGTACTGGGCCGCGACGATCCGCTCGCACTGCCCGGCTGGGTGGACTTCGCCGCTCCCGCCGTCGCGCTGCTGTGCTGTGCGCTGTCCGGACTGGCGTGGCGGGCGGGCCTGCGGGCATACCGGAGCACGGGGAGCTGATCGGGAGCTGTGCATGAGTGACCTCATCGAGGTGGCGGAACTGTCGAAGACGTTCCGGGTCCGCAGGAAGGGCAGCGGTCCCTTCCGGCGCGTCCGGGAGGAGGTGCGCGCTGTCGACGGCATTTCGTTCACCGTTCCGCACGGCGAAATGGTGGGCTACATCGGCCCGAACGGCGCGGGGAAGTCGACCACCATCAAGATGCTCACCGGCATCCTCACGCCCAGCGGCGGCCGGCTGCGGGTCGCCGGGCTCGACCCCGCGCGGGAGCGGACGCGTCTGGTGCGCCGCATCGGTGTCGTCTTCGGGCAGCGCACCACCCTGTGGTGGGACCTGCCGCTGCGCGACTCGTACGGGCTGGTGCGCCGGATGTACCGCATCCCCGAGGCGCGCTACCGGGCCAACCTGGAGCGCTGCGTCGAGCTGCTGGACCTGGACGGGCTGCTGGACGTCCCCGTACGGCAGCTCTCGCTGGGGCAGCGGATGCGGGGCGACATCACGGCCGCGCTGCTGCACGACCCGGACGTGCTGTATCTGGACGAGCCGACGATCGGGCTGGACGTCATCAGCAAGGCGCGGGTGCGGGGGTTCCTGCGCGAGCTGAACGCCGAACAGGGCACCACCGTGCTGCTGACCACCCACGACCTCACCGACATCGAGCAGCTGTGCAAGCGCGTGATGGTCATCGACCACGGCGGCCTGATGTACGACGGGGCGCTCGCCGGGCTGCACGAGGCCGGGGAGAGCGAACGCACCCTGGTGGTCGACCTGGAGCGCGAGCTGCCCCCGATCGAGGGGGTGCACGGGGCGCGGACCGTACGGACGGAGGGGCCGCGCCAGTGGCTCGCGTTCCCGGCCTCGGCGAGCGCGGCGCCGATCGTCTCGCAGATCGCGGACGCGTATCCGCTGATGGACCTGTCGCTGCGGGAGCCGGACATCGAGGACGTCATCGCACGGATGTACGCCGGGGAGTGAGGCTTCCGTGTACGGCGGCGGAGCCCTGGCTCCGGGGGCGCGCGGGGGCGCGG
>NZ_JAAKZZ010000514.1 GCF_011045075.1 Streptomyces boncukensis
GCCGGGGGAGCAACGGCGCCGGCCAGCCCGCGAAGCGGGGTGCCGGTCTGGGCGGGTCGGCGCCGCAGGCCGCCCGCTGGCTCGGCGACATCCGCACCTACTTCCCCAGCTCCGTCGTCCAGGTGATGCAGCGGGACGCCATCGACCGGCTGGGGCTGAGCGCGCTGCTGCTGGAGCCGGAGATGCTGGAGGCCGTCGAGCCGGATGTGCACCTGGTCGGCACGCTGCTGTCGCTCAGCAGGGCGATGCCGGAGAGCAGCAGGGAGACGGCGCGCGCCGTGGTCCGCAAGGTCGTCGCCGAGCTGGAGAAGCGCCTCGCCACGCGCACCCGGTCGACGCTCACCGGGGCGCTCGACCGCTCCGCGAAGGTGCACCGCCCCCGGCACCGCGACATCGACTGGAACCGCACGATTCGGGCCAACCTCAAGAACTATCTGCCGGAGCACCGCACCGTCGTCCCCGAGCGCCTGATCGGGTACGGCCGGGCCGCGCAGTCCGTCAAGAAGGAGGTCGTGCTCTGTATCGACCAGTCGGGTTCGATGGCGGCCTCCGTGGTGTACGCGTCGGTGTTCGGCGCGGTGCTCGCCTCGATGCGGGCGCTGGACACCCGGCTGGTCGTCTTCGACACCAGCGTCGTCGATCTGACCGACGAGCTGGACGACCCGGTTGACGTGCTGTTCGGCACCCAGCTCGGCGGCGGTACGGACATCAACCGCGCGCTGGCGTACTGCCAGTCCCGGATCACCCGCCCGGCCGAGACGGTCGTGGTGCTGATCAGCGATCTGTACGAAGGGGGGATACGGGAGGAGATGCTGAAGCGGGTCGCGGCGATGAAGGCGGCCGGGGTGCAGTTCGTGACGCTGCTGGCGCTGTCCGACGAGGGGGCGCCCTCGTACGACCGGGAGCACGCCGCGTCGCTCGCCGCGCTCGGCGCCCCGGCCTTCGCCTGTACGCCCGACCGGTTTCCCGAGGTCATGGCGGCGGCGCTGGAGAAGCGGCCGTTGCCGCTCGGCGACTGAGCGGGCCCGGGGCGCGGTCGGCCCCGGCGCGGCCCCGCGGCCCCGTCCCCCTTTCGGGCCACGCCGGGGCGCCCTCCGCGGCCCGGTTGTGACCCGTCTCACCGCCCAGGTGTGACCCGTGATTTATGCCTGGCACACACACCGGCGCTAACCTGCAAGGCGGACATGCCGCGCGCCCCGTGGACGCCGCGGCCTCGCGGCACGCCCACGCTGACCAACGACCGCGAGACCACTGATCTAAGGGGACGGACGCGCGTGGACCTGTTCGAGTACCAGGCGAGGGACCTCTTCGCCAAGCATGACGTACCGGTGCTGGCCGGTGAAGTCATCGAGACGCCGGAGGCGGCGCGCGGGGTGGCCGAGCGGCTCGGCGGCCGGGCGGTCGTCAAGGCCCAGGTCAAGACCGGAGGCCGGGGCAAGGCGGGCGGCGTGAAGCTGGCCGGCGATCCGGCGGAAGCGGTGGAGAAGGCCGGCCAGATTCTGGGCATGGACATCAAGGGCCACACGGTCCACAAGGTGATGCTCGCGGCGACGGCCGACATCGCGGAGGAGTACTACGTCTCCTTCCTCCTCGACCGCACCAACCGCACCTTCCTGGCCATGGCCTCCGTCGAGGGCGGTGTCGAGATCGAGGAGGTCGCGGCCACCAAGCCGGAGGCGCTGGCCAAGATCCCGGTGGACGCCATCGAGGGCGTCACCGAGGCCAAGGCCCGTGAGATCGCCGAGGCCGCGAAGTTCCCGGCCGAGCTGATCGACCAGGTCGCCCACGTCCTGGTGAAGCTGTGGGATGTGTTCGTCCGGGAGGACGCCCTCCTGGTCGAGGTCAACCCGCTCGTCAAGACCGCCGAGGGCAAGGTCATCGCGCTGGACGGCAAGGTGTCGCTGGACGCCAACGCCGCCTTCCGCCAGCCGGAGCACGAGGCCCTGGAGGACAAGGCCGCGGCCAACCCGCTGGAGGCCGCCGCCAAGGCCAAGGGCCTCAACTACGTCAAGCTCGACGGCCAGGTCGGCATCATCGGCAACGGCGCGGGCCTGGTCATGTCCACCCTGGACGTGGTGGCGTACGCGGGCGAGAAGCACAGCGACGTCAAGCCGGCCAACTTCCTCGACATCGGCGGCGGCGCCTCCGCCGAGGTCATGGCGAACGGCCTGGAGATCATCCTCGGGGACCCGGACGTCAAGTCGGTCTTCGTGAATGTCTTCGGCGGCATCACCGCCTGTGACGCGGTGGCCAACGGCATTGTGCAGGCGCTGGAGCTGCTCAAGTCCAAGGGCGAGGACGTCAGCAAGCCGCTGGTCGTCCGCCTCGACGGGAACAACGCCGAGCTGGGCCGCAAGATCCTGAACGACGCCGACCATCCGCTCGTCCAGCAGGTGGACACGATGGACGGCGCGGCGGACAAGGCCGCCGAGCTGGCAGCCAACTGATCCCGGACGAGACGGACCGACCGGACCGACGGAGCAAGGACACCGACACACCATGGCTATCTTCCTCACCAAGGAGAGCAAGGTCATCGTCCAGGGGATGACCGGCTCGGAGGGCCAGAAGCACACCAAGCGGATGCTGGCATCCGGCACCAACATCGTCGGCGGCGTGAACCCGCGCAAGGCCGGCACCACCGTGGACTTCGAGGGCACCGAGGTGCCGGTCTTCGGCGGCGTCAAGGAGGCGATGGAGCAGACGGGCGCGGACGTCACCGTCATCTTCGTCCCGGAGAAGTTCACCAAGGACGCGGTCATCGAGGCGGTCGACGCCGAGATCCCGCTGGCCGTCGTGATCACCGAGGGCATCGCCGTCCACGACACCGCCTACTTCTGGGACTACGCCACCCAGAAGGGCGGCAGGACGCGGATCGTCGGCCCGAACTGCCCGGGTCTGATCACCCCCGGCCAGTCCAACGCGGGCATCATCCCGGCCGACATCACCAAGCCGGGCCGCATCGGCCTGGTCTCCAAGTCCGGCACGCTCACCTACCAGATGATGTACGAGCTGCGCGACATCGGCTTCTCCACCTGCGTCGGCATCGGCGGTGACCCGGTCATCGGCACCACCCACATCGACGCGCTGAAGGCGTTCCAGGAGGACGCCGACACCGATCTGATCGTGATGATCGGCGAGATCGGCGGTGACGCGGAGGAGCGGGCCGCGGACTTCATCAAGGAGAACGTGACCAAGCCGGTCGTCGGCTATGTCGCGGGCTTCACCGCGCCCGAGGGCAAGACGATGGGCCATGCGGGCGCCATCGTCTCCGGCTCCTCCGGCACGGCCCAGGCCAAGAAGGAGGCGCTGGAGGCGGCGGGCGTGAAGGTCGGCAAGACCCCGTCCGAGACGGCGGTTCTCGCCCGCCGGCCGCTGGGCGGCTGACCCCGCGCCGCGAGGGCTGCCTCCCCGGGACCCGCGCGGACGGTCCCTGACGGGCGCCCCGCGCCCGTGCGGACGGGCCCGCACTCCCTCGCGGAGTGCGGGCCCGTCCGCGTGCGCGCCAGGCGGGTCCTACTTCTCCTGCCCCTCCCGCTTCTCCTGTTTCTCCTGTTTCTCGACGTTCTTCAGATGCATCCGCGCGTTGGTGGAGCGAAGCTGCGGCAGCCAGGCGCGGTCGCCCGGCTGGATGCGCCGCCCGTGCCGGTCGGCGCGCGTCCGCGGCTCGGCGGGGCCGGGCAGCGGCCGGGCCACGCGCGGGCCGTGCCCCCGGGGCGGGGTACTCACCAGGGCGCGGCCGGACGGGGCGGTGCCGGACGGGGAACCGCTGTACGAGGGGCTGCCGGAGCGCGCCGACATCGTGATCTCCGGCTCCGTCCAGTCCCGCTCGGGCCCCCGGGACGGCTCCGCCGACACCAGGGTGAACGCCGTCGCCGCCGTCACCGCTGCCGTCAGCCCGAGCGCCGCCAGTGTGGTGCGCCGGGTGGCGTGCTCACTGCCCCGCCGGGCGAGCCGCGGCGGCGCGACGCGGACGGGCAGGGCCGCGGCCACCTCCCGCAGCCGCCGCGCCAGCAGCGGACCGCGCTGCTCCGGGGGTACCGCACGCAGCTCGGCGCAGTGCGCCGCGACGCGGTCCCGGGCGTGCACCAGCCGCCCGCCCGCCGCCGCGGTGCTGGCCTCGGTCTCGGCGGCGGCGTCGGCCAGGCTCAGCCCGAGCCCGTCACAGAGCAGCAGCGTCGCGCGGTACGAGCGCGGCAGGCTCAGCAGCGCCTCCCGCAGCTCCTGGTCGGCGGGCGGCCCGGTGGGCGCCTCCGGCCGGTTCCGGGCGGGGTGCAACTGGTGCCAGGGGGAGAGCGCGTAGTCGTACACCGCCGCGCGCAGCCAGCCCGGCGGGTCGCTGTCGACGGCCACCTGGGGCCAGCGCTGCCACGCGCGGTGGAAGGCGTGTGCGACGGCCCGCTCGGCGATCTCCCGGTGCCCGCTCAGCAGCAGCGCCTGCTGGGCGAGGGGGCGCGCGTGCCCGAGGTAGAGCTGGTCGAAGGCGTCGGTGGCGGCCTTCTTCTGCATACCGTCCACCCTGGGCGACACAGCGAAAAATCGCCCGCTACCGGGGCAAAACGGGTGTTATTGGCAGCATGGCGGCGTGAGCCAAATGACGCATCGCGGCCCGTCGTTGCCACAGCGCCCGCCGTCTCCGCGCCGCAGGGAGCGGCAGCCGCTGCCGGTGGCGGGCGGCTGGCTGCTGGGCGGCGCCGTCGCCGCGGGCCTGGGCCTGGGTGCGCTCGCGGTCCTCGTCCTGCTGCTCTGGATCGTCTCCCCGTACCCCGACAGCGGCGCCGACGGCGCCCTGCATATCGCCGCTGACCTGTGGCTTCTCGCACATGGGGCGCACCTCACCCGGCTCGACACCCTCGGCGGCGCCCCGGCCCCGCTCGGTGTGACCCCGCTGCTGCTGACGGTCCTCCCGGTCTGGCTGCTGCGCCGCGCGACATACGACGGCCTCACGGAGCCGGAGCCGGAGCCGGAGCCGGAGCAGGAACCGGGGCCGGAGCCGGGGTCGGGAG
>NZ_JAAKZZ010000515.1 GCF_011045075.1 Streptomyces boncukensis
CGGCACCCCCGGCCCCCGGGGGCGCCGGGGAGGCGGAGCCCTGGAGCGGCCCCCTCCCGCTCCGCGGACCCGCCTTCTCCTCGTACCCCGCAGCCGACGTCGGCTGGCTGCTGCAGGATCTCTCCGGGGTCGAGCTGGAGGCGCCCACGGAGGAGCGGGAGGAGGCGATCCAGCGCGGGGGCGCGCACTACGCCGAGTCGCTGCCCGTCGAGTACCAGCCCAGCGAGGAGTACCAGCGGCTGTTCCACGCGGCCCTCGACACCTCGGCGGCCCGCATCGCACGGGCCGTGGGCACCGTCACCGAGACCGTGCTCGCCGAGCGGGGCGCACACCCCGTGCTGGTCTCCCTCGCGCGCGCCGGAACGCCGGTCGGCGTGCTGATGCGCCGCTGGGCGCGGCACACCCACGGCCGGGAGCTGCCGCACTACGCCGTCTCCATCGTGCGCGGCCGGGGCATCGACACCACCGCGCTGCGCTATCTCGCCGCCCACCACGACCCCGCCGACGTGGTCTTCGTCGACGGCTGGACCGGCAAGGGTGCCATCACCCGCGAACTCGCCGACGCGCTGCGCCCGTTCCCCGGCTTCGACCCCGAGCTCGCGGTGCTCGCCGACCCCGGCTCCTGCGTACGCACCTACGGCACCCGCGAGGACTTCCTCATCCCCTCCGCCTGCCTCAACTCCACGGTGTCCGGGCTGATATCCCGCACCGTGCTGCGCGCCGGGCTGGTCGGCCCCGACGACTTCCACGGCGCGAAGTTCTACCGCGACCTGGCCGGCGCCGATGTGTCCGGGCTCTTCCTCCAGGCCGTCGAGCGCCACTTCGACGCCGTCCGCGCGCAGGCCGAGCGGGACGTACGGACGCTGCGCGCCGCCGACCGCACCCCCACCTGGGAGGGCTGGCGGGCCGTGGAGCGGATCAGCGCCGAGTACGGCATCGGGGACGTCAACCTCGTCAAGCCCGGGGTCGGGGAGACCACCCGGGTGCTGCTGCGCCGGGTGCCCTGGCGGGTGCTGGCCCGCCGGGGCGCCGGCGCCGAGCTGGACCACGTACGGCTGCTCGCCGGGCAGCGCGGGGTGCCCGTCGAGGAGGCCGACGGGCTGCCGTACTCGTGCGTCGGACTGATCCACCCCCGCTACACGCGCGGCGCCACCGGCGCCGACGGAAAGGCCGCCGGATGAGCCGCACGCCCCGCACCGACCCCCCGCCGCTGTTCGCCAGCGACCTCGACCGCACGCTGATCTACTCGGCGGCGGCGCTCTCCCTCACCGTTCCGGACGCCGAGGCGCCCCGGCTGCTGTGCGTCGAGACCTACCAGGGCGCGCCGCTGTCCTATATGACGGAGGACGCCGCCGCGCTGCTGGCCGCACTGGCGGCCCGCTGCGCCGTCGTTCCGACCACCACGCGCACCCGCGCGCAGTACCGGCGCGTCCGGCTGCCCGGCCCTGAGCCGCGCTACGCGGTGTGCGCCAACGGCGGCCATCTGCTCGTCGACGGCGAGAGCGACCCCGTCTGGCACGCGCGGGTGCGCCGCTCCCTCACCGAGTGCGCCCCCCTCGCGGAGGTGAGCGCCCGGATGCGGGGCACGGCGCACGCGGACTGGCTGCTCAAGGAGCGGGAGGCCGAGGAACTGTTCGCCTATCTGGTGGTGGATCGCGCGCGGCTGCCCGATACCTGGGTCAAGGAGCTGGCGGACTGGGCGGAACCGCGCGGCTGGGGCATCTCCCTCCAGGGGCGCAAGCTCTACGCCGTACCGCGCGCCCTCACCAAGAGCGGCGCGGTCGCCGAGATCGCGCGCCGCACCGGGGCCCCGTACACCTACGCGGCGGGCGACGCACTGCTCGACGCCGATCTGCTGGCCGCCGCCGACCGGGCCTGGCGGCCGGGGCATGGCGAACTCGCGGACAGCGGCTGGACCGCGCCGCGGGTCAGTGCGCTGGCGGAGCGGGGCGTGCTGGCGGGCGAGCGGATTCTGCGGGAGGTGACCGGGGCCCTGGTCGGCTAGCCGGGTCCGCTGGCGCAGTTGGCGCGCAGTTCCCCGCGCCCCTTCGGGGCCCTACAGGTGACCGCCGTGCACGGAGGCGCTGCGGTGCAGCGCGTCGCCGCGGGACTCCGCGCGGGCGCGCTCCTCGCGCTCGGCCTGCTCGGGGTGGCGCTGTCGCCAGTACGGGTTGTCGTGCGGCAGGGCGCTCCCCACCCGCCCGTACATTCCGAAGAGCAGCAGCAGTACCCCGACCACGAAGCTGAACAGCACGTTCTGGATGCGGAACGCGAGGAAGTTCAGCCCGGTCTCCAGCAGGGCGAGGTTGACGAACCCGCTCAGCAGGAAGAGCCCGCCGAGCGTGATGTTGAGGCTGGAGGCGAAGTTCCCTCCGCGCACCATGCCCAGGAAGAGCAGCGTGCCGACCACGATGGACAGCACGCTCAGCGCCCCGTTGGTGTTGAGCCCGGCGACGGTGTCCCCCCTGGTGTCGAAGAACCCGACCTTGTCGAGCAGGCCCAGGATCCCGAACGCCAGCAGCACGAGTCCGATGAGCCCCGCGCCGACCCGGTAGACCCGGCTCAGCTTGTGGTCGACGGGCAGGTGCTCGTCCAGATGGAAGCGGTGCCGCCGGGGGAGCGGCGGGTGGTGAAGGACGGCCATGATCAAGCCTCCTCGCATACGGTTCCGGAGGCGCCCGGCACTCACTCCCCAGCATCCGCCCGCAGCTCCCGGGCATCAACCGCGGAGCCGCGACCCGGCGGCGCCTATCCCTGTGCGGCCGCTCAGCGGCCGCCGCCGGCCCGCTCCTGCCGGATCTGGTCCACCACGCCCTGCACCGTCTCCTTCACGGCGTCCAGCTCGGTCAGCAGATGCCAGTAGTCCGGATGGCGCCCGGTCAGCGAGGCGACCGCGCGGTCCACCCGCTCCACGGCGCCGTCCAGCGGCGCCGCGTGCCGGGGGTCGGGCGTGTTGCGGCCCGCCATCGCCAGCCGCTGCGCGTCGCGGATCGCGAACCGCGTCCGCTCGACTTCCGCCGTCTGGTCGTGCGAGACCTCGTTGAGCCGCTGCAGGCGCTCCCCGGCGGCCTTCACCGCCTCGTCCGTGGTGTTCAGCAGCGCCCGGACGGTGGACAGCAGCGAGGTCGCGTCCGCCCAGCGCTGCTCCTCGCGCGCCTTGCGGGCCGCGGCCAGCTTCTCGTCCGCCTGCCGCACGGACCGCTCGGCCTCCTCCGGCACCCGCTGCAGGTCCTGCCAGCAGGCGGCGCTGAACCGCCGGCGCAGCTCGCTGAGCACGGGATCCACCTGGCCCGCGCGGGTGTGCAGCGCCTGGGCGCGGGTGCGCAGCGAGGAGAGCCGCTTGTCGATCTCCGCCGCCATCGTAGGCAGCCGCTCGGCCTCCCCCTGGATGACCTCCGCCTCGCGCACCACCCGGTGGGCGCGCTGCACGGTCTCCTGCACACCGTGCTGGCCCGCGCCCTCGTTCAGCTTCGTGAGGTCCGGGGAGAGGGCGGCGAGCCGGCCGGCGAGATCGTCGGCGCGCAGGCCGGAGCCGCGCACCCGGTCCAGCGCCCCGCTCGCCGCCAGCAGCGCCTGGCGGGCCCGCTCCACGGCGGGCGCCAGCCGCGCCAGCTCGTTCTCCGCCTGGGTGAGCAGCGGCCCCAGACTCGCCCCGAACCGCTCCAGCTCCCCCTTGACCCGCTCCAGCTCCCCCTTGGTCCGGTCCAGCTCGGCCCGCGCGCGGGCCGCAGCGCCGGCGTCCAGGTCGTCCCGGTCGAGGTCGTGCGAGTCCACGACGGTGATGTAGTCGTGGCTGACGTGGTCGATGCGGCTTCCGAACTCCGCGAAGTCCCTGGCGGCCTTGCGGGCCGGGGGCGAGTTGTCGACGGCGCTGATGGTCTCGATGGAGATCCGCAGATCGCGCTGGGCGGTGTCCAGCTCGTAGAAGGCCGCGGCCGCGGCGTCCTTGGCTGCCTGCGCGTCGGCCCGCAGATTCTCCGCACGGCCGCTGCCCCAGCCCCAGCGGCGGGTCCCGCCGCCGTTCATCGCCGTCACGTATCCTCTCCCGGTGCCGCGGCCAGTGGGTCGGTCGCCATTCTCCCACCCGGGGACAACGAACACACGGGCCAGTTCGTTCACGGCCGGCGGGCCCGCGGACCGTTTGCACGGGCGGCACGGGGACGGGGTAGGCTGACATTCCCCTTTCCGGGCGCGTAGCTCAGCGGCAGAGCGCCTGCCTTACAAGCAGGATGTCACTGGTTCGAACCCAGTCGTGCCCACCGGATTAGGTAGCAGGTCGGAGTACTGAAGTGGCTCCCGTCGAGATCTTCGGCGGGAGCCACTTCATGATCAGAGTCCGCATAAAGTCCACATCCCCCAGAGGGCGACACCCCGACGATCCAGAGGTGTGCGCGCGTCACACGTTGCCCAGGCATACTGTGGGACGCAGAGGGGGATGTGCCGCTCCCAATTCCGGCACTCCAGATGCATGCCCTCACGGGCCCGCGTGCTGCTGTACGGGGAGGTACACAGTCGCGGGGAGTGCTCCCCACCGAACAGACCGGTGGGGAGCACTACGAGTCCAACGTAAACCGCCCCAGCCCCTCGACAAGAGGAACTGGGGCGGCGACGCCGCACGGAGCGGCGCCTCTCGGCGCGTCCAAGGTGGATGCATGTGCACCTGAGCGCCGGGTCAATGCCCGCTACACGAGCGGACGACGTCGTCAACTACCCGTCCGGTCTTTCACGTACTCGTAAAAGTGATGTGCTGCTGGCACTTGCCGATGCGTTTCGGACAGTGGCACGCGCACGAACTCGCCTGTCACAACGGCCTTCCGCACGCGGAGCACAGCGCACTCCTCTCCCCGCCTCCGCGGCTTGCGTCCCGGAGCTGCGGGGTGTCCGGGCCCGAGCACGGTCCCAGCCCCTCCCGTTCCGCCCACCGCACGTAGGGCCGGACTATGGCGACGGCGTCGCCGTCGATCCGCCCGGTGTGCCGGGTGTGCCGGGTGC
>NZ_JAAKZZ010000516.1 GCF_011045075.1 Streptomyces boncukensis
CCGCCGCACCTGGCTCGCCGCGAGCGCCACCCTCGCGCCCGAGGGCCGCTCGGTGATGTTCGAGGTGATGGCCCGGCTCGTCTTCCACCCCTTTCTCGTGCTCTCCCTCTACCTTCTCTTCTGCGCCGAGAACCTGCCGGGCGGCGGCTTCACCGCGGGGCTCGTCGCCGGGCTGGCGCTGGGGGTGCGCTATCTCGCGGGCGGGCGGGTGGAGCTCGCCGCCGCCGCGCCCGTCGACGCGGGCTTCCTGCTCGGGCTCGGCCTGGTGATCCTCACCGGCACCGGGCTCGCCGGGCTGGTGTTCGGCGGGGACGTGCTCGCTTCGGGCACCGTGCACGGCGAACTCCCGCTGCTCGGCGGGTTCCACGCCGCCAGCCCGGTGCTGTTCGACACCGGCGTCTATCTGCTGGTCCTGGGCGTCGTCCTCGACGTCCTGCGCAGCCTCGGCTCCGAGATCGACCGGCGTATGGAGCGGGCGCGGATCCGCGCTGCCCTGGAGCGGCAGGGGGACGCGCCATGACGGAGACGCTGATCCTGGTGATCGCCGGCGGCGTGCTGTTCGCCGCCGGCACGGCGCTGCTGCTGGCCCGCCCCCTCACCCGCATCCTGCTGGGCGCGGTGCTCATCGGGAACGGTGTCAATCTGCTGGTGCTCGCGACGAGCGGCGCCGCCGGGGATCCGCCGCTGCTCTACCCGCGCTTCGAGGCGGGGCGCATGGCCGATCCGCTGCCTGCGGCGTTCATCCTCACCGCCATCGTCATCACGCTCGCGCTGACCGCGTTCCTCGTGACCATGGCGTACCGCTCCTGGGAGCTGTCCGGCAGCGACGACGTCCAGGACGACGCGGAGGACATCCGCGTGGTGCGGCGCGCGGCACTCGCGGACGAGGTCGACGTGCGGGCGGTGCGGACCCGTCAGGCGCGGGCGCTGCAGAGCGCGGAGGGCGCCGGGGACGAGGACGATCCGTGGGCGACGATCCTGGGGAGCGACACATGAGCGCCCGGAGCGGAAGGCGGGCGGGCCCGTGAATCCCGGCGCCGTGTCGTATCTCGTGCCGCTGCCCGTGATCCTGCCGCTCTTCGCCGCCGGGCTGAAGCTCACCATCGGGACGCGGCTGCTGCGGGTGCAGCGGCTCATCAGCGTGGCGGTGCTGGCCGCCGTGCTCGCCGTCTCGGTGGTGCTGCTCGTCGCCGCCGACCAGCACGGGCCGCAGGCGCGGTACGCCGGGGGCTGGGCGCCGCCGGTCGGGATCGTGCTGGTCGCCGACCGGCTGTCGGCGCTGATGCTCGTCGTCTCCTCGGCCGTGACGCTGTGCGTGCTGGTCTACGCCGTCGGCCAGGGCATGGCCGACAACGACCGGCCCACCCCGCTCGCCGTCTTCCACCCCGCCTATCTGGTGCTCGTCGCCGGGGTCTCGGACACCTTCCTCGCCGGGGACCTGTTCAACCTCTACGTCGGCTTCGAGGTCATGCTGACGGCGAGCTACGTGCTGCTGACCATCGGCGGCACCGTCGCCCGGATCCGCGCGGGCGCGACGTACGCGATCATGGCGCTGCTGTCCTCGGTGCTGTTCATGGCGGCCGTCGCGATGGTGTACGCGGCGACGGGCACGGTCACCATGGCCGAGCTGCCCGCCCGGCTGGACGCGCTGCCCGAGGGGATCCGCACCGTCATCCAGATCGCGCTGCTGCTGGTGTTCGGGATCAAGGCCGCCGTCTTCCCGCTGGCGGCGTGGCTGCCGGACTCGTATCCGACCGCGCCCGCGCCCGTCACGGCCGTCTTCGCGGGGCTGCTCACCAAGGTGGGCGTCTACGCGATGCTGCGCACCCAGACGCTGCTGTTCCCCGGGGACCGGCTGGCCGAGCCGCTGATGGTCGTCGCGCTGCTGTCGCTCCTGGTGGGGATCCTGGGCGCCGTGGCCCAGACGGACCTCAAGCGGCTGCTGTCCTTCACCCTCGTCAGCCACATGGGATACATGGTCTTCGGCATCGCGCTCGGCTCGGGCGAGGGGATCGCGGGCGCCGTCTTCTACGTCGCGCACCACATCACCGTGCAGACCACCCTCTTCCTCGTCGCCGGGCTGGTGGAGCGGCGCAGCGGCAGCACGGACCTGCCCAGCGTGGGCGGGCTGGCGACGCTCTCGCCGCTGCTCGCGCTGCTGTTCTTCGTGCCCGCGATGAACCTCGCCGGCATCCCGCCGCTCTCCGGGTTCCTCGGCAAGCTGGGGCTGCTGCGGGCCGGTGTCGAGGACGGCGGCGTGCTGGCGTACGTCCTGGTCGGGGCGGGCTCGGCGACCAGCCTGCTGACCCTGTACGCGCTGGCGAAGGCGTGGAACCTGGCCTTCTGGCGGGCGCCGACGCCGGAGATGGACGCGGTGGGCACGGTGCTGGAGCGGGCGGACCCGGAGGCCGTGCCCGAACCCGCGTCCGGCGTCGGTCCGCCCGCCGGGTCCGGGCGGGTGGCGACGTTCGGCGGGCAGTCCATCACCACCACCCGCACCCTGCCGGCGAGCATGGCGGGCGCGACGGCCGCGCTGGTGCTGTTCGGGCTGGCGTTCACGGTGCTGGCCGGACCGATGACCGCCTTCACCGGGCGCGCCGCGGACGAACTCCTCGCCCGCACCCCGTATGTGACGGCGGTGCTGGGGCGGTGAGCGCGGGATGACGGCTCCTCAGCGGCTCCACGAGTCCAGCAGGCTGCGCGCCACCCAGTGGCCGACGGTGCTCGGGCTGACCCTGCTGTGGATGCTGCTGTGGGGCACGCTCTCGGTCGCCAACGTGCTGACGGGGGCGCTGGTCGGGGTGCTGGTGACGGTCGTCTTCCCGCTGCCGCCGATCGAGCGGCAGGCGCGGCTGCACCCCGTCGGGCTGGCGCGGTTCGCGCTGCGCTTCGCGGGCGACATGGTGGTGTCGAGCTGGCGCGTGAACCGCGTGATCCTCGCCCGCCGTCCGCCGCGCTGCGCCGTCCTCGGCGTCCGGATGCGCTGCCCGGGGGATCTGATGCTGACGGTCACGGCGATCGCCGTCTCGGCGGTGCCCGGCAGCACCGTACTGGAGCTGGACCGCCGGTCGGGGACGCTCTATGTGCACGTGGTCGGCGCGGGCAGTGCGGCCGAACGGGACCGGGCACGGCGGGAGGTGCTGCGGCTGGAGGAGCGCGTCGTACGGGCCCTGGGCACGCGCGCCGATGTCGCGGCGATCGACGCGGCCGAGACCGCGCGGGAGATCTTCGGACGGTGGAGGTGACGCGGTGAGTGAACTGCGCGAGGTGGCGCTCGCGATGGTCGCGGGGCTGCTGCTGGCCGCCGGGGCGCTGGTGACGGTGCGGCTGGCGCGCGGGCCGAGCAGTCTGGACCGCGCGGTGGCGCTGGACACGCTGGTGTCGGTGGCGATGGCGGGCATCGGGGTGCAGACGGCGGTGCGGCGGGACCCGTTCTCGCTGCCCGTGCTGCTGGTGCTCGCCTTCCTCGGCTTCACGGGCTCGGTGGGGGTGGCCCGCTTCATGGCGCTGCGCGACGAGGCGGGTGCGGGGGAGGAGGGAGCGGAGGAGGGAGCGGGGCCATGAGCGTGAGCTGGGCCGGGGTGGCCGACGCGGTGGGCGTCGGCTGCATGCTGGCGGGCGCGGCGATGTGCCTGCTGGCCGGGATCGGGCTGCTGCGGCTGCCCGATGTGCTGACGCGGATGCACGCCGCCACCAAGCCGCAGTCGTTCGGCCTGCTGCTGGTGCTGCTCGGCGCCGGTCTCTGGCTGCGGAGCGTAGTCGACTTCGGGACGCTGGCGCTGGTGGCGCTCTTCCAACTGATCACCACACCGGTCGCCGCACATCTGGTGGGGCGCGCCGCCTACCGCACGGGACAGGTGGACAGGACGGGGGTGGTGGTGGATGAGCTCGGCGAAGCGCTCCGAGAAAAGCGCAGGTCAGCGGGGTAAGTTCGGCCTTCCTTGCTGGCGCGGGCCCTGGACTCGGGCATATCTTCGAGTGCGAAGCGCGGAGTGCGGCTCGCGGCATACGCGACGCACAAAGCTCGCCAAGCTCGTGAGAGGAGCGCGACCGGAGATGTCCGTCGCCGCAGCACCGGAACCGACCCATGTCGCCCACCGTGACAACCACACGCACCGTGACGTCACCGGCGGCTGGCTGCGGCCCGCCGTCTTCGGGGCCATGGACGGGCTGGTCTCCAATCTGGGGCTGATGACGGGCGTCGCGGGCAGCTCCGCGTCCTCGCAGACCATCGCCATCGCGGGGCTGGCCGGACTGGCCGCGGGCGCGTTCTCGATGGCCGCCGGCGAGTACACCTCGGTGGCCTCGCAGCGCGAACTCGTCCAGGCCGAGCTGGAGGTGGAGCGGCGCGAGCTGCGGCGCAGCCCCCGCGAGGAGGTGCGCGAGCTGGCCGCGCTGTACGAGGCGCGGGGGGTGGAGCCGCGGCTGGCCCTGGAGGTCGCCCAGCAGCTGCACCGGGATCCCGAGCAGGCGCTGGAGATACACGCGCGGGAGGAGCTGGGGGTCGACCCCGCCGACCTGCCCTCGCCCACCGTCGCGGCGGTCTCCTCGTTCGTGTCGTTCTCGGTGGGAGCCGTGCTGCCGGTGCTGCCCTATCTGTTCGGGGCGACGGCGCTGTGGCCCGCGGTGCTGCTGGCGCTGGCCGGGCTGTTCGTGTGCGGGGCCGTGGTGGCCCGGGTGACGGCCCGCACCTGGTGGTTCAGCGGGGTGCGGCAGCTTCTGCTGGGCGGGGCGGCGGCAGCGGTGACGTACGGGCTCGGCACCCTCTTCGGAGTGGCCGTCGGCTAGGGCCAGTAGGGGCAGCCCCTTGCTGTCGCGTCGCAGTCCGCGGCTGATGTCCGGGCTCGGCGCGCAGTTCCCCGAGCCCCTGACCGGTGTGCGCCCCGTCAGGGGCGCGGGGAACTGCGCGACCAGCCACGGAACACCCGCGGACCGCGACGCGACAGCAAGGGGCAGCCCCTCCC
>NZ_JAAKZZ010000517.1 GCF_011045075.1 Streptomyces boncukensis
CAGCAGCGGAGGGCCGCGCCGCGGGCGTACTGCCGTCCTGCGTATGGCTCGGAGAGCTGCCGCCCTGGCAGGCGGCCCGCGTCCGCGCCGGGTACGGGCTGCCGGACGGGGCGCTCCACGGCGCCGACGCGGCGCACCCGCTGGCCCTGCGGATGCTGTCCGAGATCCGCGCCGCGCAGCTGCCCGGCTCCGGCTCCGGCGGGCCCGACGGCTCCGGCGGCAGTGGCGGTCGGCCGGCGCGGGCGGAGATCTTCTCGGCCCACCTCGACCTCGTCTGCCTCCGGCTCGCGGCACGGCTCGCGGCGGAGCGGCAGGTTCCGGGCGGCGGGGAGGTACGGCGGCTGGCCGCGCGGGGCGCGGGCCGGCTGCACGAGGCGGCGCGGCGCTGTCTGGGGCCCGGTCAGGGCGGGCTGGACCGCACCGCGTTCGAGGAGATCTTCCCGTGGGGCGGCGGCTGGGCCCCGGCCGTGCTCGCCGAGGGCGTGCTGGTACCGGCCGGCGAGGGGTACAGATTCGGCGACGAGGAGTTCGCGGACTGGCTGCAGGGCCGCCATCTGGAACTCGACGCGGCGCTGGAAGCGCTCGTCCACCGCAGGGCCGAGCAGCCGGAGGCCGTTCCGGTGCCCCGGCACCGTATCGGCCCGGTGGTGCAGTCGCTGCTGCTGTGCGGCCGCAGGGACGGCGCCGAGGCGCTCACCCGGCGGCTGCTGCCCCTGGTGGAAGCCCTGTTCCCGGACCCGCGCCGGGGCGCCCCGGACCCGCCCGGGGGCGACGGCGCCGAGGACGCCGTGTGGTGGGCCGCTCATCTGCTGGGCGAGACACTGCTGCGGGTGCCGGACGCGCGCCCGTACGGCAGTGTGCTGCGGGCCCTCGCCGAGCGCGTCGCGGACGGACCCGGTCCGGCCGCCGGGCGGCCCACGGACGGGTTCGGGCCGTGGTTCTGGCGGCGGCTCCCGCTGCGCGTCCGCGACAAGGCCGAACTGCTCCGGCTGCTGCTGCCCGCCGACGACCCGTACGGCGGCCGGGAGCGGTACCTCGACGTGCTCGGCGAGCTCCTCGCCGCGGAGCCCAGGACCGTACAGCCGCTGCTGTGCGAGTGGTTCAGCGATCTGCGCGCGCTGCCGCGCCGCCCGGACACGGCGGACGACAGCCGGCTCGCCGCCCTGGCGCCCACGGTGGCCACCGCCGCGCAGGCCCTGCTGTACGCCCACCGGGGGCACGCCGTCGACCACTTGACCGAGGCACTGGTGGCCGCGGCCCACCCGCGCGCCGACGAACTGCTGGCCGAGCTGGTGCACGACGAGCCGCCCGCGATGTGCCGCGCCATCCGCCGCTGGGCGCACGACGACCGCGTGGAACGCCGCGCCGCCGCAGCCACCCACGGGCTGCGCGCGGCCTCCCGCGTCCGGGCCGGCTCCGACCGCGCGGCGCTCCGCGACGCCGCGCTCGCCCTGCTCCACCGCCCCGGCGAGGGCGCGCTGCACGGTGCGGCGCTGGCGCTGCTCGTCCGCGACCCGCACAGCCGCTCCGGGCATCTGGACGCCGCGCTCGCGCGGTTCGCGGAGACCGGGGAGCCGGAGCTGGTGGGCGCGCTGGCCGCGGCGCTGACAACCCACCCGGAGCCGGTCCTGGCCGTCTTCCACACCCTGCTGACCGACCCGTCGTCCGCCGCCGTCGGGCCCGTCGCGCGCACCCGTGTGCTGCGCGCCCTCGCCGAGCTGCGCACGCCCGCGCTGGCCCGCCGTGCGGCCTGCCTGGTGCGCGCCTATGTGGAGAGCAGGCCGGAGGAGGCGCGTACTCCGGTGGCCGGTTTTGTACGGCGCAGACTGGCGCACGGGCCCCCGGCGCGCGCCGTGCTGCGACCGCTCGTCGCGGAGCTGCTGAGCGGCCAGCGGGCGCCGTTCCGGGCCGGCCTGGCCCGTACCCTCGGCGCGGGGGAGGGCCCGCTGCGCGACGAACTGCTGGAGCTGCTGCTCACCGGCGAGCGGGATGTGCTCGTGCTCGGCGCGGCGCTCGCCGCCGTCGTTCGGCGCGGCGGCGAGACGTCCGCGCCGCCGCACCCGGCGGCGGACGAGGCGGAGGAGGGGGAGCTGGTGCGGCGCATCGGCCTGGCCATGACCCGGACCCCGCAGGGCGCGGCCAGCTTCGACCGCAGCCTCGTCGAACTGGCGCGCGAGGTCCCGGGGTTCGCCGCCGCGGTACGCGGCTGGGTCGCCCGGGCGCCCGGGGAGTGGGCGGCGGTGGTGGGCCCGAGCGCCCGCCGGATGTGCGAGACGCTGGCGGACCGCCCATGACCCGGCCCCGGTCCGGTCCCGATGGGAGCGCTCGGACGGATCCTGGGTGGTCCCGTACGGCGCCGGGTGCGTGGCATGGCACCCTTGGACCGGCGGCAGCCAGGTAGGACAGGTACTCACCGGTACTAGGCGTGACGAGGAGCGGACGTGCAGCGCTGGCGTGGTTTGGAGGAGATTCCCGAGGGCTGGGGGCGCAGCGTCGTCACCATCGGCTCGTACGACGGGGTCCACCGCGGGCACCAGCTGATCCTCACGCGGGCGGTGGACCGGGCCCGCGAACTGGGGGTGCCGTGCGTCGCCGTCACCTTCGACCCGCACCCCAGCGAGGTCGTACGCCCCGGCAGCCATCCGCCGCTGCTGGCGCCGCAGCACCGCCGCGCCGAGCTGATGGCCGGGCTGGGCCTGGACGCCGTGCTGGTGCTGCCGTTCACCCCGGGCTTCTCCCAGCTGTCCCCGGCCGACTTCGCGGTGAAGGTCCTGGTGGACAAGCTGCACGCGCGCAGCGTCGTGGAAGGCCCCAACTTCCGCTTCGGACACCGCGCCGCGGGCGACGTCGCCACCCTGGCCGACCTGGGGAAGACCTACGACTTCGAGGTGCAGGTGGTCGACCTGGGCGAACGGGACGCGGAGCCGTACTCCTCGACCCTGGCCCGGCGGCGCATCGCCGACGGGGACGTACGGGGTGCCGCCGAGGTGCTGGGCAGGCCGCACCGCGTCGAGGGCGTGGTGGTACGGGGCGCGCAGCGCGGCCGGGAACTGGGCTATCCCACGGCGAACGTGGAGCCCCTCGCACACACCGCGATCCCGGCCGACGGGGTGTACGCGGGATGGCTGACGGCCGGGGACGAGCGGATGCCGGCCGCGATCTCCGTCGGCACCAACCCGCAGTTCGACGGCACCGAGCGCACCGTGGAGGCGTACGCGATCGACCGGGTGGGCCTCGACCTGTACGGGCTGCATGTCGCGGTGGACTTCCTGGAGTTCATCCGCGGCCAGGAGAAGTTCGACACGCTGGAGGCCCTGCTGGACCGGATGGCCCAGGACGTGACCAGCGCCCGCACCCTCGTACAGGAGGCGGAGCCCCCGGGAGCCTGAGCGCCCCGCAGGGGCGCGGGGCCCGGTCGATGTGCGGCTTTGCCGCGTGGGCGCGCTCAACCAACCACGCAGCGGCAGACGGCGGTGCACCGCAGCCCGGCGGAACCCCCGAAACCCACGGAGACGGGACGCAGCTACTAACGCTGAGGCGGCTGCTGCGGCCATCCGGCCCCGGGCTGCGGCTGCCCGTACGGCGGCGCGTACGACTGACCCTGACCCTGCTGCCCCGGCAGGGGCGGAGCCAACTGCGGCGGCGGATTCCCATCGGAGGTCCACAGCCCCTGCTCGCGCTGCGCCCGGGCGAAGTCCTCGGCGATGAGCACCGAGAGGTTGAAGTACGCCTCGCGGGTCTTCGGCCGCATCAGGCCGAGGTCCAGCTCGGCGCCCGCGGCGAGGTGCTCGTCGAACGGGATCGTCACCACGCCCCGGCAGCGCGTCTCGAAGTGCGCCACGATGTCCTCCACCTTGATCATCTTGCCGGTCTCCCGGACCCCGGAGATCACGGTGACGCTGCGCTGCACCAGCTCGCTGTAGCCGTGCGCCGCGAGCCAGTCCAGCGTCGTGCTGGCGCTGCTCGCGCCGTCCACCGAGGGGGTGGAGATGATGATCAGCTGGTCGGCGAGGTCCAGCACTCCGCGCATCGCGGAGTACAGCAGGCCGGTGCCGGAGTCGGTGAGGATGATCGGATACTGCTTGCCGAGGACGTCGATGACGCGGCGGTAGTCGTCGTCGTTGAAGGTCGTCGAGATCGCCGGATCGACGTCGTTCGCCAGTATCTCCAGGCCGGAGGTCGCCTGCGAGGTGAACCGGCGGATGTCCATGTAGCTGTTGATGTACGGGATCGCGGTGACGAGGTCGCGGATCGTGGCGCCGGTCTCCCGGCGGACCCGGCGGCCGAGGGTGCCCGCGTCCGGGTTGGCGTCGATGGCGATGACCTTGTCCTGGCGCTCGGAGGCCAGGGTGGATCCGAGGGCGGTGGTCGTCGTGGTCTTGCCGACGCCGCCCTTGAGGCTGATCACCGCTATCCGGTAGCAGGACAGCACCGGGGTGCGGATGAGGTCCAGCTTGCGCTGGCGCTCGGCCTCCTCCTTCTTCGCGCCGAAGCGGAAGCGGGAGCTCTTGTTGCCGCTCTGCGGGCGGGGCTTCTTCTTGCTGTTGATCAGCCGATCGGAGGACAGCTCGACGGCGGCGGTGTACCCCAGCGGGGAACCCGACTGCTCCTGCCGACGCGGATCCACGGCCTGCGGATGCGGCTGCCCCGAAGCCGGCGGCTGAGGCTGCGGTTGGGGCAGCGCCGGGGACTGCGCCTGTGGAAGGGGCTGGGGCTGGCCCGGTTGGCCCGGTTGGCCCGGCTGGCCGGGCTGAGTGTGCTGGCCCGGCTGTGTGTGTCCCGGGTGCGGTGCGGGCGAGAGCGGCGGCTGCGCGGCGGGCGGCTGCGGCGGCGACGCCGTCTCGGGCCGGGGCGGCGGCTGCTGAGCGGGCAGCGGCAGTCCGGGCTGCGTCGTCCCCGGCCCGGCCGTCCCGGACGGGTCCGGGTGAGCGGGCTCCGCCCCTGGCGGGGGCGGGGA
>NZ_JAAKZZ010000518.1 GCF_011045075.1 Streptomyces boncukensis
CCTCTCCCCCGGCCTGCCCGACCTGACGGCCTTCCCGCGCGCCGCCTGGCTGCGCGCCGAGCGCGCGGTGCTCGCCGGGCTCCCGGCGCCGGACCTCGGCTACGGCGATCCGCGCGGCGCCCCGGCCCTGCGCCGCGCCGTCGTCCGCTGGCTGGCCCGCAACCGGGGCATCAGCGCGGCCCCGGACGAGGTCGTCGTCGTCACGGGCACGGCACAGGCTCTCGTCCTGCTGGGCCGGGCGCTCCGGGAGCACGGCCACGGCGGACTGGCCGTCGAGGATCCCGGCTCGCTCGGCGTACGCCAGCACCTGCGGCACACCGGGCTGGCCACCCCGCCGGTGCCGGTGGACGACGAGGGCGTACGGGTGGACGCGCTGCGCGCGCTGGGGGCGCGCGGCGTCCTGCTGACGCCCGCGCACCAGTTCCCGATGGGGGTGGTGCTGAGCGGGGAGCGCCGCCGGGCGCTGCTGGAGTGGGCGACGGCCCCCGGCACGGACCGCCTGCTCGCGGAGGACGACTACGACGCCGAGCACCGCTACGACCGCCCGCCCGCGCCCGCGCTGCATCCCCTCCTGCCCGACCGCGTCTGCTACATGGGCAGCGTCTCCAAACTGCTCGCCCCCGCGCTGCGAGTGGGCTGGATCCTGGCGCCCGCGCCGTACCGCGAGACGCTGGTCGCCGCCAAGCGCTACGCCGACCTCGGCGGCCCCGCGCTCCCCCAGCTCGTCCTGGCCCGGCTGCTGGACTCCGGCGAACTGGAGCGCCAGCTCCGCCAGTTGCGCCGCCGCCACCGTCACAGGCGGGACGCCATGGTGGCGGCGCTCCGTGCCCGGCTGCCGGGTGCGGTGGTGCACGGCGCGGCGGCGGGCCTCCATCTGACGGTCACCTTCGAGAGGGGCTTCGCGGACACCGAACTGGCCGCGCGGGCCCTGGAGCGGGGCGTCAAGACCCACCCCCTGTCCTGGCACCGCCAGCAGTCGGACGGACGCCCGGGGTTGGTCCTCGGCTACGCGGCCCGCACGCCGACGGAGATAGCGGACGCGGTCACGGAACTGGCCAAGGCCCATGTACAGAGTTAGCGGACCCGATTCTTCCGCACGCCGGCCACCCTTCTCTCGCACTCTCACCCGCATACGTAAAGGCATTTTAGAGACAAAAATTTTTCCTGCCCTCTGGCCTGCACTTCCCTGGGCTCCACCCCCTCTCCCCGTTGACTGGAAGGTAGGACCTCTCTAGACTTGACAGCTGCTGAAAGTCGTCACACACGTCGCACACGTGTTACACAAGGGGTTGAATAAAATCGTGGACCGCGCGTGGGAAGCAGATGCATCCGCGTCATTCGTGCGACGTCTGGGAAAGTCCGCCAGAGAACTCCAGCAGACAGGCAACCGGGACGGCTGCCCGGATATCTGGCAGCTCGACAATGGCGACATCGCGGTGATCGGCCGGGATCTGACGGATTCCTACCGCTCCCGCCTGCCCGAGGACGCCACGCTCGCCCGGGACGAACGGGTCGTGGTCATCCCCGGGGTCATGCTCAGCGCCGCGAAGCCGGACATCCCCGATGTTCGGCCTTGACCAGGCACAGGGGGAGCACCTCTCCCTGGCTGAGTACCAGAGCGAGTTCCGCCGCAGGCAGTGGGAGATCGACGGGCAGGACTCCTGGAAGCTGGAGCGCGGACAGCATTTCCAGGAGCCGGGCTTCGGCAGCTGGGAAGCCTTCTCCCGAGGGGAATGGGAAGAGGCGCTCCGACTCGTCGAGGAAGAGCGGGATTTCCTTCAGGAGTTTTCGGAGAGAGTAGACCAGCACGCGGTCACGCTTTTCCGGGTACGGGTCGCGGAAGAGCCGGTAACGCCGTATCTGCAATGGGAATTCCACCTGCTGCGCCTTCGCGCGGAACTCGGCGAGAGAATCAGAGTCGTATCCCCGGGCCAGTTGAGCGATCTGGAAAAGAACGGCGAACACATTCCCGAGCTGCTGACGCTCGGGAATCACACCGTTTACCGGATCCGCTACACAGAACAGGGCGTCCTGGACGGGGCCGTGCGGTTCTCGGACGCCGGCCTCGTGGCGCGGCTGCGGCAGTTCATGACCTCCCTCTACTCCCGGGGCGAGGACATCAGCTCCTACTTCGCCCGCGTGATCGCGCCCATGCCGCCGCCCAGAGTGGAGGCAGGGCATCAGCGGTAGCGGGGAGGAGCGGTCCTCACGGGAGCCCGCCCCGGAGAGCCAGCATTCCGAGCTGTCGGGAACCGCGGGCGATGTGGTGCAGGCCCGGGACGTCAGCGGCGGTGTGCATTTCCACGGCGCCGAGTCCGGAACCGCCCGGCCGGACGGCCCCCGTCCACGTCAACTCCCGGCCGACGTACGGGGTTTCGTGAACCGGCAGGAGGAGCTGCAGCGGCTCGACGCGGTACTCGCCGAAGCCGGTGGTGAATCGCTGGTGGCGGTGTGTGTCATTGCCGGAACCGCCGGTGTGGGCAAGACGTCACTGGCGCTGCGGTGGGCCCACAAGGTCCAGGGGCGTTTTCCGGACGGGCAGTTGTATGTGAACCTGCGCGGCTACGACCCGGGCACGCCGGTCAGTTCGCACGAGGCGCTGCAACGTTTTCTGCGCGCCCTGGACGTGCCGGCCCAGGCCGTCCCGCCGGACACCGAGGCGGCCGCCGCACTGTACCGCTCGCTTCTGGCGGGACGGCGCATGCTCGTCACGCTCGACAACGCGGCCACCGTCGGCCAGATCCGTCCGCTGCTGCCTGGCACCCCGGGGTGCCTGGTGGTCGTGACCAGCCGGAGCCGGCTGTCGGGACTGATGGTGCGGGACGGGGCCATTCGCCTGACCCTGAACACGCTCCACGAGGACGAGGCAGTCGCGCTCCTGCGCACACTCACGGCGGGCTACCGGCCCGAGGACGGCGCCGACAAGCTCACCGAACTGGCCCGGCTGTGCGCCCGGCTTCCCCTCGCCCTGCGGATCGCCGCGGAGCGGGCCGCCAGCAGGCCGCAGCTGCCCCTGGACGACCTGATACGGGATCTGCGGGACGAGTCGGCGCTGTGGGACGCCCTGACCGCGGGGGACGAAGAGGAGGCGGACGCGGTGCGGACGGTATTCGCCTGGTCCTATCGAGCGCTCCCCGAGGACGCCGCCCGGCTCTTCCGACTCCTCGGCCTGCACCCTGGGCCGGAGTTCGGCTCGGCGGCGGCAGCAGCGCTGGCCGGAGTCGGCACCGGGCAGGCACGGCGCCTCCTCGACGTGCTGGTCGGAGTGCATCTGCTGGAGCAGTCCGGGCCGGACCGCTACGAGTTCCACGACCTGCTGCGGGCGTACGCCGCCGACCAGGCGCAGCGGGAGGAGCCGGAGGAGGACCGGCACAGTGCCCTGCGGCGCGGGCTGACGTGGTACCTGCGCGCGGCGGACGCGGCACAGGGCCGGATCAACCCTCCCGAGCCGCACGTGGCACTCGATCCGCCCGCCGGGGACATCCCGGAAACCCGGTTCGCCGACTACGCGGAGGCGATGCGGTGGTACGAACAGGAGCACGCCAACCTCGCGGCGGCCACCCGGGAGGCCGAAGCTCACGGTCTCGACCGCCTGGCCTGGCAGCTGCCCGTGGTGCTGCGCAGCGTGCACATGCTGCTCAACCCCTTCAAGGAGTGGCGGGAGCTCGGGCACATCGGCCTGCGCGCCGCCCGCCGCCTGGGGGACCGGGCCGCGCAGGCGGAGCTGCTGGAGAGCCTGGGTACGGCCTGTTCCCAGTCCCACCGGCTGGCCGAAGGGGTCGAGTTCCACCGGGAAGCGCTCACCATCCGACAGGAGCGGGGAGACCGGCTGGGCGAGGCGCTGTCACTCAACGACATCGGCCTGATCCGGCTGCGCGGACGGCAGCTGGAGGCAGCCGTCGACCTCTTCCAGCGGGCCGGACAGCTCTTCAGCGCGCTGAACGCCCCGCACTGGGAAGCGGTCGCCCAGGCCAACCGCGCCGAGTCCCTGGCCGAACAGGGGCGGTGGGACGAGGCCCTGACCGGCATCCAGCAGGCCCTGCGCGCGCACCGCGCCGCCGCGAACCCCGGCAGCGAAGGCAACGCGCTGCGCGTCCTCAGCTCCGTCCAGCGCGGCCTGGGACGCCCCGGGGAGGCGCTGTCCTCGGCCCGCCGGGCCGTGGAGATCGCGCTGGAGCACCGCAACCGGATGTGGGAGGGGTACTGGCTGCTGGAACTCGGCCAGGCCCAGCTGGAGACGGACCAGGCGGCGGAGGCGCTGGTCTCCTTCCAGCGGGCCGGGGCCGTACAGCGACAGCTGGGGGACCGCGCACGGGAGGCCCGCGCCTGGCACAGCACAGGGAACGCCTACGCACGGCTGGAGCGGTGGCAGGAGGCGGCCGACTTCCAGCGCCGTGCGGCGGCCGTCCACCGCGAGCTGCCGGACCCCTGGCAGCTGGCCCTGGCCCTGGAGGGCCTGGTCCGCGCGCTGCGCCAGAGTGATGGTCCGCAGGCGGCCCGGCCGTACTGGGCGGAGGCGCTGCACGCCGTGGCCGACTTCCCGGATCAGCGAGCTGCTGACCTGCGCGCACGCCTCCGGACCGCCCTGGACACCACCGGCTGACCACCGGCTGACCACCGGCTGAGACCGAGCCCGGCGCTAAGCCGTGGCCGGGGCCCCGGCCGGCTCGTGGTCCAGCACCCACAGCGGGCCGTCGGCGCACTCCACCCGCACCCCCGCACCGCCCCGGGGAGGGTCGAGGGCGGTACGCAGCACCGTGACCCGGCGACCGTCGATCTCCGCCTCGGGCCCGTCCGCGCCCGGCACCCCGAGCCGGAACACACGTACCTGGTTGTGGATCTCCCACGCGGTACGGGACCAGTCGACGCGGCGGAACTCCTCCTCCATCCAGCCCGCGTAGCTGGCCCCCTCCGCCGGCTGGGCCCGCCCCGGGCGGCCTTCCC
>NZ_JAAKZZ010000519.1 GCF_011045075.1 Streptomyces boncukensis
AACAGCACGACGAACTCACCGAGTGGATCGGCGGCAGCTTCGACCCCGACCACCTCGACATCGACGACATCAACAAGCAACTCGCAGACATCTGATCACCAGCGGAACCTCCGCAGCGAAGCACTAGTGCCCTTCTGAGGGGTCGTGCCGGGTCGGGGCTGCCCCTTGCTGTCACGTCGCGGACTGCGGCTCCCTCCCCCAAGCTCTCGGCTTCGCTCGAGCAGGGAGGTACCCCCATGATTGCGCGCGCAGTTCCCCGCGCCCCTGCGGGGCGCGCCCTGGCGCCCCGCAGGGGCGCTTCAGGGGCGCGGGGAACTGCGCGCGCCAGCGCAGCGGCGCCGCGCCCGGCGACGGACGCCGAGGGGCAGCCCCATCCCCCGCCCGTCGGGCGGGGGCACCTTCGGGATCGGGGACAATGGTCGTCATGAACGCCTCCTCCGCCGTCCCCCCGGAAGCCGCCGACGCCTCCGGTTCCGGTGCCCCGCACCGCTCCGGCTTCGCCTGCTTCGTCGGCCGTCCGAACGCGGGCAAGTCGACGCTGACCAACGCGCTGGTGGGCACGAAGGTCGCGATCACCTCCAACCGGCCGCAGACCACCCGGCACACGGTGCGCGGCATCGTGCACCGCCCGGACGCGCAGCTGGTGCTCGTGGACACCCCGGGGCTGCACAAGCCGCGCACCCTGCTCGGCGAACGGCTGAACGACGTCGTCCGCACCACCTGGGCCGAGGTGGACGTGATCGGCTTCTGTCTGCCGGCGGACCAGCGGATCGGCCCCGGCGACCGCTTCATCGCGGGCGAGCTGGCGCAGCTGAGGCGGACCCCGAAGATCGCGGTCGTCACCAAGACCGACCTGGTGACGCCGGACGCGCTCGCCGAGCAGCTGATCGCCGTCGAGCAGCTCGGCAAGGAGCTGGGCGTCGAGTGGGCCGAGATCGTCCCGGTCTCGGCGGTGCGGGACGAGCAGGTCGGGCTGCTCGCCGACCTGCTGGTGCCGCTGGTCCCGGAGGGCCCCCCGCTGTACCCGGACGGCGATCTGACGGACGAGCCGGAGCAGGTCATGGTCGCCGAGCTGATCCGCGAGGCCGCGCTGGAGGGGGTACGGGACGAGCTGCCGCACTCCATCGCGGTGGTCGTCGAGGAGATGCTGCCGCGCGAGGGGCGCCCCGAGGACCGGCCGCTCCTGGACATCCATGCGAATGTCTATATCGAGCGGCCCAGCCAGAAGGGCATTGTGATCGGCCCCAAGGGCCAGCGTCTGAAGGAGGTCGGCTCGACGTCCCGCAAGCACATCGAGGCGCTGCTGGGGACCCCGGTCTACCTCGACCTCCATGTGAAGGTCGCCAAGGACTGGCAGCGGGATCCGCGCCAGCTGCGGAAGCTGGGGTTCTAGGGATCTAGGGTCCTAGCCCGGCTCGCTCCGCTTGGGGACCGGGACCCGGGTCAGGTCCTCGGCCACCGTCAGCTCGCCCTCGAATCCGGCCGCCCGCGCCTGGCGGCCGAACACCGCGGGATCGGTGTAGCGCTGCGAGAAGTGGGTGAGGACCAGGTGCCGCACCCCCGCACCGGCCGCGACGCGCCCCGCCTGCCCCGCGGTCAGATGCCCGGAGTCGCGGGCGAGAGCGGCGTCCTCGTCCAGGAAGGTCGACTCGATGACGAGCATGTCGCACCCCTCAGCGAGCGCGTACACCCCCTCGCACAGCCGGGTGTCCATGACGAAGGCGAAGCGCTGTCCTGGGCGCGGCGCGCTGACGTCCGCCAGCCGGACGCCCCGCAGCTCCCCCGCGCGCTGGATACGGCCGATGTCGGGGCCCGTGATGCCGTGCGCGGCGAGCCGCTCGGGGAGCATCCGGCGCCCGTCCGGCTCGGCGAGCCGGTAGCCGAAGGTGGGGACGCGGTGGTCGAGTTCGTACGCGAGGAGGGTGAACGGGGCCTCGCCGTCCGCCGTCAGCCGGCCGGGACCGCGCACGGGCGCCTCCAGCAGCCGGGCGGTCTCGTGGTACGGGGTGGCGTGGCGGAGGCGGTCGAAGTAGCGCTGCCCGGCCGCCGGGTAGTGCGCGGTCACCGGGTGCGGCACCCGGTCCAGGCTGAGGTGCTGGATGACCCCGGGCAGGCCGAGGCAGTGGTCGCCGTGGAAGTGGGTGACGCAGATCCGGGTGATGTCGTGCGCGGCGACGCCCGCGCGCGTCATCTGCCGCTGGGTGCCCTCGCCGGGGTCGAAGAGGAGGCCCTCGCCGTCCCAGCGCAGCAGATATCCGTTGTGGTTGCGGTGCCGGGTCGGGACCTGGCTGGCGGTGCCGAGCACGGCCAGTTCACGCGCGGACATGTCAGCCGGGGGGCCATTCGAGGCCGCGGCCCCCGAGGACGTGTGCGTGGGCGTGGAAGACGGTCTGGCCCGCGCCCGCGCCGGTGTTGAAGATGACGCGGTAGCCGGTGCGGGGCCCGCCCGCGCCGCCCGGCGGGGGCGCGACCTCCTCCTGCGCGGCGACCTCGCCTGCCTCGCGCAGCACGTCGGCGGCGACCTGCGGGGCCTCGGCGGCGAGCGCCGCGGCGTCCGGGTGGTGCGCCTTGGGGATCACCAGAACATGGGTGGGCGCCTGCGGGTTGATGTCCCGGAACGCGATGGTCGTGTCCGTCTCGCGGACCACGGTCGCCGGGACCTCGCCCGCGGCGATCTTGCAGAACAGGCAGTCAGCCTGGGGTTCTCCAGCCATGGAAGGGGATGCTACCGGTCCGCCCTCCGCGCCTTTCCGGGCCGCCCCTCCGCCCCGGGGAGAGGGGGTGCGCTCAGGAGCGGCCCGGAAATCCTCAGCGGAAGCTGGGGGTGTAACTCGGGGTGTAGCCCGACGTACGGCTCGGCTTGGGCGGCCCGGACACACCGCTGCGGCTGGACGGCGCGTTGCAGTCGCCGAGGCCCTTGGCACGGAACACCGTACGGCCGCCGACCGTCGCCTCCAGGTCTCCGATGACGCAGCGGCCGTGCCGCTCGTCGACGACGCGCCCCTTGACGGTGATCTCGCGGCCCGCCGCCTGGCCCCGGCAGTCCACCCGCGCCGCGTTCGCGTGGCGCTCGGGGGTGGCCCGGCGGGAGGCGCCGGAGGCCGTGGCGGGCGGGGTGCCGTACACCAGCCGGGCCGTGCAGGTCATCCAGTCGACCTTGAGCCCGGCACGCTCCAGCGCCTCGGACGCCAGCCTGTCGGTGACCGCCGACACGGCGGAGCCGCGCAGCCGGCTCCGGCCGTCGCCGTCCGCGGGCTCGCAGCCGCTCACCGCGAGCACCGCAACGGCCACGGCGCCGGCCGCGACGGCATGGCGCGGGGCTCCGCGTAGCGCACTCATGCAGTGAGCGTGCCATCGCCGCCGCCGCGCGGAAAGGGCGTACCGGAGCACGCCGCCCTCCAAAACCCCGGCAAATGCCATGAGTTGGGGAGGTTTCCGCGCCCGGCGCCACACGCCGCGCCACAACTCCCCTCCACGAACGGGTGATTCGGGCTCGACGCCGGGTTGGGCGCCCCCGGCGCCCGGAAGTATCGCCCCCGTGCTCACGATCACTCTCACCGCCCTCGTGACCGTCGCTTCGCTCACCCTCTTCGCCCTCGCGGCCCTCACCCTCTGGTGGCAGATGTACGCGTGGCGCACCCCGGAGACCTACGCCGCCACCCGCTTCGCACCGCCGGACGGCGACCGGGGGCTCTCGTTCTCGCTGCTCCTGCCCGCACGTCACGAGGAGGAGGTGCTGGGCGCCACCGTGCGGCAGCTGCTGCGCGCCGAGCACATCCGCTTCGAGGTGCTGCTCATCGTCGGCCACGACGACCCCGCCACCCGCACCGTCGCCGAGCTGCTCGCCGCCCAGTCCCCGGACCGGGTCCGGGTGATCGTGGACCGGCACGAGGTGAAGAACAAACCCAAGGCGCTGAACACCGCGCTCCCCTACTGCCGCGGCGTGGTGACCGGCGTCATCGACGCCGAGGACCAGGTGCACCCCGAGCTGCTCACGCACGTCGACCACACCTTCCGCACCACCCGCGCCGATGTCGTGCAGGGCGGCGTGCAGCTGATGAACTTCCAGTCGAGCTGGTACAGCCTGCGCAACTGCCTGGAGTACTTCTTCTGGTTCCGCAGCAGGCTGCATCTGCAGGCGGCCAAGGGCTTCATCCCGCTCGGCGGCAACACCGTCTTCGTGCGGACCGCGCTGCTGCGGGACGCGGACGGCTGGGATCCGGAGTGCCTGGCCGAGGACTGCGACCTGGGGGTGCGGCTGTCCAGCCGGGGCGCGCGCACGGTCGTGGCGTACGACCCGCTGCTCGTCACCCGCGAGGAGACGCCGGGCTCGCTGCTCGCGCTGCTGAAGCAGCGCACCCGCTGGAACCAGGGCTTCCTCCAGGTGCACCGGAAAGGCGAGTGGCGGCGGCTGCCGCGGCTGCGGCAGCGGGTGCTGGCGCGCTACACCCTCGCCACGCCGTTCCTCCAGGCGTTCACCGGCCTGCTGATCCCGCTGAACCTGGCCGTCGCGCTCTTCGCGCACGTCCCGGTCGGCGCCACCGCGCTCAGCTTCCTGCCGACGCTGGCCCTGGTCGTCACGCTGGTGTTCGAGGGCGTGGGCCTGCACGACTTCGGGCGGCAGTACGGGCAGTTCGTACGGGCCGCCGACTACGCCAAGCTGCTGCTGGGCGCGCCGGCCTACCAGCTGCTGCTGGCCGCGGCGGCGATACGCGCGGTCTGGCGCGAGGCGCGGGGCCGCTCCGACTGGGAGCTGACCCGCCACACCGGGGCCCACCTCGCGCCGGACGCGCCGCCGTCGGCCGCACTCCCCCCGGCGTCCGCCGCCGTCCCGGGCCCGCGCAGCCCCCAGCCGCATGAGGAGGCGCTGCGGTGACCGCTCCCGGCCCCCCGTCCGCCGGGTACGCGGACTCCCCGTCCCCGCCGTCGTCCCCGC
>NZ_JAAKZZ010000051.1 GCF_011045075.1 Streptomyces boncukensis
GACCCGCTCACCATCGTCATCCTCTCGCCCCACGACCCCATGACCCGGGGCCAGCTGCGCCGCATGGCGGAGCTGGCCCGGGACGAGGGGGTCACGGTGCGCTGGGAGGAGGCCCGGGGCGGCGCGCTGGCGGGCCTCGCCTCCTTCTCCTCCCTCGCGGGCACGCTGCGCCGCGCGGGCGCCCTCGTCATCGGCGACCCCTTCTCCCGCTACGTCCAGCTCCTCCTCGCCGCTCTCCCCGCCCGCGCGTCCCGCGCGATCACGGTGGTCGACGACGGCACCGCCACGATGGAGTTCGTCACCCAACTCGCCCAGGGCGAGCGCTTCGTACGCTGGCACCGCAAGGGCAAGGGCGGCATCGCCGCCAGGGCGCACGCGCTCGCCTTCGCCCCGGTCTCCCGCCGCGCGCGCCGCCGCCTCACGCCCCGCAAGGGCCGTACGGTCGAGGTGTTCAGCGCGATGCCGGTGGAGCCCCCGCCCCAGGTGACCATCAAGGCCAACGACTTCTCCTGGACCCGGGCCCGCTTCGGCCCGCCCCGCGTCAAACAGGGCGCGGACCTGGTGGGCACCTCCCTGGTGGAGACCGGCGTCGTCGACACCGACCACTACCTCGAAGCCGTCACCTCCCTGGCCCGCGCCCACGGCGCCACCCGCTACTTCGCGCACCGCCGCGAGAGCAGCGAGAAGCTCCACCAGATCAGCGCGGCAACGGGCCTGGAGATCGTCCGCCCGGACCTCCCCCTCGAACTGGTCGCCAGACGGGGCCCGGTGGGCCACACCATCCTCAGCTTCCCCTCCACCGTCGTCCACACCCTCCCCCTGGCCCTCCAGGGCACCCCGGTCACGGTCGTCGTCTGCGACGTGGACCCGGCCTGGCTCACCCACACCGCCTCCCCCCGCGCCCAGGGCTTCCTGGCCGGCGTCACCGGAACGGCCCGAGGCGTCCGCAGACTCACCCGCGAGGTCACCCACCCGGCGTGAGCCGGGTCATCTGGCGGTCCGGGGCACTCGCCCGCAGGCCGGTGTCCTGGACTCAGGCGCTCAGCGGCGGATGCGGGTGCTGCCAGCGGAGGGCGGGATGCTCCGCGATCCAGTAGACGTGTGCTTCGGGAGTGACGGTCAGCCGAACCGCGGTGATGTCCGGCTCGTCGGCTTCCTGCCAGGCTGACACCGCGTACTCGATGGCGTCCCAGATGGCTACGGGCCCGCCTTGCCGGACGTTCCAGCGGTCCCCGTCGGCAGTGAGGGCCGCGAACGCTTCCCGGCCGGTGTCGAACAGATACACCGTCTCGCGGCCGCTGCTCGTGGCGCGGACGAGTTGGCTCCCGGGAGCCGCGAGTTGGGCCAGGAACGCGGGCATCCACTCTCTCAGCAGGTCCGGCGACAGAGCGGTTTCGCGTTCGGTGTCGGCGTAGGCGGCGCGGGCGGCGAGGTCTCCGGAAAGCGGAACGGCGGCCTGTGCTCGGGCAGGCATGAAGGAGGTCCGCGCGATGACGCGCCCTTCCGCCGTGCCGTCGTCCTTGACCGTGAGCTTGACCAGTCCGGTGCCGTAGGACCAGGCGCTGGGGCCCACGGTGGCCAGGATGACGCCTCCGGGCCTGGTCTGCCGCACCCAGGCGTAGGGGATGCGGCGGAGCGCACACGTGGCGACAGTGCGGTCGTACGGGGCTCGGCGCGGGTGGCCCAGGAGCCCGTCCCCGGTGACGGTCCACGTCGAGTAGCCCAGCGCCTCCAATGCGTCGTCCGCCCGCTTGGCCACCTCGGGGTCGACTTCCACAGAGGCGACGTTGTCCGCCCCGAGGCGGTGGCACAGCAGCCCGGTGGAGTACCCGGTCCCGGTGCCGATCTCCAGTACCTTCATCCCGTCTTCCACGTCCAGCGCTTCGCTCATCCCGACGACGGTTGCGGGCATCGTGGAGGAGGAGGTGGGGAAGCCACTCACCGGCCCGTCCGCCGTCTCGGCGGTCACGTGGCCGTCGAGCTGAGTCACCCAGGTCTCGTTCCGGTACACGAGGGCCAGCCACTCGGCGGCATCGGCGGCCCGAGTGACGGGAACGTACCGGGGGACGCCGTCCGGGCCGGGCTCGTCCCGGAAAAAGGAAGGCAGGAACTGCTCCCGGGGGACTTCTTCGACCGCCTTTCGCCATGCGGCTGTCTTCAGTACGCCGTCTTGTGCGAGGAGGTCTGCGAGCCCGTGGCGGAGTTCGGCGGAGTCGGGAGGGGGCACGGTGCGGCTCCTTGCTCCAGGAGGTCGGCGAGAGCGGCGGCGATGGGCGGCCCGGTGCCCGATCAAGGTTGCCGGAGACCAGGCCGAGGCGTCATCCCGTCCATGTGCGCGCACGCGGTGGCGGTTTCGGGCACGCGGGCTCGTGGAGCCATAGGGTGACGCCGCCCCCGCTGGCGCTGTCGTCCTTGCTGTACTTCTTGAGCGGTGTGGAGCGGGTGGCAGGCTGATCACAGCGCGCACAGCGCGCATGCATGGCGGATCACCCCGGCATGAGCGCGTAGCGGGGACCGTTCCAGCCGAGCCAGGCGAACGCGCGGTGCGCAGCCGCCCCGGTGACGGTCTCGGCGAGCTCGTCGGGGTCGGTGAAGGCGGCGGTGCTGCCGAGCGGGACGATCCAGCGGCGTCCGCGTACCACCCACTGGCCCTCTGCCGACCTCGTGTGCGGCACCGGGCACGGGAGACGTCCCGAGCGGACGCAGGTGGTACCGGGCAGCGGCGGCCAGGACTCGGCCGTGCCCGCAGGTACGACGAATTCCAGGGCGCCGCGCGGCGGGACGTCGAGCACGGGGCCGACAGCCACCCCGCGGCCCCGTAGCCGCAGCACCGCGTCGAGGCCGACGGGGCGTACGACCCGTACGGCGTCCCACAGCCGGCCGGCCCGGGGAGCGGATGCCGCTGCGTCCGCCGGCACAGCCCAGGTCCCGGCATCGGTTCCGGATGTCATGAGGGTCCCTCCTCCGTTGCAGCACGCTGCGGACAGCGGGGGCAGATCCGCATGCGGTACGCGACTCGCCGACCCGAGTCCGGATCGACGCGACACGCGAGCTCGCCGTCCCGGAGCCCGTCCGTGGCGCCGCAGTAGGCGCACGCCTCCCCGCTGAGCCGTCTGCGGAGCTCGGGGTGCACGTGGGTGAGGTCGTTGTGCTGGTGCCAGGCGTCCGCTGTGTCAGCCATTGGCTCAGCCTCCCTGGTTCCGGTCGGCGTTCCGCTTGATCACGAAGTGCGACGACACAACTGCGATCCGTCGCGTCGATACCGCCGAGAATGGCACCTTGGAACGTGTCGTGCAATGGCTCAGCACGTGTTCGGCACGTGCTGAACAACTCTGCGAATCCGAGCCGCGAAGGAGAGGCCACATGTGCGGCTCGCGCAGGGGATGCGGCAAACTGACGTTGAGCACGTTCGTCGCGACGACGGAGGGTCAGAGGACAAGCATGGCTACCAACCCGATCGTGCACCGGAGGCAGCTCGGCGCCGAGTTGCGCCGCCTCCGCGAGGCTGCGGGACTCGGCGCCAAGGATGCGGCCAAGGCCCTCAGGTGCGACCCGTCGCGGGTGAGCCGCATCGAACTGGGGCGCGGAACCGCTGTGGCGAAGGCGGACGATGTGCGTACCCTGTGCAAGCTGTATGGAGTCGCGGACGGCGGCAAGGTCGATGCCCTGCTCGACATGGTGACCAGCTCGCAGCAGCGCGGGTGGTGGCAGACGTACGAGGGAGTGCTCCCCTCCGGTCTCGACACCCTGATGAGTCTGGAGACCACCGCGCATACTGAACGGGCGTGGGAGCCGCTGCTGGTGCACGGACTGCTGCAGACTCCCGATTACGCACGGGCTGTCCTGAACTCCGCTCGGATCCACCGCCCCAGCGATATCGACGATCTCGTCCAAGTCCGGTCTCAGCGTGCGCGGCTGATGGAAGACAGGGAGCCGTTGCCCCCTCTGAACCTGTGGCTCGTTCTGGACGAAGCGGCGCTCATCCGCCCGCTGGGCGGCCCGGCCGTCATGCGTGAGCAGCTCAACCATCTTCGGGAGATGGCTGACTCACCCCAAGTGACGATTCAGGTCTACCCGTTGCGGAAGCACGCTCACCCGAGCCTTGGCGGTGCGTTCTCCATGCTGGAGTTCGACACCTCCGGCCCCGTGGTCTACGTGGATTCACCGGCCGGAAACCTGTACCTGGAGAAACAGAACGACGTGCGGCGCTTCGCGCATCAGTTTGACCTGCTGAAGGCGTCTGCGTGCGATCCCGATGAGTCAACGGCATTGCTCGAACGCGCCGCTGAGGAGATGCGATGAATCTCGACAGACCAGAGCTCAAGAACGCCGACTGGTTCAAGTCCAGCGCCTCCAGCGCCAATGGCGGATGCTTGGAAATCGCGTTCCTGAGCGAGGGGAACGTGGCTATACGCGACACCGAAGATCTCGGTAACCCACCGTTCGTCGTGAGCCGTCATGTGTGGGAGTGCTGGCTCGACGGAGCCAAGAACGGCGAGTTCGACCACCTGACCTGAGACGGTCACTTCCGCAGGCGGCGAACGGCCGGCTCTCTGCCCCGAGCGTCGGCCCTACGCCGCGACGACAGCAGATGCCTGACCTTCACTGGCACGCCTTCGCGTGGAACGGCAGCGCCGTCCCGCCGGACGGCCAGGCGCGGGACAGCGACGTGGCGGTCATGCCGAGAGAGCTGGCCGACTGGTTCCGCAAGCCGGAGCAGCTGCACAAGGGGGCCTTCGCCACTGCCGAGGCCGCCCATGAGTGGCTGGCGAAGGAGCTGGCAGGGGTCGTCACGGCTTCCGGGCGTACGCCCGACACCGGGCTGGCCCACGCGCTCATACGGCTCAGGCTCGGCCAGGACGGCTATGTCGGCCTGTACGCGTCCGGCGGCTTCCTGGTACGGGCGCTGCTCACCTGCCCTCGCACAGGCGGGGACGCGAGGCCGGTGCCGTGTCCCGGACGCGGAGGCGTGGCCTGAGCGGGGGCGTGAGCACCGGGGGGCGACGTCAGCGCCACCAGCGTCCCGACAGGGGACGAATCCGACGCGCCTCGTGGCTGAAATGTACCGTCCGGGCGCCAGGACACCCTGTGCCGGAAACGGGGCGGCCGAGGGGACCTGCCGTCCCCTACGCCAGCGGCCCCGCACAGGAAGCGTTCATTCATACCCATCCCCATACGGACATAACCGCCGCCCGGCCCACTTTTCTTCCCCTGTGCGACTGAACTTTGCGGAATACCGCACCAGTTGTCGAGGTTCACCCCTTAGTCTCGGTCCATGAACGAACTCCTGTCCCCTGCACCGGAGGTGGACACACCCGCGGAGCCCGGTCTGCCCGGCAGACTTCCCGAGACCCTCAGGCGCGAGCTCGTCGCCTTCCGTCGCGATCTCCATATGCACCCCGAGCTGGGGAACCAGGAGTTCCGCACGACCTGCGCGCTCAAGACCCGCCTGGAGCGGGCCGGGCTGTATCCCCGGGTGCTCGCCGCGGGCACCGGGCTCGTGTGTGACATCCGCCCCGATGTGGACGCCCGAACGGAAGACCGTGCGGCTGCCGCGCGCCCCCTGCTCGCGCTCCGCGCCGATATCGACGCACTGCCCATCCCGGACGTCAAGGACGTGCCCTACCGGTCCACGGTCCCGGACCGGGCGCACGCCTGCGGACACGACGTCCACACCACCGCCGTCCTCGGCGCCGGGCTCGTGCTCACCGAGCTCGCGCGCTCGGGGGAGCTGCCCAGGCCCGTGCGGCTGCTCTTCCAGCCCGCGGAGGAGGTGCTGCCCGGCGGCGCCCTGGACGCGGTGGAGGGCGGGGCGCTGGACGGGGTGGACCGCATCGTCGCGCTGCACTGCGACCCGCGCGTGGACGCGGGCCGCATCGGGCTGCGCACCGGGCCGATCACCTCGGCCTGCGACCGGCTGGAGATCACCCTCAGCGGCGCGGGCGGGCACACGGCCCGCCCGCATCTGACCACCGATCTGGTGACGGCCGCCGCCAAGGTCGCCACCGAGGTGCCCGCGCTGCTCTCCCGCCGGGTCGACGCCCGCTCCGGGATGGCGCTGACCTGGGGCCGGATCGCTGCGGGGCACGCGCCGAACGTGATCCCGCAGCGCGCCGAGCTGTCCGGCACGCTGCGCTGCCTCGACCTCGCCAGCTGGCGTAAGGCGCCGGACCTGGTGCACGCGGCGGTGGACGAGGTGGCGGCGCTGCACCGCGCCAAGTGCGAGCTGAACTACATCCGCGGCGTGCCCCCGGTCGTCAACGAGCCGGAGTCCACCGCGCTGCTGCGGCGCGCGATGACGGCGCGCTGCGGGGCCGGCTCCGTCGAGACCACCGAGCAGAGCCAGGGCGGGGAGGACTTCTCCTGGTATCTGGAGCGGGTGCCGGGGGCGATGGCCCGGCTCGGGGTGCGGACGCCGGGGGACCGCCGCGTCCGCGATCTTCACCAGGGGGACTTCGACGTGGACGAGTCGGCGATCCCCGTCGCCGTCGAGCTGCTCACCGCCGCCGCGCTGCTGAGTCCGGCCGCCTAGTGCCGTGACCGGCGGATCCCTGCCGGGTCGGGGCTGCCCCTTGCGCTTCGCTGCGGGGTGCGGGTGTGGTGTGGTTGCGCGCGCAGTTCCCCGCGCCCCTGCGGGGCGCCATGGTGAGCGGGGCCTCACAGCGGGGCCGTCACAGGGGGTCGTCACTGGAGGGCCGGAACGCCCTTCGCTGCGATCCGATAACGGCCCTCGCACTGTCTTCTGCCGGAATTCTACGCGCGTTAATCTGTGCGCGAAGCAGCGCCGGAAGACACGCTTTGGCGCTTCCAGAGTCGAAGGGGACGTCCTCTTGCGTCGGGTAACACAGCTTGCCGCCGCGGCCACCGCCACCGCGGCCCTCGCACTGACCGTCACGGCGTGCGGTGAGAGCTCATCGGATTCTGGCGGGGGTGAGAAGGGCAAGGGCGTCGGTCTGGCCTTCGACGTCGGCGGCCGGGACGACCACTCCTTCAACGAGGCCGCGGCCCGCGGCACCGACCGCGCCAAGAAGGAGCTCGGCGTCAAGGTCAAGCAGATGACCGCCGGGAACAACGAGACCGAGGCCACCCGCGAGCAGCGCCTCACCTCGCTCGCGGAGGCGGGCTACGACCCGGTCATCGGCGTGGGCTTCAACTACGGCAAGTCGATCAACAAGGTCGCCAAGGACTTCCCCGACACCACCTTCGGCGTCGTCGACTCCGGCTCGGAGCAGAAGAACGTGGCGGGCATGACCTTCGCCGAGCACGAGGCGTCCTACCTGGTCGGGGTCGCCGCGGCGAAGAAGACCAAGTCGAAGAAGGTCTCCTTCATCGGCGGCGTGGACAACGCGCTCATCCAGAAGTTCGAGGCCGGCTACGTCAAGGGCGTCAAGGACACCGACCCCAAGATCAAGGTCGAGGTCGACTACCTCTACAAGGAGTCGGACAAGGGCTTCAACGACCCGGCGCGCGCCAAGGACATGGCCAAGGGCATGCTCGGGCGCGGCAACGACGTGATCTACACCGCGGCCGGCCAGTCGGGCGCGGGCTCCATCGAGGAGGTCAGCAAGAAGAAGGGCGCCTGGGCCATCGGGGTCGACTCCGACCAGTACCGGCAGAAGGGCCTGGAGAAGTACCGCGGCGCCATCCTGACCTCCGCCGTGAAGAACGTCGACGTGGCCGTCTTCGACCTGATCAAGTCCGTCAAGGACGACAAGCCGATGACCGGCGACCTGACCTTCGACCTCAAGAAGGACGGCGTCTCGGTGGCGACGTCCGGCGGGTTCATCGACGACATCAAGGACGACGTCGACAAGGCGTCCAAGAAGATCGCCGACGGCGAGGTCAAGGTCCCCTCCACGCCGTAACGGCGCCCGGCGCCCTTCCGCGGCGCTCTCCGTCGTCCCGCCGCGCCGGCCGCGCCCCCTTCCGCCGGCCCGCGCGGCGGGAGGGAACAACCCGCTCATTCGCGGAGGAGTTGTCATTTCCAGCCCAGACACCACCGATGGTGTCGCCGTCGAGCTGCGGGGGATCACCAAACGGTTCCCCGGCGTCGTGGCGAACCGCGATATCGACATCGCGGTCCGCCGGGGCACCGTGCACGCGCTCGTCGGCGAGAACGGCGCCGGCAAGTCGACGCTGATGAAGATCCTCTACGGCATGCAGAAGCCGGACGAGGGCACCATCAGCATCAACGGCGAGCGGGCCACCCTGCACAGCCCGGCCGACGCCATCGCGCGCGGCATCGGCATGGTGCACCAGCACTTCATGCTCGCCGACAACCTCACCGTGCTGGAGAACACGGTGCTCGGCGCCGAGGGCCTGCACGGCATCGGCGGCCGGGCCCGGCAGCGGATCATGGAGCTGTCGGACGCCTACCAGCTGGGCATACGCCCCGACGAACTGGTGGAGGACCTCGGCGTCGCCGACCGGCAGCGGGTGGAGATCCTCAAGGCGCTCTACCGCGGCGCCCGGACGCTGATCCTCGACGAGCCCACCGCGGTGCTGGTGCCGCAGGAGGTCGACGCGCTGTTCGCCAACCTCCGCGAGCTGAAGGCCGAGGGGCTGACCGTCGTGTTCATCTCGCACAAGCTCGGCGAGGTGCTGTCCGTCGCGGACGCGATCACCGTGATCCGGCGCGGTACGACGGTGGCGTCCGTCTCGCCCGGCGAGACGACGCCCAAGCAGCTGGCCGAGCTGATGGTGGGCAGCGAACTGCCCACGCCCGAGACCCGCGAGTCGACGGTCACCGACGCCCCGATGCTGACCGCCGAAGGGCTGCGGCTGTCGGCGACCGACTCGGACGGGGTGGTGCGGGCCGTGCTGGACGGCGTCTCGTTCACCATCCACAAGGGCGAAGTGCTCGGCATCGCGGGCGTCGAGGGCAACGGGCAGGCCGAGCTGGTCGAGGCGGTCATGGGGATGCGCACCCCCAAGGACGGCACCCTCACCCTGGACGGCGCGGACATCACCCGGCTGGCCACCCGCGGCCGGCGCGAGGGCGGCATCGGCTACATCCCCGAGGACCGGCACCGGCACGCGCTGCTGCTGGAGGCTCCGCTGTGGGAGAACCGCATCCTCGGGCACGCCACCGAGCCGCCGAACGCCGGGGGGCGGCTGTTCGGCATCCCGGGCCTGCCCCGGCTGCTGGCGCTGCGCGGCGCCCGTACGGACAGCGCGCGCATCGTCGACGCGTACGACGTGCGCACGCCCGGTATCGAGGTCACGGCGGCCAGCCTGTCCGGCGGCAACCAGCAGAAGTTCATCGTCGGCCGCGAGATGAGCCACCGCCCCAAGCTGCTGATCGCCGCACACCCGACGCGCGGTGTGGACGTGGGCGCGCAGGCGCAGATCTGGGACCAGATCCGCGCGGCGCGCCGGGAGGGCCTGGCGGTGCTGCTGATCTCCGCCGATCTGGACGAGCTGATCGGGCTGTCGGACACGCTGCGCGTGATGTACCGGGGACGGCTCGTCGCGGACGCCGACCCGGCCACGGTCACCCCTCAGGAGCTGGGCTCCGCCATGACCGGAACCGCGTCCGGACACCTGGAACACCCCGACACCCCCCAGGACGCGGCCTGGGGCCCGGCCTCCGAGGAGGAGCGATGAACGACCTCGGGGAGACGCCGGAGCAGCGGGCGCTCCACCGGCACCTGGAGGACCGGTACTGGCTCCGGCTGCGCGGCAGGTTCAGCAAGGAGAAGCTGATACTGGCGCTGGCCGCGCCCGTGCTGGCCATCGTGGCGGCGCTGGTCCTCTCCTCCCTGGTGATCGCGGCCAGCGGCAAGGACCCGCTGCACGCGTTCTCCGTGATGATCGACTTCGGCTCGAAGAGCGACAGCCAGGTCTGGATCGTCAACAAGGCCATCCCGTACTACCTCTCGGCTGCCGCCGTCGCCATCGGCTTCCGGATGAAGCTGTTCAACATCGGTGTGGACGGGCAGTACCGGGTCGCGGCGTTCTTCGCGGCGGCCGTCGGCGGCGCCCTGGCGCTGCCCGGCGCGATCCAGATCCCGATCATCATCCTCACCGCGATGGCGGTCGGCGCGGTGTGGGCGGGCATCGCGGGCGTGCTGAAGACGACCCGCGGCGTCAGCGAGGTCATCACCACGATCATGCTGAACTCCATCGCGGGCTCGCTGATCGGCTACTTCCTCTCCGAGGACAAGCTGGCCGTCAAGGACGGCAACCTCTTCCACACCACCAACCTGCCCGACTCCAGCCACTTCTTCACCATCCCGACCGACCCCAAGCCGATCTACGGCACCATCGTGATCGCGATCGCCGTCGGGCTGGCGTACTGGTTCGTGCTCGGCCGCACCCGCTTCGGCTTCGATCTGCGCGCCGTGGGCCGCAGCGAGCCCGCGGCGGCGGCCAGCGGCGTCAGCGTCAAGCGGATGGTCGTCACCAGCATGCTGCTGTCCGGCGCGGTCGCCGGGCTGGTGGGCATGCCGACGCTGCTGAACGTCTCGTACAACTACGGTACCGACTTCCCCGCCGGCATCGGCTTCACCGGTATCGCCATCGCGCTGCTGGGCCGCAACCACCCGATCGGCATGGCGCTCGCTGCGCTGCTGTGGGGCTTCCTCGAACGCACCGGCATCCGGCTGGAGTTCGAGGACTACGCGCAGGAGATCGTGGAGGTGATGCAGGGGATCATCGTGCTCTGCGTGGTGATCGCCTATGAGACCGTGCGCCGCTACGGGCTCCGGGTCCAGCAGCGCAAGGTCGGCGAGGAGCTGAGCGCGCGGGCCGCCGGTACCAACGACAAGCCGGAGGTGTCCGCGTGAGCAGCGCCGACCTCGCCACGAAGCGACCGCGCCCCGGGAGCCGGCCGCGGCTCTCGTACCCCGTGATCCTGCTGCTCATCGCGGGCGGACTCGTCCTGTTCTCCCTCACCCGCATCGTCACCGGCTCCCACCAGCTCACCGACAGCGGGCAGTTCTCCTCCGCGCTGGGGGCCGCGGTGCCCATCGGGCTGGCCGGGCTCGGCGGGCTGTGGGCGGAGCGCGCAGGCGTCATCAACATCGGCCTCGAAGGCATGATGATGCTCGGCACCTTCGCCGCCGGCTGGATCGGCTGGCAGCACGGCCCCTGGGCCGCGGCGCTCGCCGGGATCGCGGGCGGCGTGCTCGGCGGGCTGATCCACGCGCTGGCCACCGTCACCTTCGGCGTCGACCACATCGTCTCCGGTGTCGCCATCAACATCCTCGCGCTCGGCCTGGTGCGCTATCTGGCCAAGCTCTGGTTCGGCGCCGAGGGCAGCGAGGCGGCCGAGGCGGGCGGCAACGACAAACAGTCGCCGCCGATGGACGACATGCCGACGTTCACCGTGCCCGGCCTCTCCGGCGGGCTGCACTCGATCGAGAAGCACCACTGGTTCCTCGTCTCCGACCTCGCCGGGCTGCTGCGCGGCCTGTGCCACGAGGTGTCCTGGCTGACGCTGCTCACCGTCGCGCTGTTCGCCGGCAGCTTCTTCGTGCTGTGGCGCTCCTCGTTCGGGCTGCGGCTGCGGTCCTGCGGCGAGAGCCCGACGGCCGCCGAGTCGCTGGGCGTCAACGTCTACCGGTACAAGTACGCGGCGCTCGCCGTCTCCGGCGGGCTCGCCGGGCTCGGCGGCGCGTTCCTCACCATCGGCGTGCACATCTACCAGGAGGGCCAGACCGGCGGGCGCGGCTACATCGGCCTCGCCACCATGATCTTCGGCAACTGGCGCCCCGGCGGCGTCGCCATGGGCGCGGGCCTGTTCGGCTTCATGGACGCGCTGCGGGTGCGCGCCGGCGGCGAGACCGTCCACGCGCTGCTGCTGCTGGTCGCGGTGGCGCTGGTGGGGCTGGCGGTGTGGAAGCTGCGCGGCGGTCTGCGGGCCGCGCGGCGCGTCGCGAGGCTCCAGGCGGCCGTCGCGCTCATCATCGCCGTACTGCTGATCATCTGGTACGTGACGACCGACACCGTCGCGCTGGAGTTCGTCGAGATGACGCCGTACATCACCACCCTGCTGGTGCTCTCCCTCGCGGCGCAGCGGCTCCGCCCGCCCAAGGCGGTCGGCAGGTCGTACCGCCGAGGCGAAGGGACGTAGCCGGACCGTGACCGTGGACCAGGCAGTGGACTGGGAGGGACTGCGGGAGCGGGCCAGGGACGCGCTGGCCCGCGCCTACGTCCCGTACTCCGGCTTCCCCGTCGGCGCGGCGGCGCTCGTCGACGACGGGCGGACCGTGACGGGCTGCAATGTGGAGAACGCGTCCTACGGGCTCACCCTGTGCGCCGAGTGCGGACTCGTCTCGGCGCTGTGTGCGAGCGGGGGCGGCCGGCTGACCGCGTTCACCTGTGTGGGCGGCGACGACGCGCGGGTGGTCGCCCCGTGCGGGCGGTGCCGCCAGCTGCTGTGGGAGCACGGCGGGGCCGGGCTTCTTGTCGAGGCCCCGTCAGGGATCCGCCGGCTCTCCGAGCTCCTGCCCGACGCGTTCGGGCCCTCGGAGCTTCCCTGAACGGGACCGGTGCCCTTTGCCGGGCCGGGGCTGCCCCTTGCCGCGCGTCGCGGCCCGCCGGTGCGTGGCAAGTTGCTCGCGCAGTTCCCCGCGCCCCTTCGGGGCACGTCCGGCGCAGGGCTGCCCCGTAAGGGGCGCGGGGAACTGCGCGAGCGGCCACAGCAGCGCCGCAGTCCGCGACGCGCGGTAAGGGGCAGCCCCTCCCGCGACCCAGCCAGACATTTCGGAAAGGAAGAACCGCCACCATGGACGCCATCTCCGTCATCCGCGCCAAGCGCGACAGGCACCCGCTCACCGAGGACCAGATCGACTGGATCATCGACGCCTACACCGCGGGCACCGTCGCCGACGAGCAGATGTCGGCCCTCGCCATGGCGATCTTCCTCAACGGCATGAGCCGCGCCGAGATCGCCCGCTGGACGGCCGCGATGATCGGCTCCGGGGAGCGTATGGACTTCTCCTCGCTGCCCCGCCCCACGGCCGACAAGCACTCCACGGGCGGCGTCGGCGACAAGATCACGCTGCCGCTGGCCCCGCTCGTCGCCGCCTGCGGCGCGGCCGTGCCGCAGCTGTCCGGGCGCGGCCTCGGCCACACCGGCGGCACCCTGGACAAGCTGGAGGCCATCCCCGGCTGGCAGGCCGCCCTGTCCAACGCCCGGATGATGGACGTGCTGCGCGAGGTCGGCTCCGTGATCTGCGCGGCGGGCGACGGCCTCGCCCCCGCCGACAAGCGGCTCTACGCGCTGCGCGACGTCACCGGCACCGTCGAGGCGCTCCCGCTGATCGCCTCCTCCATCATGTCCAAGAAGATCGCGGAGGGTACGGACTCGCTGGTCCTCGACGTCAAGGCGGGCTCCGGCGCGTTCATGAAGACCGCCGAGGACGCCCGGGAGCTGGCCACCACCATGGTGGAGCTGGGCGCCGACCACGGGGTGCGCACGGTTGCGCTGCTCACCGACATGTCCACGCCGCTCGGCCGCACCGCGGGCAACGCGCTGGAGGTCCGCGAGTCCGTCGAGGTCCTGGCGGGCGGCGGCCCGTCCGACGTGGTCGAGCTGACCCTGGCGCTGGCCCGCGAGATGCTCGCCGGCGCCGGGCTCCCGGACGCCGACCCGGCCAGGGCGCTGGCCGACGGCCGCGCCATGGACGTCTGGCGCCGCATGATCACCGCCCAGGGCGGCGACCCGGACGCGCCGCTGCCCACGGCGCGGGAGCAGCATGTGCTCACCGCGCCGTCCTCCGGCGTCCTCACCCGCCTCGACGCCTACGCCGTCGGCCTGTGCGCCTGGCGGCTGGGCGCCGGCCGCGCGCGCAAGGAGGACCCGGTGCAGCCGGGAGCGGGCGTCGAGCTGCATGCGAAGCCGGGCGACCTGGTGGTGGAGGGCGCCCCACTGCTCACCCTCCACACGGACACCCCGAACGCCCTCGGCTACGCGGAGGCGGCCCTGGAGGGCGCCTACGAGGTCGGTACGGCGGACGACTTCACCGCCACCCCGCTGCTCCTGGGCAGGGTCGGCGCCTGACGCCCGCTGTCACGCGCGGGCCGTGTGCACCGTCGACGCGGTCACCCAGAAGGCGTCGGGACGCCGCCGGATCCCCTCCGGGGAGCCGTCGTCCAGCAGCGCGTCCAGCGTGCCGACGTCGTCGTCCGCCAGCAGCCCGGCGAACGCCTCGCGGGCCCGCGCCAGCAGGTCGTACAGGTGGTCGCGGGCCGGCTCCCCCAGCGGGGCCCGCAGCTCGGTGAGGAACGTCCGGCTGCCCGTCGGCGTCAGCCCGGCCGCGGCCAGCATGGCGGGCCAGTCCTCCACCGTCCGGGCGCTGTCCGGAAGGTCGGACCGCATCTGGGCGAACCACTCCTCGACCGCCGCGTCGAGCCGGGCCTGGAAGCCGGGGCGCCCGATGCCGAAGTCGCGGGGCAGAAAGCGCTGCGGCAGCCCGCCCTCGCGCACGGCCAGCAGCCCGCCCGGCCGTACGGCGCCGGCGAGCTGGGCCAGCGCGGACTGCTGGTCGCCCAGGTGGTGGACGACATGGCTGGTCCAGATCAGATCGGCGGTGCCCAGGTCCGCGAGGTCCCCGGGGAGGTCGGCCCGGCGGGTGGTGACGCGGTCGGCGAGCCCCTCCCGCCCGGCGCGCGTCCGGGCGCGCTCCAGCAGCCCGGCGGCGCCGTCCACCGCGACGGCCTCGGCGTGCGGGAAGGCGCGGGCCAGATGCGCCGTGCTGACGCCGGGGCCGCTGCCGACGTCCAGCACCCGGGTGACGGCCGGGCCGCCGCAGCCGCCCTCCAGCAGCAGGCCGCTCAGCCAGGCCGCCGCGTCCTGGAGGAGGTCCGACTGCAGCTCGGCCTCGCGCTCCAGCCGGTCGGCCATCGCCTCCCAGTCCAGGTCGTAGTCGCCGTCGCCCCCGCCGTGGTGATGGGCGTGGTGGTGGGCGTGGGCAGGTGTGGGGTGGTCCGTGTGGTGTGCGTTCATGCCAGGAGCGTGCGGCGTTCCGGATCCGGGGACAACTTCTGTTGCCGGTTCCGGGACATCCGCGCCGTCCTCACCCGGGCAGCAACTGGCCCCGGCGGCCGAGCAGGAACCGCTTGAACGCCTCGACCGGCGCCGTCTCCGGCTGCCCCGCGGGCCACGCGAGGCCGATCTCGCGGACCGCCCGCGGCGCCGTGACGGCCAGCTCGTGCACGCCCGGCCGGGGGATCGCCGGAGGCGGCAGCAGCGCCACGCCCAGGCCGACCGCCACCAGCCCGCGCACCGTCTCGGCCTCCTCGCCCTCGAACGCGATGCGCGGCGTGAACCCGGCACGGGCGCACAGCGTGTCCAGGATGCTGCGCATGCCCCGGCCGCGTTCGAGGGTGACGAAGGACTCGTCGGCCGCCTCCGCGAGCCGGACCCGCTTGCGGCCCGCGAGCCGGTGGCCCTCGGGGACGACCAGCCGCAGCCGCTGCTCGTCCAGCCGCCGGGCCACCAGCTCCGGGGACTCGGGGCCCGGCACCGGCGAGGTCAGGCACAGGTCCAGCTCGCCCGCGCGGAGCCGGTCCAGCATGGCCTCGCCGTAGTCCTGGATGAGCGCGAACCGCACCCGCGGATGGTCGGCGCGGAAGGCGCGCAGCAGCCCCGGCACCGTCTCCCAGCCGAGGGTGTGCAGAAAGCCGAACGCGACCTTGCCGGAGGCGGGGTCGGCGTCGGAGCGCACCGACTCGGCTGCCTGTTCGACGACGGCCAGGGCGCGTTCGGCGGAGGCGAGGAACGTACGGCCCGCGGGGGTGAGGGAGACGGTGCGCCCCCGGCGCGCGAACAGCGCGACCCCCAGGTCGGCTTCGAGCCGGGCGAGGGCCCGGCTCAGCGAGGACTGCGGAATGCCGAGCTCCTGTGCGGCGCGTGTGACGTGCTCGTGCCGGGCGACGGCGGCGAACTGGGCGAGGCGCGGGGCGAGCAGGCCGCCCCAGCCGGTGCCGGGACCGTGTCCGTCGAGTGTGACGGGACTGTCCCGGCCGTTACGTGGCGATGACATGGCGACCCCTGGCTGCGGTGATGCGTCAGTGCATCGATTCTCGCAGTTCCGTGCATTGGACGGATGAGGCCGGGCCCTCCTACGTTCGAGGGCATGCCTGCTGATACCAGGGCGTCCACCGGGGGTGTGGACGCCTCTCCCGGTGACCCCGACGCGACCAAGCTCAGCCCCGGCGACCCGGGGCACGGCCGGATGCGGATGGCGCTGTTCGCCGCCGGCCTGTCCACGTTCGCGCTGCTCTACTCCACCCAGGCCATGCTGCCGGAGATCTCCCACGACCTGGGCGCGGCCCCGGACCGGGCCAGCTGGACCGTCTCCGGCGCGACCGTCGGGCTGGCCGTGGCGGTGCTGCCGCTGGCGGCGCTCTCCGAGCGATTCGGGCGGCGCCGGATGCTCACCGCCGCGCTGGCCGCCGCGGTCGCGCTGGCCCTGGTCATCCCGCTCGCGCCGAACCTCGGCACCCTGGTCGCGCTGCGCACGCTGCAGGGCGCGGCGGTCGCGGGCGTGCCCGCCTCCGCCATGGCGTATCTCGCGGACGAGGTGCGCGCACGGCACCTGGTGGGCGCCGTCGGGCTGTTCGTGGCGGGCAACAGCGTCGGCGGGATGAGCGGCCGGATCCTCACCGGCTGGGTCACCCAGGTGTGGGGGTGGCGCGCTGGGCTGCTGGCGGTGGCGCTCACCTCGCTGCTGTGCGCGGTCGCGTTCCGGCTGCTGGCGCCGCCCGCCCGGCACTTCACGCCCGCCTCGCTGCGGCCCCGCGCGGTCGCCCGTACGGTCGGCGGACATCTGCGCAACGCGCTGCTGCTGCGGCTGTACGCGATCGGGCTGCTGTTCATGACGGTGTTCGGCGCCGTCTACACGGTGATCGGCTACCGCCTGGTGGCCGCGCCCTTCGGGCTCTCCCAGGGGCTCGTCGGCTCCATCTTCGTGATCTATCTGGCGGGTACGGCCGTCTCGGCGACGGCGGGCCGGCTCAACGCCCGGCTGGGGCGGCGCGGCACGCTGTACGTGGGCATCGCGCTGGCGTCGGCGGGCCTGCTGCTGACCCTGGCCGACCGCCTGCTCGCGGTGGTGGCCGGACTCGTGCTGATCACCGCGGGCTTCTTCGCGGGGCACGCGGTCGCGTCCGGCGCGGTGAGCCGCACGGCGGGCGGCGCGGGCGCGGCGCAGGCGTCCGCGCTCTACCAGATGGCCTACTACACCGGCAGTTCGGCGGGTGGCGCGCTGGGCGCGCTCGCCTTCGCGGCCGGGGGCTGGGAGGCCACGGTCGCGCTGGGCCTCGGCGCGATGGCGGCAGCGGGCGGTGTCACGCTGTACGGAACGCGGCAGGCGGTGCCGGCTGCGGCGCGCGGATGACCGGTGGCGCGCCACGGCCGGTGCGCTCCTGCTGGTTCGCGGAGATCCACGGGCGCCCCGAAGGGGTGCGGGGAACAGGGGTTCACCGCAGGGTGCGGCCGAACCCCGAGGCGAGCGGCATCCGCAGTCCCAGCGGCGGCGGTGCCGCCATCGCGTCCACCAGCGGGCGCGCGAAGTCCCGCGCACACAGCGTGCCGAGCACGAAGTCCCGGGCCAGCGCCGCCACCTCGGCGGAGTGCCGGCGCAGCCCGTGCCCGTCCGTGTGCACCTCGAACCGGCAGACGGAGCTGTTCACCTTCTTGACCCGCTCCGCGTACCGGAAGGAGTACTCGGGGTCGCTGTGCGCGTCGTCCGTGCCGTGCACCATCAGCACCTGACGCCCCACCAGTTGCCGCACCGGCTCCGTCGTGTGCGCGCCCTCCGGCAGCCACAGCGCGAGCGCCAGCACCGAGGCGACCGCCGGATGGCCCGCGGCGCGCAGCGCCGCGCGGGCCCCCACATCCGTGCCGACCAGGGACACCGCGACGTCCCCGTACCGGCGTACGGCCTCCTCCACCGCCCACTCCGCGTCCTGCGCGGGGTGCGCCGCCTCGTCGTTCCAGCCGCGGTAGCGGTAGTGGAGGACGTGGGAGACCACCCCGTCGCGGTGCGCGGAGCGCGTGACGCGGCGGGCCAGCGTCAGCGCCGACGCCGCCGCCACGGCCGAGGTGCGCCGCGCGCTGTGCGCCGCGCCGCCGCCCGGCAGTACCAGTACCACGGCCTGCGGGGCGGTGTCGGTGGCCCCCGTCGGCCGTCCCAGTCGTGCTTCCCGCTCGGGCAACGCTCGCTGAGCCATGGCAGAACGATGGCAGAAGTCGCGGTGTACGGAGCCCGGCGTGCGATCACCATTCCGTATCAAGCGCGGACGCGTGCGATCTACGCGCGTAGGAGCTAGAGTGCCGAGATGGCAAGCGAATCCCCGAGCGCTTCCGCAAGCGCATCCCCCAGCCCTGTCCCCGGCTCCGCTGAGATCCGCCGCGCTCCCAAGGTCCTGCTGCACGACCACCTCGACGGGGGTCTGCGCCCCGCCACCGTCGCCGAACTCGCCCGCGAGACCGGGTACGGCGCGCTCCCCGAGACCGACCCGGACCGGCTGGGCGCCTGGTTCCGGGAGGCCGCCGACTCCGGTTCGCTGGAGCGGTACCTGGAGACGTTCTCGCACACCGTCGGCGTGCTGCAGACCCGCGAGGCGCTGGTCCGGGTCGCCGCCGAGTGCGCCGAGGACCTGGCCGCCGACGGCGTGGTGTACGCCGAGGTCCGGTTCGCGCCCGAGCTGCATCTGGAGCGCGGACTCACGCTCGAACAGGTGGTCGAGGCGGTCAACGAGGGCTTCCGGGAGGGCGAGCGCCGGGCCCGCGAGACGGGCCACCGGATCCGGGTCGGCGCGCTGCTGACGGCGATGCGGCACGCGGCCCGCGCGCTGGAGATCGCCGAACTGGCCAACCGCTACCGCGATCTGGGCGTCGTCGGCTTCGACATCGCGGGCGCCGAGGCCGGGCACCCGCCGACCCGGCACCTGGACGCCTTCGAGTATCTGAAGCGGGAGAACAACCACTTCACCATCCACGCGGGCGAGGCGTTCGGGCTGCCCTCGATCTGGCAGGCCCTCCAGTGGTGCGGCGCCGACCGGCTCGGGCACGGCGTGCGCATCATCGACGACATCCAGGTGCACGATGACCAGTCGGTGAAGCTGGGGCGGCTCGCCGCGTACGTACGGGACAAGCGCGTGCCGCTGGAGATGTGCCCGAGCTCCAACCTGCAGACCGGCGCCGCCGACTCGTACGACGAGCACCCCATCGGCCTGCTGCGCCGCCTCCACTTCCGGGTGACCGTCAACACCGACAACCGTCTGATGAGCGGCACGAGCATGAGCCGCGAGTTCGAGCACCTCGTGGGCACTTTCTCGTACACGCTGGACGACATGCAGTGGTTCACGGTCAATGCCATGAAGTCCGCGTTCATTCCTTTCGATGAACGTCTCGCCATGATCAATGAAGTGATCAAGCCCGGCTATGCCGCACTGAAGTCCGAATGGCTGTTCCGTGACTCCGCCCGCTGAACCGCGGTGACCAGCGCTTCTGCTGATCCGAGCGGGCGTGCGCCGGGGGGCGGAGGGCGACTTTGAGTGCGCCGTGTCGCGCCGGGGAGCCGCGACTGGCGGCGACCCCGGCGTGTTTGCCATGGCTTCGCGTTCCTGGCTACGTTCGCCGGGCTGCTCAAGCCCCCGTCACGAGGACGTAGTTACAGATGAAGCAGGCAACCAAGAAGTCCCTCGGCGTCGTCGCGCTGGGCGCCGCCGTCGCCGCAACCGGCGCGGGTGTCGCCTCCGCCGCCCCCCAGCAGGACACGCTCGGCACCCTGGGCAAGACCGCCGGCACCGCCGTCGAGACCGTCTCCGACGCCGACCTGCCCGGCCAGGTCTCCAAGACCGTGGAGGCCACCGGCAAGTCCCTGAACGAGCAGGACAAGGGCGAGAAGCCGGGCAGCAAGCCCGGCGGCGGCATGGTGGGCGGCCTCCCGGTGGGCCTGCCCCTCGGCGGCTGAGCGGTTCACAGCGGCGCGCGGAGTACGACGGCGGGCGCTCCTCCTGGTGGAGGGGCGCCCGCCGTCGGCGTGCCCGGTGGATCGTGCCGGGGCGGGGCTGCCCCCTGCTGTTTCGTCGCCGAGTGCGGGTCGTGCGTGGCGGGTCGCGCAGTTCCCCGCGCCCCTGACGGGGCACCGGCGTCGCGCCCCGGCTACGGTGCGATGCCGACCCTGGTTGCTCTCGGGGCCGCGCCCTGGGCGCTCCTCGGGGTCACCCCCCGGGCACCCTCGTCCCGCCGGGAGAGCCGCCCGGCCCGCGGCGACGGCGAGGGGGAAGGGCCCCGCGCGTGCGGCCCGTCCTCGTCCTCCCGGCCCAGGATCCACCGCCGCAGCGGCGGGAACGCCAGCAGCTGCGCCAGCGCCACCCCGGCCGTGTTCAGCATCACCGAGTCGATGTTCGCGACCTGCCAGGGCACCCAGGACTGCAGCAGCGCGATCCCCATCGCGACCAGCGCCCCCGCGATCACCGTCTGGGCCGCCGTCCCCAGCAGCGGGCGGCGCAGCCGCCCGGCGGCCAGCGGCAGCAGCACCCCGAGCGGGGCGAGCAGCAGCAGTCCGCCGCCGATCCCCTCCAGCGCGGCCCGCGGGCCGTCGGCGAGGTCGGCGCGGATGGTGGCGAACGGATGCAGGTTCGGCGGCGTCACCCAGGGGACCGAGCGCGGACGCAGCGTGAGCCATCCGACGAACACCAGATGCGCGGCCAGCAGGACAAGCCCTGCGACGCGGATTCGGGAGGCGGTGGTCACACCGCCAGAGCGATGGCTCTGCACACGCGGGGAGACGTCGCTACCGGCGAGTCCGGTTCCGCGCGGGGCTCCGGTGTGACCTGTGCAATGTCACCGCGTACGACTGCGCACCGCCCGGCGGGGCCCGGCGGTCACACCCGGGTGCCCGCGGTCTCGGCCGCCTCCGGGCGGGTGCGCAGCGCGGTGCCGCACTCGTACCGCTGCAGCTCCCCGCCGGGCTCGTCGGGCGGGCCGCCGAGGGTGACCGCGTGGTTGGCGTCGGCGGCCGCCGTGTCCGCGAGGGTGCACACGAGCTGGCCGAGCGCGAACGGCGGCAGCTCGCGCACCGGCGTGTTCAGCCGCAGCGCCTCCTCGGGGTCGCCGGCGGCCCGGCGGGTGATCCTCAGGTCGGCCGGGAGGGCCGTCTCGAAGCCCGCCGACCCCTCCTCCGCGTCCGGCTGCCGCCTCAGCTCCTCCAGCAGCCTGCGGGCGACCGGCAGCCGCTCGGCCGAGGAGCGCCCCTGCGGCATCTTCACCTCCCGCTCCACGGGCGCCACCCGGGAGCCGCACACCAGGAAGATACGGACGGCGGACGCCCCCTCGCCGCCGCGCCGGTTGTTCTCGGTGAGCACGCAGCCCACCCGGGAGGGCGCCGCGCCCGCGTCCACCGGGACGGACGTCGAGCGGATGCCGCATCCGGCCAGCAGCGCGCCGAGCGCCGCGACGGTGAGGAGCGGGGTGAGGGTCGTGCGGGCGGTGCGGTACGTACGGTTCATCGCTCGCCGTCCCGCCGCTGCCGTTCACCGTTCACGTCGCCGTCGCCGCTCCCGCCGTGCTCGTCCTGCGCGTCCTGCTCGCCGTGCGCGTCCTGCTCGCCGTGTTCACCGTGTTCGCCGTGCTCGTCGCGCTCCTCCCGCTCCCGCTCCTCCACGACGCGGCGGGCGTCCCTCGGCAGCCGCAGGGTGAAGACGGCGCCGCCCCCGGGTGCGTTGTGCGCGGTGATCTCGCCGCCGTGGATATGGGCGTTCTCCAGGGCGATGGACAGCCCCAGGCCGCTGCCCTCGGAGCGGGGGCGGGACGCGCTCGCCTTGTAGAACCGGTCGAAGACGTGCGGCAGCACCGCTTCGGGGATGCCGGGCCCCTGGTCGGCGATCTCGATCGCCAGCTCGGGCTCGCCGTCGTCGCGGGTGCGGGTGCGCACGGAGACCCGCACCGGGGAGCCGCCGTGCTTGAGCGCGTTGCCGATCAGGTTCGCCAGGATGACGTCGAGGCGGCGCGGGTCGAGCCGGGCGGTGATCCCGCGGTCGGCGTCCAGCTCCACCGCGTCCAGCCAGGCGCGCGCGTCGATACAGGCGGTCACCTGGTCGGCCACGTCCACGTCGTCCAGGACCAGCTTGGCCGTGCCCGCGTCGAAGCGGGTGACCTCCATCAGGTTCTCCACGAGATCGTTCAGCCGCCGCGTCTCGCTCACCACGAGCTGGACGGCGGGCGCGATCATCGGGTCGAGGTTCTCCTGCTCCTCCTCCAGCACCTCGGTCACCGCCGAGATCGCCGTCATCGGCGTACGCAGCTCGTGCGACATGTCCGCCACGAACCGCCGGCTGGACTCCTCCCGGGAGCTCAGGTCGGCCACCCGCCGCTCCAGCGACTCCGCCGTCCTGTTGAACGTCCGCGACAGCTCCGCCAGCTCGTCCGTGCCCGACACCCGCAGCCGGGTGTCCAGCTTGCCCTCGCCCAGTCTGCGGGCGGCCTCGGCGAGCCGCCGTACCGGCCGCAGCACCGTCGTCGCGGCGAACTGGGCCAGCAGCATCGCGCCGATCAGGGCCAGCCCGGTCGCGATGCCGAGCGACCAGGCGAGCGAGTTGAGGTCGTCCCGCTCGGGCGCCAGGGACTTGAGCATGTAGCCGGTCGGCGTCGGGCTCACGCCGATCACCTTGGCGCCGCCGATCAGATAGGGGTCCCCGCCCTTGGTGATCCGCTGCCAGTAGAGGTGGTACGGATACGAGTTCGCCGAGTCGACCTTGCGCTTCTTGGCGACGGCGCTGCGCAGCGACTCCGGCACGTGCTGGAGCGTGAAGTCGTCCTCGTTGGAGGCGGCGGCGCAGGGCCGGCCCTCGCGGGTCTCGCCGATCAGCAGCACCTGGTAGTCCTGGGTGGAGCGGGCCATCTTGCGGGCCGCGTCCCGCAACTGGTCGCACTCCACCTTGCGGGGCAGGTTGCCCGCGTTGTCCTCCATGGTCTTGCGGAAGTCGTTCAGCGCGGCGTTCTGCGCACGGGTGAGCACCGCGTCGCGGTTCAGCCAGTAGGCGATGCCGGAGGCGGAGACCGCGGCGGTCAGCGCGACGAGCGCGAAGACGACGACGAGCCGCAGGCGCAGCGTCGGCAGCATCCCGGCGAGCCGCCCCCGCACCCGCCCGGCCCTGGTGGTGGCTTCCGTCACCGCGTCCTTCCGTTCGCCCGGCCGGGACCGGCCGGGGCCACCGGCCGCGCGGCGCTCACGAGGGGGTGTCCAGCCGGTATCCCACGCCGCGCACCGTACGGATGAGGGTCGGCGAGGACGGCACGTCCTCGACCTTGGCGCGCAGCCGCTGGACGCACGCGTCGACCAGCCGCGAGTCGCCGAGGTAGTCGTGCTCCCACACCAGCCGCAGCAGCTGCTGCCGGGACAGCGCCTGCCCGGGGCGTCTGCTCAGCTCCAGCAGCAAGCGCAGCTCGGTGGGGGTGAGTTGCAGGTCCTCGCCGTTCTTGGTCACCGTCATCGCCGAGCGGTCGATGACCAGTGAGCCGAACGAGGCCGAGTCGTTGGACTCCCGTTCGCCGCGCCGCATCACGGCCCGGATGCGCGCGTCGAGCACCCGCCCCTGCACGGGCTTGACGACGTAGTCGTCCGCGCCCGACTCCAGGCCCACCACGACGTCGATGTCGTCGCTGCGCGCGGTCAGCAGGATGATCGGCAACTGGTCCGTGCGCCGGATGCGGCGGCACACCTCGAAGCCGTCGATGCCGGGCAGCATCACATCCAGCACGATCAGATCGGGCCGCTGCTCGCGCAGCAGCTTGAGGCCGTCCTCGCCGGACGCCGCGGTCACCACGCGGTGCCCCTGGCGGGTCAGACCCATCTCCAGGGCGGTACGGACAGCGTCATCGTCCTCGATCAGCAAAAGGAAAGGCACGCGCGCCATTCTGGCTCATTCCCGCCGCCGACTTCGACCGGCGGTCGGCTCCGGATCCGCTACGGCTCCCGGCCCCTCCACTGACCTGCGCACGAGGCGTACCGCGCGCGCTTGTGACAGCGCTGTGACAGACGGCAGACCTGACGATGAAACTGGCCCGGCAGTGTGTACGGCATCAAGCAAGCGACCGGGTTGGCTCCAAGGGGGCGCGAGATGAACACACTGCACAGCACCGCGACGAGCGCAGTACTTCACACGCGCCTGCATGTCCCTTCGGTTCCCGCCCCCTCGGCCCGGTCGGGTGAGAAGTCCGGTGCCGCACTGAGCGGACGGGGGTGCGCTCGTGGCACCGGGCGGAAGCGGCCGCCGCACATCGCGGTGGTGGAGGGGCTCAGGGGGGAGCCCCTC
>NZ_JAAKZZ010000520.1 GCF_011045075.1 Streptomyces boncukensis
GCAGGCGGGAGGCCAGGTGCGCAGGGCGGCGTCGGCCATCGCCTGGAGCTCGTCCCGGGCGACGCCGCTCGCGGTCTGCACGGCGATGCCGAACGCCGGGTGGTGACGTAGCGGGCCAGCAGCGCCGGATCGGCTTGCGGGGGCAGGTCGCCGTCGTCGGCGGCTTGCTGGAACCGTTCGCGGACGCGGGTGCAGCCGTTGTTGCGCCAGGTGGCGAGGAGGTCGCGGACGCCGCGCCCGGGGTCGCTGGTGGCCAGGGCGCCCTGGACGCCCAGGCGGCCGCGAGGAGGGTTCGGGCGGGTGGTGGTGCGAATGGCGCCGGCCAGGATCGCGGTGGCGACGGCGAGGGCGTCCGGTTCCTGGAGGGCGCGGGTCAGATAGGCGCCGGGGCCCTCGGTGTAGCGCTCCAGGGCCTCGCGGAACAGCTCCTCCTTACTGCCGAAGGCCGCGTACATGCTGGTGGTGGAGATGCCCATGGCCCCGGTCAGTCCGGCCAGGCCGGCCCCTTCGTAGCCGTGCTCCCAGAACACCAGCATGGCGCGCTCAAGGGCTGCGTCGGTGTCGAATCCCCGTGGCCGGCCGACGGGGCCGCGTTGTCCGGTTCCCACTCCCGCAGTCCACCTCTTCCGCATCGATCGGTGCGGAAATTGAAGGAGGTTGTGCACGTGGGACTGCTTGAGGGCAAGACTGCTCTGGTCACCGGCGGCGGCAGCGGAATCGGCCTGGCCAGCGCGGTACGGCTGGCGGCCGAGGGCGCACACGTCTTCATCACCGGCCGACGCGAAGCCGAACCGACGCGGCCGTCGAAGCGATCGGTTCAGCGGCCACCGGGGTGATCGGCGACATCTCGGATCCGGCCGACCTGGACCGCCTCTACGAGACGATCGGCAGCCGGGGACGGGGCCTGGACGTCCTGTTCGCGAACGCCTCCATCGCCGGGTTCGCGACGCTGGAACATGTCACAGAAGAGCACGTCGACACCCTCTTCGGCATCAACGCCCGGGGCACGCTGTTCACCGTTCACAAGGCGCTGCCCGTGCTCAACGACGGCGCCTCGGTGATCTTGAACGGCTCCACCGCCGCGGATTCCGGCGCCGAGGCGTTCGGCGTGTACGCGGCGACCAAGGCCGCCACCCGGTCCTTCGCCCGGACCTGGGCCAACGAACTCAAGGGACGCGGCATCCGGGTCAACACCATCACGCCCGGCCCGACCGACACCCCCGGTCTGTCCGGGCTCGTCCCCGGCCCGGAGCAGGTAGCCGGCCTCAGACAGCAACTGGCGGGGCACGTGCCGCTGGGCCGGCTCGGGCACCCGGAGGAGATCGCCGCCGCCGTGGCCTTCCTCGCCTCCGAGCTGGGCACGGCCTTCGCCTCATTCTGTGCTCGCAGCAGGGCGGACGGCCGCCGAAGCACGGCGAAGAACACGCTCGGCGGGGACAGCAGAAGGTCGACTGCCTTCCCCCTGACCGTGCTCCACCAGACGGGAGCGGAACTCCGACAGATGACCAGGAGGAACGGCCACGGCCCTAGGCGAGGCGTGGGGGCGCGAAGGGGGGAGCATGCGGGTGAGGACGTCGTGCGCGTAGCCGTCGATGACCGGGGTCAGGTCGTGGGCCGGGCGGCCCCGGCCCACGGCCCCCGCTGCGTTGTCCCGGGTGCGGCGCACCAGGGACGTCAGCTCCCCGGGAGAGGTGCCGCCCGTCAGCAGCAGGTGGCCGAGGTTGCCCTCGCGCTCACCCTTGAGACGGTAGTCCTGCAGGTCATCGGCCACCATGGTGATCATGTCGAACGCGTGGGCGAACGCGTAGGCGTGGCCGGACGCGTGCGGCACGTGGCCCGCGACAGCGGCCAGCCGCGCGTAGCAGCCCTGGAAGGAGCCGCTGTACCGGTCGGCGTGAGCACCTCGCCGGGGCTGGTGGCCTTCTCCCACGGCTTGCGCCGGTCGGCGGCGAGCGGTGTGGCGAGACGGAGCTGGGTGTGCGCGACGATCACAAGCCAGGTCCACCGGTCTGCGGCCTGCGGATCGCGTAACCGTGGGCGGGCCCAGCCGAGGGACTGCTTGAAAAGGCGGAATGTGTGCTCCAGGTCGAGTCTTCGCAGGTGGCAGGACCAGGCGAAGTCGACGTCATCAGGGGTGGCGCCGGTGGAGGAGGACCACAGCCACACCGGTGGTGCGTCGCGGTCGCCGGGCAGATGGTCGACGTTGAGCCGGATCAGCGTGCCCTCGATGACGGGGAGTTCGCTGTCGTGGCCGATCCACGCGGACCGCTGCTGCAACCGTGGATGGAGACGGTCCCAGGCACGGGCCTCGGCCTTGCCGTACCGGGCGGTGTCGTTCAGGGTCGTCACGGGCGGCTCCGGCCCAAGACTCGGGCCAGGCGAGGCTGAACTCCTTGCCGTGCATGGGCGACCGGCCACCCTGGGGGTCGTAGGCCCGCGGCGGTTTCGGCAGCCGCAGGACGCGGTCCGAGCGCAGACGTCCGACCAGCTCGACGGGAAGGTCGAGCAGCACCCAGGCCAGGCGCATCACGTCGTAGCCCGCGTCCATCACGACCAGGATGTTCCGGTCGCCGCGCTGCCACTGCCCGGCCGCGATCAGCTGCTCGACCACGTGCCGGAGCTGGTCGGCGGTGACGGCCGCGGCATCATCAGCGCGTCCCAGCCGGACCGCGTCCAGGACCTGCGTCCACGAGGTGCGATCCGGGTGAGTGCTGCCACGAAGGAGTACGGCCAGCCCGGGATGATCTGCGCGGCCCCACGAGAGCGGCCATGGACATGGCAGAACAGCCGCTCCGGCGAGCAGGCCGCGTCCGAGCGCAGCCACGGGAAGACGTCGACAGTGAGCACGAGCCGCCCTTCGAACCGCGGCAACGGCAAAGACACCAGCTGATCGCGTAGCCGGTCCGCGTCCAGACGGCCGCGGTTCAGGGCGCCGTACAACGAGCCGTAGCCGCGTTGGTGCTCGGCGAGCAGCGACAGCTCGACTGGTGTCCGGGGCGGGCCGTCCGCACACAGCAACGCATCGGCCCGCGCGGACAGGCACCCGTAGAAGGCTGTCCGAAAGCGGGACAGTTCCGCGAGCGCATCCCGTCCGCCGACCGGCACCAGCACACTCATCCCATGGACCCCCTCGTGAACTCCCGTACTCCATAGCGGAGCTCAGGATCACGAGGACGACCCCCTCATGCCCTGCAATCACTCCAAAGAGTGACCGCGCGGCCGAGCCCGAGGTTAAGGAACAAGCTGACACAAGTCTGCGGCTGTGTACGCGAGTCTGGGCAACGAATGTCGATGGCGACGGACGACACCCTCTGCCCGTTGTTGACGCACGCCGGGAGTCTCACTACGGCGACCTGGCCGGGCAGGACAAGGAGTCCCAGGAGGTCAGCGTGCTCGCACTGCACCTGCTCCAGTCCGCCCTGGTTCATGTCAACACGCTGCTGATGCAGCAGGTCCTCGCCGGTCCGAAAGGAACCAAAGGAACCGACGCCCTCACCGAGGTAGACCGGCGGGTGCTGTCACCGCTGCTCTGGACGCACGTGGACGAGGCGGCCCCCGGCCGGCCCTGCCTGACGTGCGAGTTGCCCGCGCCCGGCGGGCGGCACCGAAGGTGCGGCCCGGTCGTTCAGCAGTGCGGGATGACGCCCGCACGGGCGCCTCGAAGAGCGTAGGGGCGACGGTTCCCTATGCCTCCCTACGCCGTCGATCCGGAGCTTGTGGAAAGGCTGGCGGGAGACCTGGCAGGCCCTCGTCAGGCTCAGCGCTCGCCGCCGCGGTGGGCCCACCAGGGTTGTCAATCCGGTCGGGCTGCGCGGTACCGAGGGGCGAATTCTTCCTCGACGAACCGTTCGATGGAGGTGGGGGTGGAGGTGCGAGCGGTACGCGGCTGCTCCGTCCGCGTGTGCCGGGAGTTAACGGCTCCGCCGACCTCGGCCATCATGTCCGCGACGTCGAGGGACACGCCTTTGTTGCGGAGTTCCGCGTGGAAGTCGGCGAGGCTGGTCTGCTCATAGGTGAAGTCGTCTGCACGCACAGCTTTCGCGATCACGCTCACGGCTTCCCGCATGCTCACGTCACGTTCCCCCTGGAGTTCCAGGACCTCCGTACCGTGCCAGGTCCCGGTGGCGAGTTCCTCCCCGGCGCGGGCCCCGACATCGCGAGTGGCGACAAAGGGGAGGGGGAGGTCGGGCTCGAAGGGGGCGCTGATGCGGTGGTGGGCCGTGGCGGTGTCGACGTGGTCCAGCAGGTTCTCCATGAAGTAGCCGGCCCGCAGCCACAGCGTGTCGACTCCAGGGACGGCCGAGAGGCGCTGCTCGAAGCGGTGGAGCCCCATGACCGGTCCGGTGCCTTTGGGGTGCCGGGCTCCCCAGCTGCTGAGTCCGACGACGCGGGTCACACCGGATTCGGTGACTGCCTCGGTCAGGGAGGCCGCCACCTGGTCCTGGAAGGCACCGAAGTCGGGGTGGTCGGGGATGTAGTTGGGCTGGATCACCGCGTAGATGCCGTCCGCGCCACGGAAGGTATCCGTCAGCGCGGCCGAGTCGGTCGGGTCGGCCTCCCACACCTCGGCACCTCGCGCGGCGAGATCGGCGAGCCGCCGGGCCGACCGGCCGACGGCTCGGACGGGGTATCCGGCCGAGAGCAGGTGCACAGCTGCGGCCCGCCCGGTGCGGCCACTGGCGCCAGTGATGACGAACATCGATGTATCTCTCTTCCTTGGCGTTCTGTACTGGTGCCTGGGAAGCCGGGCGTGCTCACACGGTGTCTTCCCTGCCGCCTCTTCCCGGGGAAGCAAGGACGTCGCTCGGCTGGGCTCCGGACCCTTCAACAGGCTGCTGAGTCCGACGACGCGGGTCACACCGGATTCGGTGACTGCCTCGGTCAGGGAGGCCGCCACCTGGTCCTGGAAGGCACCGA
>NZ_JAAKZZ010000521.1 GCF_011045075.1 Streptomyces boncukensis
CCACGAGAGGCGGTGCGGCGTCGCTCAGCATGAGCGCCAGACGCTCGGCGGGGTACTCGGGGTCCAGGGGCAGATAGCAGCCGCCGGCCTTGAGGATGGCCAGCACCGCCACCACCTGCTCCACCGAGCGGGGCAGAGCCAGCCCGACCACCGCGTCCTGCCCCACACCGCGGGCGATCAGCAGGCGGGCGAGCCGGTTCACCCGTCCGTCCAGCTCCCGATAGGTCAGCCGCCGGTCGCCGCCGACCACCGCGAGCCGGTCCGGTCCCGCAGCGACGTGCTCGGTGAACACCTCCGCCATGGTGCGCTGCACGGGCGGCGCCGCCGTGTCGTTGAAGCCCCGCAGCACCAGCTCGCGCTCCTCGGCCGTGAGCAGGTCCACCGACCCGATCCGCCGGCGGGGATCGGCGGTGAGCTCGCGGAGCACACAGACGTACCGGTCCGCCATCCCGCGGACCGTGGTGGCGTCGAAGAGGTCGGTGGCGTACTCCACCGAACCCAGGACGTCGCCGCGCGCGGGCTCCTCCATCAGGTTGAAGGTGAGATCGAACTTCGACGCCTGGCTGCGTACCCATTCGAGCTCGACGTCCACGCCGGGCAGCGCGAAGTCCTCCCGGCGGTTGTTCTGCCAGGCGAACATCACCTGGAACAGTGGCGCGTAGGCCGTGGACCGCTGCGGATTCAGCTCCTCCACCAGCCGTTCGAAGGGCACGTCCTGGTGGTCGTAGGCGGCCAGCGACTTGACGCGTACCTGGTCGAGCACCTCCGCGAACGTCGGATTGCCCTCCAGACGCGCCCGCAGAACCCAGGTGTTCACGAAGAACCCCACCATGTCGGTCAGGCTCTCGTCGGTACGGTTGGCGATCGGCGAACCGACCGTGATGTCGTCACCACCCCCCAGACCGTGCAACAGCACCAGCAGCGCCGACTCCAGAACCATCGAGGGCGTCGCGCCCTGCGCGCGGGCCAGCTCCTCGACACCGGCCATCAGCTCCGCGTCGAGGGCGAAGCCCACGGAGTCGCCACGGTAGCTGGCCTCCGCCGGACGGGGACGGTCGGTGGGCAGTTGGAGGGGCTGCGGGATGTCCGCCAGCTCCGCACGCCAGTACGCCACCTGGGCGGACAGCAGACTGTCCGCATCCCCCTCCTCACCCAGCAGCTCCCGCTGCCACAACGTGTAATCCACATACTGCGCAGGCAACTCCGCCCACCGCGGAGCCTGCCCCGCCAGCCGAGCGCTGTAGGCGGTAGCCAGATCACGCGCCATCGGCGCCATCGACGCACCGTCACACGCAATGTGATGCACCAACCACACCAGCACATGCTCACACTCACCCACACGCAACAGCGCCGCCCTGACCGGTATCTCAGCCGACAGATCGAACCGGTACCCGGCAAGCTCCGCAAGAGCCGCCTCCACCCCACCGGCACCCACCTCCCGCACCGGAACCTCCAGACGCACCTCCCCCACCGGCACCACCCGCTGGTACGGCACGCCCTCCCCGTCCTCACCGAACACCGTCCGCAAACTCTCATGCCGCGCCACCACATCCCGCATGGCATCGGCCAGCGCCACCGCATCCAACTCACCCCGCAACCGCATCGGGAACGGAGAGTTGTAGGTGGCCGAGGGCCCCTCGAACCGGTCGATGAACCACAGCCGACGCTGCGCGTACGACAGCGGCGCACGCTCCGGCCGCGGCTCGACACGGGTCAGCGGAGCCCGCACCCGCTCCCCCTGGCCGAGGCGTTCGGCCAGCCCGGCCACGGTCGGCGCGGCGAAGACGGTGCGGATGGCCAGCTCCACGCCGAGCGCCGCGCGGATCCGGCTGACCAGGCGGGTGGCGAGGAGGGAGTGGCCGCCCAGGTCGAAGAAGCTGTCGTCGATCCCGACGTCGTCGACGCCGAGCACCCCGGCGAAGACCCCGGCCAGGACCTCCTCCTGAGCGGTGCGGGGCGTGCGGTAGGGCTTGGCGCTGGTGAACTCGGGTTCCGGCAGCGCCCGGTGGTCCACCTTGCCGCTCGGGCCCAGCGGGATGGACGGCACGGGGACGAACGCGGAGGGCACCATGTGGTCCGGCAGCCGCGCCGCGGCGAAGGAGTGCAGTTCGGCGGGCTCCGGTCCGCTCTCCGCTTCGGTGGGGACCGTGTAGGCGATGAGCTGCTTGCCGAACTCCGCGCTGTCGCGGGCGACCACCACGGCCTGCGCGACGGCGTCGTGCCGGGTGAGGGCCGCCTCGACCTCGCCGGGTTCGATGCGGAAGCCGCGGATCTTCACCTGGCTGTCGGCCCGGCCGTGGTAGACCAGGCTGCCCTCCGCCGTCCAGCTGGCGATGTCGCCGGTGCGGTACATGCGCTCGCCGGGTGTGCCGAAGGGACAGGCCACGAAGCGTTCGGCGGTCAGGTCGAAGCGGCCCAGGTAGCCGCGGGCCAGGCGGTCCCCCGCGATGTACAGCTCTCCGGGCATCCCCGGCAGGACCGGGCGGAGCGCGGAGTCCAGGAGGTAGATCTGAGTGCTGTCCATCGGCCGGCCGATCGCGCCGAGCGGGCCGATCTCCTCGGCCGTCGTGACCGAGTGGAACGTACTGGCCATCGTCGCCTCGGTCGGCCCGTAGCCGTTGATCACACGGGTGTCCGGGCAGCTGGCGAGAATCCTCTCGAAGGCGGAGTACGGCTGGATCTCGCCGCCGGTCAACGTCTCGCGCAGGCCGGCGAGGGCTTCCGGCATCTCCTCCGCGATCACCCGGAACATACCCGAGGAGGACATCACGGAGGTGAGCCGATGCTCGCTCACCAGGCGCGCGAGTGTGGCGGCGTCCACACGTCCGGGCGGCGCCACGTACAGCGTGCCGCCGTTCATGAGGGGGAACCACTGCTCATAGGTGTTGGAGTCGAATGCCTGCGCGCACTGGGTCAGCACGCGCTCGTACGCGCCGTCGCCGTACCCGCTCTCCGAGGCGAGCCGGACGACGCCGCGCTGGGTGACGCCGACGCCCTTGGGCCTGCCGGTGGAGCCGGAGGTGTACATCACATACGCCAGCTGGTCCGGATGCGTTGCGGTCACCACCGGCTCGGCCGACTCCCGGGCCAGCGCCGCCTCGGTCTCCGGCTCGTCCAGCACGAGGGCCGGGCAGACGCCCTCCGGGACGCTCGCCGCGTTCTCGGTGTCCGTCACCACGAGAGGCGGTGCGGCGTCGCTCAGCATGAGCGCCAGACGCTCGGCGGGGTACTCGGGGTCCAGGGGCAGATAGCAGCCGCCGGCCTTGAGGATGGCCAGCACCGCCACCACCTGCTCCACCGAACGGGGCAGAGCAACCCCCACCGCCGCCTCCCGGCCCACACCACGGGCAGCCAGCAGCCGGGCGAGCCGGTTCGCACGCCCGTCCAGCTCCGCGTACGTCAGCTCCTCCTCGCCGCCCACCAGCGCCACCGCGTCAGGCGCAGCCGCCACATGCCGCGCGAACAGGTCCGGGATCGTCACCTCAGGGGTCTCGACGGCGGTGTCGTTGAATCCGTACAGCACGAGCTCCCGCTCGTCCGGCTCGCTGATCTCCACGGCGCCGAGGTGCTGCCGCGGGTCGGCGGTGAACCGTCCGACGAGGCGGGTGAACCGGGCCGCGAGCCGCTGAACGGTGTCGCGGTCGAACAGGTCCGTGGCGTACTCAAGGTGGCCGACGACGCCCTCGCCGGGCTCCTCGACCAGGTTGAAGAACAGGTCGTACTTCGCCGATCGGCTGTGCAGCCATTCGAGCTCGACGTCCACGCCGGGCAGTGCGAAGTCCTCCCGGCGGTTGTTCTGCCAGGCGAACATCACCTGGAACAGCGGCGCGTAGGCCGTGGACCGCTCCGGGTTGAGCACCTCCACCAGTCGTTCGAAGGGCACGTCCTGGTGGTCGTAGGCGGCCAGCGACTTGACGCGTACCTGGTCGAGCACCTCCGCGAACGTCGGATTGCCCTCCAGACGCGCCCGCAGAACCCAGGTGTTCACGAAGAACCCCACCATGTCGGTCAGGCTCTCGTCGGTACGGTTGGCGATCGGCGAACCGACCGTGATGTCGTCACCACCCCCGAGACCGTGCAACAGCACCAGCAGCGCCGACTCCAGAACCATCGAGGATGTCGCCCCGTGCGCGCGGGCCAGCTCCTCGACACCGGCCATCAGCTCCGCGTCGAGAGTGAACTCCACGGAGTCGCCACGGTAGCTGGCCTCCGCCGGACGGGGACGGTCGGTGGGCAGTTGGAGGGGCTGCGGAATGTCCGCCAGCTCCGCACGCCAGTACGCCACCTGGGCGGACAGCAGACTGTCCGCATCCCCCTCCTCACCCAGCAGCTCCCGCTGCCACAACGTGTAATCCACATACTGCGCAGGCAACTCCGCCCACCGCGGAGCCTGCCCCGCCAGCCGAGCGCTATAGGCGGTAGCCAGATCACGCGCCATCGGCGCCATCGACGCACCGTCACACGCAATGTGATGCACCAACCACACCAGCACATGCTCACACTCACCCACACGCAACAGCACGACCTTGACCGGGATTTCGGCGGACAGGTCGAAGCGGTACGCGGCGATCTCGTCGACGGCGGAGGCGACGGCCCCGGTCTCGACGTCCACGACAGGCAGCTCCACACGGGCCTCGGGGACGGGCAGCACCCGCTGGAAGGGGACGCCGTCCTCGTCCTCGGCGAAGACGGTCCGCAGGCTCTCGTGCCGCGCCACCACGTCCCGCATGGCGTCGGCGAGCGCCGTCGCGTCCAGTTCACCCCGCAGATGCAGGGGGAACGGCGCGTTGTAGGTGGCCGAGGGCCCCTCGAACCGGTCGATGAACCACAGCCGACGCTGCGCGAAGGACAGCGGCGCACGCTCCGGCCGCGGCTCGACACGGGTCAGCGGAGCCCGCACC
>NZ_JAAKZZ010000522.1 GCF_011045075.1 Streptomyces boncukensis
GGGGCGGGGAGGCCGGGCGGCGCAGTCTGACTGTGGTCGTCTTCTCCCTGATGATCGCGGTCCTTCTCGCCATGCTGGACAACATGATCGTGGGCACCGCGATGCCCACCATCGTCGGCGAGCTGGGCGGGCTCGACCACCTCTCCTGGGTCGTGACGGCCTATGCGCTCACCACCGCCGCCTCCACCCCCATCTGGGGCAAGCTCGGCGACATGTACGGGCGCAAGGGCGCCTTCCTCACCTCCATCGTCATCTTCCTGGCCGGGTCGGTGACCTCGGGCGTGGCCCAGTCGATGGGGCAGCTGATCGGCTTCCGCGCGCTGCAGGGCATGGGCGCCGGCGGGCTGCTGGTCGGCGCGATGGCGATCCTGGGCGACCTCGTGCCGCCCCGCGAGCGCGGGAAGTACATGGGCATGATGGCCGGCGTCATGTCGCTGGCCATGATCGGCGGCCCGCTCGTCGGCGGCACCCTCACCGACCACCTCGGCTGGCGCTGGGCCTTCTACATCAACCTCCCGCTGGGCGCCGTCGCCCTGGTGCTGGTCACCACCGTGCTCCACCTGCCGAAGAAGGAGGGCCACGGCCGCATCGACTATCCGGGCGCCGCCCTGCTGACCACGGGCATCACGGCGGCCGTGCTGGTCGCGAGCTGGGGCGGCACGGAGTACGCCTGGGGGTCCGCGGTCATCGTCGGCCTCGCCGTGCTGGCGGTGGCGGCGCTGGCGGCCTTCCCGTTCGTCGAGCGCCGGGTGTCCGAGCCGATCCTGCCGCTGGGCGTCTTCCGCAACCGCAACTTCACGCTGGTCACCGTCATCGGCTTCGTCCTCGGCTTTGTGATGTTCGGCGCGATCACCTTCCTGCCGCTCTTCCAGCAGAGCGTGCAGAGCGCCTCGGCCACCAACTCCGGGCTGCTGCTGCTCCCCGTGCTGCTGCCGATGATGTTCGTGTCGATGCTGATCGGCCGCCGTATGACGACCACCGGCAAGTACCGCGCGTACCCGGTGATCGGCGGCACGCTGATACCCATCGGGCTGTTCCTGCTGGCGCAGATGGACGAGGACACCAGCCGCGTCACCGCCGGGCTCTACATGGCGGTGCTCGGCGCGGGCATGGGGTTCCTGATGCAGCTCACCATGCTGATCGCGCAGAACAGCGTGGAGCCGAAGGACATGGGCGTCGCCTCGTCCACGGTCACCCTGTTCCGGACGATCGGCGGTTCGCTCGGCGTCGCGCTGATGGGCACGGTCTTCGCCAGCCAGGTGAAGGACTCCATGCGGGAGAGCGCGGCCTCCGGCGGCGCGCGCGTCACCGAGGGCAGCGCCCAGCTCACGGCGGACGCGCTCGCCAAACTGCCCGCGCCGGTGCGGGACGCGTACGAGCACGCGGTGGCGGCCGGAACGAACCACGTCTTCCTGCTGGCGGCCGGGGTCTCGCTGATCTGCTTCATCGGCGGCTGGTTCATCAAGGAGGTGCCGCTCCGCGGCGGCAAGGAGTCCGAACCGGCCCCGGAGGCCCCCAAGGCCCCGGAGTCCGCGGACGCGGCGGGCTCGGCGGACGCGGCGGGCTCGGCAGACGCGGCGGGCTCGGCGGACGCGGCGGGCTCGGCGGAGCAGGAGAGCGGGCCGGTGTCAGAGGGGCGTGCCAGCATCGGAGCATGACCACTCCCGGTATGGCGCGGCTGCGGGCCCTCCGCCTCGCCAAGGACACCATGGACCGCGACTGGGCCGAGCCCTCGCTCGGCCTGGACGCGGTCGCCGCGCGGGCGGGCTATTCCCGCTATCACTTCGTGCGGGCGTTCAAGGCGGCCTATGGCGAGACGCCCGGCCAGTATCTGAGCAGGCGCCGTATCGAGCGGGCCCAGGAGATGCTGCGCTCGGCCAATCTCACGGTGACCGAGATCTGCTTCCTGGTCGGTTTCAGCGGGCTGGGCACCTTCTCCGCCCGCTTCAAGCAGCAGATCGGCTTCACCCCGAGCGAGTATCGCGCGGCGTATGCGCGCGGCGGCGCCGGGATGATTCCGGGGTGCTACGCCATGCTGTTCGCCGGCGGCTTCAAGAAGCGCAATTCCCAGGAAGCGGCCTGAGGCCCGGCTGGCTACGGTGAGGAAACCGGGTGAATTCCCGCCCAGAACCGACATTCCTGGAGTCGATCATGATTAAGGCGCTGGCCCTGGTCACCATCTGGTCCACCGATCAAGAGCGCACCGTCGCCTTCTGCACGGAGAAGCTGGGATTCGAGATCCGCAGCGATGTGGACATGGGGGCGCGCTGGGTCACGGTCGGGGTCCCCGGTCAGAACGACCTGGAGATGACGATCATGCCCACCGACGGTCCGGGCTTCGACCCCGAGTCCGCGGAGGCGCTCACCACGCTCGTGACCAAGGGCGTCCTCGGCGCGGGCGCCCTGCACACCGACGACTGCCACGGGGACTACAAGCAGCTCAAGGACCGGGGGGTCGAGTTCCTCCAGGAGCCGCAGGAGCGGCCGTACGGCACCGAGGCCATCTTCCGCGACGACAACGGCAGCTGGTGGTCGCTCACCCAGCGCCGCGAGGGCGAACTCGACTTCGACAAGCCGTGGGGCGAGCCGCCGGCGTAGTGTCCGGCCGTGCTCGCCGTGCTCGCCGTGCTCGCCGTGCTCGCCGTGCTCGCCGTGCTCGCCGTGCTCGCCGGGGGCGGATCAGGTGAGCGGCAAGCGGTAGCGGCCGCCTTCCAGCGGCTCCACCAGACCGTCCGACACGAGCCCGTCGAGCGCCCGCGCACGCTGGACGGGCTCGTGCCACACCTGGTCCAGATCCGACTGCGGCACCGGGTCCTTGGACGCGCGCAGCACGGCGAGCAGCCGCCCCCGCACCTGCCGGTCCGTCCCGGCGTACGACTGGCCGCGCCGCGCGGGCCCCTCGTGCGCGGGGGCGCCCGCGAGTTGCCAGGCGCACTGCTCGGCGATCGGGCAGCGCCCGCACTGCGGGCCGCGCGCCGTGCACACCAGCGCGCCCAGCTCCATCGTGGCCGCCGCCCAGCGGGACGCGGTCGCGTCGTCGTCCGGCAGCAGCGCGCGGGCGAGCCGGCGTTCGGCCGCGGTTGTCGCGTTCGGCGGGAACTGCTGACCGCTGACGGCCCGTGCGAACACCCGGCGCACATTGGTGTCGAGCACCGCGTGCCGCTGTCCGTAGGCGAACGAGACCACGGCCGCCGCGGTGTACTCCCCCACCCCCGGCAGCGCCAGCAACTGCGCGTGCTCGCTGGGGACCTCACCGCCGTGCCGCTCCGCTATGGCCCTGGCGGCGGCGTGCAGCCGCAGCGCGCGGCGCGGATAGCCGAGGCGGCCCCAGGCGCGGACGGCCTCGCCGGGTGCCTCGGCCGCGAGGTCCGCGGGCCGGGGCCAGCGCTCCAGCCACTCCTCGTAGACCGGCAGTACGCGGTTGACGGGCGTCTGCTGGAGCATGAACTCGCTGGCCATGACGCCCCACGCGCCCGCCTCCGGGCGGCGCCACGGCAGGTCGCGGGCGTGTGCGGCGAACCAGTCGACGACGGGGGCGTGCAGGGCGCGCGCGGACCGCACGGCGCCGTCGGCGGCATCGGCGCCGACAACGGCATCGGCGGCTTCGGCAGTGGCTGAGGAGGGATCGGTGGTCGCAGTCATCGCACGACCGATCCTGACACGCTCCTCCCCGCCGGGAAAACGCACACGCGGCGTACCGGATTTCCGTACGGTACGGAGTGGAATAGTCACGGACAGCGATCAATGCCCGTACGGACTGGCGCTCATCACAACAATTCCAGCGCGCTGCGGCGGGTACCGGCCTGCGCGGCGCCTGATGTCTCGTAAGGTTTCCGCGTGGGATCTCTGCGCAATCCGATCGGGCCGCTTCCCTCTTCCATCTACTGGCGACGGAGGGCAGTTGCCCTTGCTGTCCTCGCGCTGCTGGTCCTGCTCCTCGTCTGGCTGATCGTCTCCTCCGGGGGCGGGGACGGCTCCGGCAACGAGAGCAAGAGCGGCAGCGGCGGCGGCACCGCCAGCACCATCACTCCCGGACCGACCAAGTCCGGGCCCGTGAACAGCGACCGCCCCGGCGGGCGCGACGAGGACGACGGCGGCTCGGGCGGATCAGGGGGAGACGACGGCGAGGACGGCGGCGATTCCGGCGGTTCGGGCGGCTCCGGCGGCTCCGGGAGCTCGGACCAGGCGGGCGGCGCGGCCGGGGGCTCCGGCTGGGGCGCCGGCGGCGCTGGCTCGGCCGCCACCGGAGGCGGCAGCGGCGGCGGTGGTGGCAGTGGTGGTGGTGGCGCCGGCGGGGGCGGCGGCAGCGCGGGCAAGGGCGGCGCCCCGGTCCGGCTCCCGGTGGGCACCGGGGTGCGCGACTGCGCGGACGACGGCGTCACGCTCAAGCTGCGCAGCCTGAAGGATGCCTACGGGCCGGGCCAGAAGCCCAAGTTCGAGCTGAAGGCCGAGAACAGCAAGGGCAGCGCCTGCAAGATCGACCTGGGCCGGGGCGCGACCGTCGTCACGATCGAGAACGCCGACGGCGACAAGGTGTGGACCTCCGACGACTGCCTGCGGGAGAAGGCCCCGTTCCTGCGCCAGGTCCCGGCGAACGGCACCTCGGCCGACACGCTCACCTGGTTCGGCAAGCCCAGCGTCGCCAACTGCGGCACGCCGCCGGCCCAGCGCGCGAAGCCCGGCTCGTACGACATCGAGGTGAAGGTCAAGGGCCTGAAGAAGGCGCGGACTTCATTCGAGCTGACGAACTGAGAGCCGGCGCGCCGGGAGCGGGGGGTGCCTCTATGTCCTTCGTCAAGCGAGGCGGGGGGTTCTGGGTTCGTAGAAGGTGCCGTCGCGGAGCATCGCGAAGATGACGCTGATGCGGTGGCGGGCGAGGCGGAGGAGGGCTTGGGTGT
>NZ_JAAKZZ010000523.1 GCF_011045075.1 Streptomyces boncukensis
TGGTCAGCGAACACATCGTCCTCGGCCCCGACGCTGCCGCCGCCGGAGTCATGGGCAACCCCCGCGACTACGCGCTCCCCGGCAACCAGGACCCCTTCACCCCCTGGCCGAACTCCCTGCTCCTGCTCGCCGCCATCGCCTCGGTCACTCAGCGGCTGCGGCTCGCCGCCGCGGCCGTCCTCGCACCGCTGCGGCACCCGCTGCTGCTCGCCCGCGAACTCGGCACCCTCGACCTGATCAGCGAAGGACGGCTGATCGTCCAGCCGACGGTCAGCTGGAGCAGGGACGAGTACGACGCCCTGGGCGTGCCGTTCGGCAGGCGCGGCCGACTGCTCGACGAGCACCTGGAGGTCTGGGCCAAGGCGTGGGGACCGTCCCCGATCTCCCACGACAGCGAGCACTACCCGTTCCGCGACGCGTACTTCGAACCCAAGGCGTACCGCCCCGGGGGCCCGCGGCTGTGGTTCGGCGGGCAGCGCCTGCACGGCCCCGTCCTGCGGCGGCTGGTGCGGTACGGCCACGGCTTCCACCCGCTGGGCCGGCCGGCACCGGAGGACCTGCGGACGCTGAAGGAGTCGATGACCGCCGCCGGGCGGGACGTCGCCGACCTGGAGCTGGTCGGCGGCACCCAGGCGGTCTTCCCCGACGACCGCGCACCAGCCGATCTCGGTGCGGCCCTCGCCTCCCTGCCGGAACAGCTTGAGCAGGGCTTCACCACCTTCTGTATCAAACCGAACCAGTTCATCGACGACCCGAACGGCGTCGGGGCGTTCTGCCGCGAGGTCATGCGGCGCGTGGCGGCTTGCTGAGCAGGGGCTGCCCCTGCGGGTGCGCCCCGAAGGGGCGCGGGGAACTGCGCGCCCAGCCACAACGCAGCCGCAGCCTGCAAGGCACGGGCAGGGGCAGCCCCTACTCAGCAGGCGGCACCTCGATACTCGCGCATCGCGTCGAGCAGCCAGCGCGCCAGGTAGTCGGCGAACGAGGACCGCGGCAGCAGCCGGTAGGCCGGAGCGGCGTCGACCTGCCACAGCAGGACGGGGACCGGGCCCACGGTCGTCGCCACCGCGCGGCCGGGGCCGAAGGAGCGCGGATGCAGATCCAGCGGACAGCCCTTCTCCAGTACGCTCCGGGCGGACGGTCCGCGCAGCTCCAGCGTGGTGCGGTTCGCCGACACGTCGACGGCGGAGCCCGGATCCCCGCCGAGCGCCTCGCGCAGTCCGGCGGCCAGCCCGGTGCCGTCGGCCTGGGAGAGTACGAGCCACTCGTCGGGCCCGAGCCACGTCACCACGTGCGGGCCGGAGGCGGCGGTGTCGCCGCAGTTCCGGGGGAGCGCGGTGCCCAGGGCCCGCTCGATCCGCCCGGCCGCCGCCGCATCGGGGGCGACGCGTACGTCGACCATGGTGAGGAACGGCCGCTCGGACAGCGCAACCCCCTGCGGGCCGGTGGTCGACGCGGCCCGCATCGGCTCCTCCAGGTGTGCCAGCGGGCTCCGCCGCAGCGTCACGGGGCCCGTGCCGGTCGGCTCAGCCATCTCGCTTGCTCCCTTCGGGGTCGTAGAGCACCGTCTCGGCCACGGTGACGGGCACCAGCTCCTCGCCCAGCGGGGCCAGGAGCGTCTCGCCGATGCGGCTGCGTCCGCCGGCCACCAGCCCCAGTGCGAACGGCCGTCCCAGGGCCGGGCTGTGGTAGCTGGAGGTGACGTGGCCGAGCATGGGCACGGGCGCGGTCTGGGGCGTGACGGGCACGCCGGGGGCGATGAGCTGGGTGCCCTCGGGCAGCCGGGTGCTGCGGTCCGCGGGCAGCAGCCCGACGAGCTGCTTGCGGTCGGTGCGGGTGGTGTCGGGGCGGGAGAAGGAGCGCTTGCCGATGAAGTCCTTGACCTTGGAGACCGCCCAGGACATCCCCGCGTCGTGCGGGGTGACCGTGCCGTCGGTGTCCTGGCCGACGATGATGTAGCCCTTCTCGGCGCGCAGCACGTGCATCGTCTCGGTGCCGTAGGGGGTGATGCCGTACGGCCGCCCTGCCTCGTACACCTGCTCCCAGACGGCGAGGCCGTACCAGGACGCGACGTTGATCTCGTACGCCAGCTCGCCGGAGAAGGAGATGCGGCAGACGCGTGCGGGGATCCCGCCGGCCAGGGTGGTCTCGCGGAAGGCCATGAAGGGGAACGCCTCGGGTGACAGGTCGAGTCCGGGCAGCAGGGGCGCCACCGCGTCCCGGGCGCGCGGTCCGGCGACGGCGACGGTGGTCCACTGCTCCGTCACCGAGGTGCAGTGCACGTCCAGTCCGGGCCACTCGGTCTGCAGCCACTCCTCCAGCCAGTCGAGGACGCCCGCCGCGCCACCGGTGGTGGTGGTCATGAAGTAGCGGTTCTCCTCCAGCCGGAGCGTGACGCCGTCATCGAAGATCATCCCGTCGGGCTTGCACATCACGCCGTACCGGCCCATGCCCGGCTTGAGCTTCTTGAAGCCGTTGGTGTAGAGGCGGCCCAGGAACTCGCCCGCGTCCGTGCCCCAGATCTCGATCTTGCCGAGGGTGGTGGCGTCCATGAAGCCCACGCCCTCGCGCACCGCCCGGCACTCGCGGGCGACGGCGGTCTCCATGTCCTCGCCCTCGCGCGGGTAGTACCACGGGCGCTTCCACTGGCCCACGTTCTCGAACTCGGCGCCGTGCGCCACGTGCCAGGGGTGGACGGGCGTCAGCCGCGCGGGGTCGAACAGCTCGCCCCGCTCGCGTCCGGCCAGCGCGGCGAAGCCGACCGGGGTGTAGGGGGCGCGGTAGGAGGTGGTGCCGAGCTCGCCGGGGGAGAGCGGGTCCCCGCCACCGGCGAGCGCGGTGGCGATGACGCCGATCGCGTTGACGCCGGAGGTCCTGCCCTGGTCGTTGCCCGTACCGATGGAGGTGTAGCGCTTGACGTGTTCGACGCCGCGCATGCCGGCCCCCGTGGCCCGCAGGACGTCGGCGACGGTCGCGTCGCGCTGCAGGTCGACGAAGTGGGTGTGCCAGTCGCCCGAGCCGCCGGCGGGACCGGGTACGAGCCACAGGGGGCGGACGGGGGCGTGGCCGCGGTCCGTTCCGGCCCGCGGCGCGGACGTCTCCCCGGCGGTGAAGCCGGCGGCGTCCGCCGCCTCGCCACCCGCGGCGGCGCCCTCGGCGAGACACCCGGCGAGACCGAGGGTCCCGCCTGCCGCACCGGCGATCCGCTGGTCGCGCACCGCTCCGTCGGGCACGAAGGCCGCGAGCGCCTCGTCCCAGCGCAGCCGTCCCTGGCGTTGGCTGTGCAGATGGACGACCGGGCTCCAGCCGCCGGAGACGGCCAGCAGGTCGCAGTTGAGCCGCTCCTCCCCTTCGGTGGGCGTGCCGTTCTCGTCCAGTGCCGCGACGACGACGCCGGTGAGCCGGCCCCCGTCCCCGCCGTCGGCGCTCTCGGTGCCGACCACGGCGCTGCCGGTCAGTACGCGTACCCCGGTGGCGACGGCGGTCTCCCCGGCCCGCTCGGAGAGATCGGGCCGGGAGTCGACGACGGCGCGCACGTCGATGCCGGAGGCGCACAGAGCGGCCACGGTGTCGTACGCGCTGTCGTTGGTGGTGGCCACGACGGCATGGGCGCCGGGGGCCACGGCGTACCTGTCGACGTACGTCCGCACGGCCGCGGCGAGCATGATGCCGGGGCGGTCGTTGTCGGCGAAGACCAACGGGCGTTCGTGGGCGCCGGTCGCGAGGACGACCCGGCGGGCGCGGATGTGCCACACCCGCTGGCGCGAGACGCCCTCCGGCGCCCGGTCGCCGAGGTGGTCGGTGCGCTTCTCCAGGGCCAGGACATAGTTGTCGTCGTACGAGCCGAACGCCGTGGTACGGCGCAGCAGCGCGGCCTCCGGGGCGGCTTCGAGGCGGCCGGTCACCTGCCTGATCCAGTCGGCGGCCGGCACCCCGTCCACCGTCTCGCCGGGCGCGGACAGCAGCGCGCCGCCGGGCTCCGGCTGCTCGTCGACCAGCATCACCCGGGCCCCCGGGCGGGCTGCCGCGTCGGCGGCGGCCAGCCCGGCCGGGCCCGCGCCGATCACGAGCACGTCGGTGTGGACGTACTTCTTGTCGTACTCGGCCGGGTCCGGGGCGGGGTCGAGCCGGCCCGTCCCGGCGAGCGTCTCGGCGGACAGCCCGTCGAACAGCTCGACGGCCGTGGCCGGGAGCATCGACTCGGCACAGCCCGCCAGCCGCACGCGCACCAGGGCGCCCGGCTCCTCGACACCGGCGGACACGATGCCGCGCGGGCGGCCGCGGTAGAGCGAGGGCGCGGTCTCCACCAGCCCGTTGGCCAGCATGGCGGAGGCGAGGGTGTCACCCGGGCAGCCGGTCAGCTCCCGGCCGTCGACGGTGAAGCGGAGGAGCCGCTGCCGGTCGATGCGGCCGCCGCGGGGCAGCCGGGACTCCTGCTCGCCGGGTACGGTCTGGCCTGTCATCGGGACGCTCCGGAGTGCTCACTGGGCGGGTGGACGGCGGGGCGGGGCTCGTCCAGGCGGTAGACGGCCAGAACGGCGTGACTGGCCGTGTCCCGCAGGGCGTTGAACCAGCGCCGGCATCCGGCGCTGTGCGCCCAGATCTCGGCACGTGCGCCCTTGGGGTTGTCGCGGTAGAAGAGGTACTCCGCCCACTCCGGGTCGGTCAGCCCGTCCGGCGCGGCGGGGTGGGGAACGTGGGCCTGGCCCCCGCAGTGGAACTCGGTCTCGTCGCGGGGACCGCACCACGGACAGGTGATGAGCAGCATGCGTGCGCTCCTAATTCGTGAGTAGGCGGTTCCAGGGCAGCCCCGTGAAGGGCTGCTGGACTGACTGATGTGGATGGGTTTCGCGGTGGCCGCGTGGGCGCCGGATGGACTCCTGTGTTCTCCCGGCCCGCTG
>NZ_JAAKZZ010000524.1 GCF_011045075.1 Streptomyces boncukensis
CCTCCCCCGTCTCCCCCGTCTTCCCCGACCTTTCCGATCCGCTGAAGGAGCTGGCGGTATGAGCAACGCGAGTCTGCGGCTGGTGTGGGTCTACCCGGACCTGCTGAGCACGTACGGTGACCAGGGCAACGCGCTGGTGGTGGAGCGGCGCGCACGGCAGCGCGGGCTGGACGTACAGCGCCTGGACGTGCGCTCGGACCAGCAGATTCCCACGTCCGGGGACATCTATCTGATCGGCGGCGGGGAGGACCGGCCGCAGCGGCTGGCCTCGGAGCGGCTGCTGCGGGACGGCGGGCTGAACCGGGCCGTGGACAACGGCGCCATCATCTTCTCGGTGTGCGCGGGCTACCAGATCATGGGGCACGAGTTCGTCAACGACCTCGGCGAGCGCTCCCCCGGACTGGGGCTGCTGGATGTGACGAGCATGCGCGGCGAGGGCGAGCGGTGCGTCGGCGACGTCCTGGGGGACGTGGACGAGCATCTGCGGCTGCCGCAGCTGACGGGGTTCGAGAACCACCAGGGCGTCACCCGGCTGGGCCCGACCGCGCGCCCGCTCGCGCGGGTGCAGCTGGGCAACGGGAACGGCACCGGGGACGGCACGGAGGGCGCGTGGAACGACACGGTCTTCGGCACGTATATGCACGGCCCGGTGCTGGCGCGGAACCCGCAGATCGCGGATCTGCTGATCAAGCTGTCGCTGGATGTGAACGCGCTGCCGCCGGTGGACGACCGGTGGTACGAGGCGCTGCGCGAGGAGCGGATCGCGGCGGCGACGCAGGCCGCCTGACACCGCAGGTCAGTTGAAGGGTGAACCGCCCGTTCGGGCCGCCCCCGCCGGGGCCGGCGCGGACGGGCGGTTCTAGTCTGGTGCGGGCGGATCCGCGCGTACTGGGGCGGTTCCGCGCGGACCGGGTGGACCGGGGAGAAGGCGGGAGTACGGATGGATCACGGCGGACACGGCATGATGATGGATCTGCCGCGGTTCACGCTCGGGCGCGGCCTGGCGTTCACGGGCGAGCCGTTCTTCCTGGTGGGGTGCGCGCTGGCGCTGGGCCTGTACGGCTGGGGCGTGCTGCGGCTGCGGCGGCGCGGGGACGGGTGGCCGGTGGGCCGGACCGTCGCGTTCGCGGCCGGGGTGCTCACCGTGCTGCTGGTGATGTGCACCCGGCTGAACGAGTACGGGATGGTGCTGTTCAGCGTGCACATGGTGCAGCACATGGTGATCAGCATGCTCTCGCCGATCCTGCTGCTGCTCGGCGCCCCGGTGACGCTCGCGCTGCGGGCGCTGCCCGCCGGGAGCCGCAGCCGGACAGGGCGCCGGGGCCCCCGGGACGTGCTGGTGGCGCTGCTGCACAGCCGCTATGTACAGGTGATCACCCACCCGGCGTTCACCATCCCGCTGTTCATCGCGAGCCTGTACGGCCTGTACTTCACACCGCTGTTCGACTTCCTGATGGAGTCGAAGGCCGGGCACATCGCGATGATGGTGCACTTCCTCGCGGTGGGCCTGGTGTTCTTCTGGCCGATCATGGGCGTGGACCCGGGGCCGCACCGGCCCGGCTATGTGATGCGGATGCTGGAGCTGTTCGCGGGGATGCCGTTCCACGCGTTCTTCGGGATCGCGCTGATGATGGCGTCGGAGCCGATGATCGACACCTACGCGCATCCGCCGGGGTCGCTGGGGGTGACGGCGCTGTCCGACCAGCAGGCGGCGGGCGGCATCGCGTGGGCGTTCAGCGAGATCCCGTCGGTGATCGTACTGATCGCACTCGTGTTCCAGTGGTACGTGACCGAGCAGCGCACGGCCCGGCGCCGGGACCGCAAGGCGGACCGGGACGGCGACCAGGAGCTGGCGGCCTACAACGCCTACCTGGCATCGCTCCAGGCGAAGTAGGGCCCGGCCGGGCGCGACGACAACCGCAGGACCGCAAGCAGTAGCGCGCGGGGCCGTGACCGGGTGACCATGGAGACCTGGACGCGGCCCCGCTGCGCGCGCGACCGGTGCTCCCCGGGGCCGCCGGGAGGAGGTGCGTCGATGCCCGGGATGACGGGGATGTCGAGCTCGGTGAAGACCATGACGGTGTGCACCGTGGCGGGTCTCGTGGCGGTGACCGCGTATTCAGCGGCGCTGGGCAGCAGCGGATGGCTGTGGTTCCTCTGGGTGGTGCTCGTCCTGGTGACGCTGGGCGTGGTGACGGCCCGCAACTGACCGCCCTGGGGAACCGCACACGCGCGACCGAGGAGGAGCGATGAACGCAGCACGCCGGGGCCCGCCGGTGCCCCGGTCGCGCTCCGGAGTGTACGGACGGCGCCATGAGCGCACCGGCAGCGAGCCGGCCACGGCGCAGAGCGCGGTACGGCTGCGACTGCTGCTGTCCGCGCTCTTCACCCCGCTGTGCCTGGCCGCCGCCGCGGGGTTCGCCCTCTGGGCGGCCGCGTCCGGCGGCGGCAGCTCACCGGGCAGCGGGCCCTTGTGGGGCATCGCCCTCGCCTGCGGGCTGCTCGGGCTGCTGGGCGCCGTGGATCTGGGGGTGCTGGTGGCGCGGCTGCGCCGGGAGCGCGGCGGACCGCGCTGAGGGTCACCAGCCGGTGAAGAGCAGGTGGTTGATCACCAGGGCCAGGACCGCCTGCCCGGCCAGCCACACCCGCAGCCCCCGGTCCGGCAGCAGGGCGGCGGCGGGCAGCAGCCACAGCGCGAACGGCAGCCAGATCCGCTCGGTCTCCGCCTTGCTCATGCCGGACAGGTCGGCGGCGGCGACGGCAAGCAGCGCGGCGAGCAGCAGCACCGTGAACCGGTCGGCCGGGCCCGCGGCGCGCCGCCACCCGCGGGCGAGGGCGCCGGGCGCGGCGCCCAGGGCGCGGCGCGCCCCCGCGGCGGTGGCCAGCCCGGTGACGGCCACGGTGCAGGCCAGATTGCCCCACACCCAGTACGAGTACGGCCGGATGCCCGCCGCCCCCTGGTAGTAGCGCTCGACGAGCAGACGGTAGCCCTCCCACCAGTTGAAACCCGCGAGGGTGAAGGCGGCGGCGACCAGCGCCACGCCCGCCAGCGCCGGCGGCAGCGGGCGGGCCGTCCGGGCGAGCAGCAGCACGGTCCCGGCGAGCAGCGCGTACAGCGTGAGCCCGTACGACAGATAGCACGTCAGCCCCAGCAGCAGGCCGGCGCCGAAGGCCGTGAGGCGCGGGGCGCGGACGGTGCGGGTGGCGGCGAGCGCGAGCAGCGCGAGGCCCCAGGCGGCGACGGCGGTGAAGTAGCCGTCGGCGGAGACGCCCATCCAGATCGCCGCGGGAGCCAGCACGAGGAAGGGCGCGGCACGCCGGGCCGTGGGCTCGTCGGTGAGGGCGCGCAGGGCCACGAGCGCCGCGGCGGCGGCCGAGGTGCCGACGGTCAGGACGAACACGGCGGCCCAGGCCCCGCCGCCGAGCCCGGCGCGGTCGAGGCCCACGAAGGTGAGGACGGCGCCCGGCGGATGCCCGGCGACGTGCGCGGGCCAGTTGTCCGGCGCGTCCATCAGGATGTGTCCGGTGAAGCCGCGCAGCGCGGCGCCGACGTCGTCGAAGCGGTCGATGACGGTGAGGTACTCGTAGCGGGTCGTGAGGCGTTCGGCGATGCCCCGGTGCCAGCCGTCCACCAGGGCCAGGGACCACGTCCAGGCCATGGCAGCGGCCCAGGCGGCGAGCAGCAGGCGCCGCCAGGGCAGCCGGGCGGCGAGCGGCGGCCCGTAGCCGACGACGAGCACGGCGACACAGAGCGCGGCGGGCGTGCCGGGGCCGGTGTGCGGGTCCCAGCGGGCGTAGAGCGGGGGCCAGTTGACGCGGAGGGTGCCGTCGGCGCTCTCGATGGCGTGGCCGACGACCACCGCGGCGGTGACGAGCAGCGCGGCGAGCCCGGCGGCGTACAGATCACGGCGTACGGCGCGGCGCGCACGGCGGCGCGGGCCGTCCGGGCGATCCGGTGCGCAGGCCCCGGACGGCATCGGGTCCGGGCCCGCCGGCGGTTGCTCGCCCGGGGCCGGTTCCGGGTGCGGCGGCGCGGCGCGGACGTTCGGGCGGGGGGCACGGCGGCGGACGAGGCGGTGGAGCAGCACGCCTGCACAGTAGGCCGCCGGGCGGCCGCGTGGGGCGCGGCGGGAGGGATGTCAGCGTTTCGTCATGGCCCTGAGCGGCCGCGACGCCCGCAGCCCGGCATACGGTCGGAGCGTGCGGCGGATCTTCCGTCCGCCTCCGCCGTCCGGACCCGTGTGCCGCGCGCACCGTCGAGGAGAGTGACGACATGGGCGCTGCTCGGAGCGCATCCCCTCCCCCGCCTGCCCGGCGCCGTACGCCTGGCGCGCTGTTCCGCAGTCCGCTGCGCGGGCCGTGGCTGACGTCGGTGCTGGGGCTGGTGCTGGCGGCCGGGCTCCCGCTGCTGTTCGTGACGGGGCTGCTGTCGTACGCGGCGTACAACCCGGATCTGTCGCCGGTGAACGACAAGACGCCGGACCGCGGTTGGCTGGGCTTCTATCTGTTCTCGTGGCCGACCGACCCGCACTGGCTGTACCGGCTGAACCAGGGGCTGCACGTGTCCGTCGGGGTGGCGCTGGTGCCGGTGCTGCTGGCGAAGCTGTGGTCGGTGGTGCCGAAGCTGTTCGCGCTGCCGCCCGTGCGCTCCGCGGGGCACGCGCTGGAGCGGATCTCGCTGCTGTTCCTGGTGGGCGGCGGGCTGTTCGAATTCGCCACGGGAGTGCTCAACGTGCAGCTGGAGTACGTGTTCCCGGGTTCGTTCTACCCGCTGCACTTCTACGGCGCCTGGGTGTTCGCCGCTGCGCTGGCCGTCCATGTGGCGCTGCGGCTGCCGCGCGCGGTGCGGGTGGTGCCTGTCTCTTATACACAA
>NZ_JAAKZZ010000525.1:0-2500 GCF_011045075.1 Streptomyces boncukensis
GCCTATCAACCCCGTCGTCTCCAGGGAGCCTTAACCCCTCACAGGGGGCAGGAGTCCTCATCTCGGAGCAGGCTTCCCGCTTAGATGCTTTCAGCGGTTATCCTTCCCGAACGTAGCCAACCAGCCATGCCCCTGGCGGGACAACTGGCACACCAGAGGTCCGTCCGTCCCGGTCCTCTCGTACTAGGGACAGCCCTCCTCAGGACTCCAACGCGCGCAGCGGATAGGGACCGAACTGTCTCACGACGTTCTAAACCCAGCTCGCGTACCGCTTTAATGGGCGAACAGCCCAACCCTTGGGACCGACTCCAGCCCCAGGATGCGACGAGCCGACATCGAGGTGCCAAACCATCCCGTCGATATGGACTCTTGGGGAAGATCAGCCTGTTATCCCCGGGGTACCTTTTATCCGTTGAGCGACGGCGCTTCCACAAGCCACCGCCGGATCACTAGTCCCGACTTTCGTCCCTGCTCGACCCGTCAGTCTCACAGTCAAGCTCCCTTGTGCACTTACACTCACCACCTGATGACCAACCAGGCTGAGGGAACCTTTGGGCGCCTCCGTTACTCTTTAGGAGGCAACCGCCCCAGTTAAACTACCCACCAGACACTGTCCCCGATCCGGATCACGGACCCAGGTTCAGGCATCCAGCACGACCAGAGTGGTATTTCAACAACGACTCCACGAACACTGGCGTGCCCGCATCACAGTCTCCCACCTATCCTACACAAGCCGAACCGAACACCAATATCAAGCTGTAGTAAAGGTCCCGGGGTCTTTCCGTCCTGCTGCGCGAAACGAGCATCTTTACTCGTACTGCAATTTCACCGGGCCTATGGTTGAGACAGCCGAGAAGTCGTTACGCCATTCGTGCAGGTCGGAACTTACCCGACAAGGAATTTCGCTACCTTAGGATGGTTATAGTTACCACCGCCGTTTACTGGCGCTTAAGTTCCCAGCCTCGCCCACCCCGAAGAGCAGACTAACCGGTCCCCTTAACGTTCCAGCACCGGGCAGGCGTCAGTCCGTATACCTCGCCTTACAGCTTCGCACGGACCTGTGTTTTTAGTAAACAGTCGCTTCTCGCTGGTCTCTGCGGCCACCCCCAGCTCACCAAGCCAGTTGGATCACCAGAGAAGGCCCCCCTTCTCCCGAAGTTACGGGGGCATTTTGCCGAGTTCCTTAACCATAGTTCACCCGAACGCCTCGGTATGCTCTACCAGACCACCTGAGTCGGTTTCGGGTACGGGCCGCCGCCACACTCGCCAGAGGCTTTTCTCGACAGCATAGGATCATCCACTTCACCACAACGGCTCGGCATCAGGTCTCACCCCACAAGGTGTGCGGATTTCCCTGCACACCGGGCTACACCCTTACCCCGGGACAACCACCGCCCGGGCTGGACTACCTTCCTGCGTCACCCCATCACTCACCTACTACAAGTCTGGGCCGTCGGCTCCACCACTTTCCTTCCCCCGAAGGGTCCAGAACGGCTTCACGGACTTAGCATCGCCTGATTCGATGTTGAACGCGCAACAGCGGGTACCGGAATATCAACCGGTTCTCCATCGACTACGCCTGTCGGCCTCGCCTTAGGTCCCGACTTACCCTGGGCAGATCAGCTTGACCCAGGAACCCTTAGTCAATCGGCGCCGGAGTTTCCCACTCCAGTATCGCTACTCATGCCTGCATTCTCACTCGCATACCGTCCACAACTCGCTTCCACGGCTGCTTCACCCGGCACACGACGCTCCCCTACCCACCACAACAGGCGTTAGCCCCATATGTTGCAGTGACACGACGTCGGCGGTGTGCTTGAGCCCCGCTACATTATCGGCGCGGAATCACTTGACCAGTGAGCTATTACGCACTCTTTCAAGGATGGCTGCTTCTAAGCCAACCTCCTGGTTGTCTCTGCGACTCCACATCCTTTCCCACTTAGCACACGCTTAGGGGCCTTAGTCGATGCTCTGGGCTGTTTCCCTCTCGACCATGGAGCTTATCCCCCACAGTCTCACTGCCGCGCTCTCACTTACCGGCATTCGGAGTTTGGCTAAGGTCAGTAACCCGGTAAGGCCCATCGCCTACCCAGTGCTCTACCTCCGGCAAGAAACACACGACGCTGCACCTAAATGCATTTCGGGGAGAACCAGCTATCACGGAGTTTGATTGGCCTTTCACCCCTAACCACAGGTCATCCCCCAGGTTTTCAACCCTGGTGGGTTCGGCCCTCCACACGGTCTTACCCGCGCTTCAGCCTGCCCATGGCTAGATCACTCCGCTTCGGGTCTTGAACACGCTACTGACCGCCCTCTTCGGACTCGCTTTCGCTACGGCTCCCCCACACGGGTTAACCTCGCAACATGCCGCAAACTCGCAGGCTCATTCTTCAAAAGGCACGCAGTCACGACACAAGGAAAACAAGTTCCCTCATGCGACGCTCCCACGGCTTGTAGGCACACGGTTTCAGGTACTCTTTCACTCCGCTCCCGCGGTACT
>NZ_JAAKZZ010000526.1 GCF_011045075.1 Streptomyces boncukensis
CGCTCCCCCTCCGGAGCGACCGCACGGCCGGCGCTGGCTCATCGGCTTCTGGGCGGTCGTCTTCGTCGCGTTCCTCGCCAAGTCGCCGGGGAAGATGACGTTCGAGACCAAGCTCGGCGTCGCCACCGACCCGTGGCAGTTCCTGGGCGACCTGGGGCAGCTGTGGCACGACCGGGGCGGCTTCGGCGGGATCGCCGACCAGTACGCCGGCTACCTCTTCCCCTCGCTGCCGTACTACGGGCTGACGGACCTGCTGCAGATACCCACCTGGCTCGCCGAGCGGCTGTGGATGTCGCTCATCATCGCGGCGGCCTTCTGGGGCGCCCTGCGGCTCGCCGAGCGGTTCGGGGCGGGCACCGCGCCGTCCCGGCTGTTCGGCGCCGCCGTGTACGCCCTGTGGCCCACCTACACCATCGTCATCGGCTCCACCTCGGCCGCCGCGCTGCCCGGCGCCGTGCTGCCGTGGGTGCTGCTGCCGCTGGCCTCGGCGGCCGTCTCGCCGCGGGTGGCCGCGGCCCGCTCGGCCCTGGCCATCCCCTTCATGGGCGGGGTGAACGCCGCCTCCACACTGGCCGCGCTGCTGCCCGCGCTGCTGTACGTGTGCAGCCGTACGGGGCGCAGGCGCCGCACCCTGCTCGCCTGGTGGCTGCCCGGCGTCATCCTGGCCACCATCTGGTGGTGGGTCCCGCTGCTGCTGCTCGGCGCGTACGGCGAGGACTTCATGCCGTACGTGGAGACCGCCAAGACGACGACCGACACCATGTCGGCCACCGAGATGCTGCGCGGCGGCGGCAACTGGACGGCGTATCTGCACTACGGCGACTCCTGGCTGCCCGCCGGCTGGACGGTGGCCGCCAGCTGGCTGGCCATCCTGGGCGGCGCGTTCGCCGCCGCGCTGGGGCTGGCCGGACTGGCGCGGCGCGACCTGCCGGAGCGCCGCTGGCTGCTGCTGACCGCGGTGACCGTCACCGGGATCATGCTGGCGGGCTACGGCGGCTCGCTGGGCGCGCCGTTCGCCGGGGACGTCCAGGGCTGGCTGGACGGCACGCTGCGGCCGTTCCGCAACATCTACAAGTTCCAGCCGGGGCTCGCCCTGGCGCTCGCCCTGGGCATCGTCCATCTGGTCGGTGTGCTGGTCAGCACGGACGGCGCCCGGCCGCTGCCGGTCCGCCGCCTGCTGCCGTGGGTGGCCGCGCTGGTCGTACTGCCCGGCCTGCTGCTGCCGTACGCGAACGGCGACATCCTGCAGACCGGAGCGTTCAAGAAGCTGCCCAAGCACTGGGAGCAGACGGCCGACTGGCTGGAGGAGCACTCCCCGCACACCCGCGCCTACGTCACCCCCGCCACCGCGCACGGCATCTACACCTGGGGCTCCCCCGTCGACCAGCCGCTCGACGTGCTCGCCAAGTCGCCCTGGGCGCAGCGCGACTACGTGCCGTTCGGCACCCCCGGCAACCGCCGCGCCACCGACGCGGTCGAGCAGGCGCTGACCACCGGCGGCGAAGTGCCGGGGCTCGCCGACTTCCTGGCCCGCGCCGGGCTGTACGACGTGGTGGTCCGCAACGACCTCGACCCCGACCAGCTGGGCTATGTGCCGCCGCAGACCGTCAAGCAGACACTGGAGGCGTCCGGCTACCGCAAGGTGAAGTCCTTCGGGCCGAAGGTGACCGGCGGACGCATCCCGGCCCGCACACCGGTCCAGGTGGCCGGGCTCTACCCCAGCGAGCGCGCCGTCGACATCTACGAGCCCACGGGCGTCCAGCGCCCCCAGGACGTGGAGCTCCAGCCGGTGTCCCGGACCGCGCAGGTCAGCGGCGGCCCCGAGGCGCTGCTGCCGCTCGCGGGCGACCGCCGGATCAAGGGCCGCCCGACGGTGCTGACCGGCGACAACCACCCCGGCATCTCCGCGCCGGACCTCCAGGTGAACGCCGACGGACTGCGCCGCGCCGACACCCGCTTCGGCCTGGTGAACAACAACACCTCGTACACCTACACCGCGAACGAGCGGAACCACCCGGACAGCGTGCAGCAGCCCGGTGACAAGCCGAAGCAGATCCTGCCCACCAAGGGCGCGGGCCACCAGACGGTGTCGGTGCTGCGCGGCGCGAAGTCGGTGACGGCCTCCAGCAGCGGCAACTGGTTCTTCCACCAGCCGCAGTTCGAGCCGGCCCGCGCCTTCGACGGAAATCCGGACACCGCCTGGACGGAGGGTTCGGCGGGCGACCCGAACGGGCAGTGGATCCGTATCGACTTCAACGGCACGGTGGACATCCCCGCCACGCTGGACGTCACCCCGCTGGCGGGCGACACGACACGCGCCGCGCCCACCCGGGTGCGGGTCGAGACCAACCACGGCAGCAAGACCAGCGCCCTGCGCACCACCGGCAAGAAGCAGCAGGTGGCGGCGGTCAAGGGGGCGGCGCGCTGGCTGAAGCTCACCATCCTCGACACCCAGATGCCCGCCTCCGGGGTGTCCGGAGCGGGCTTCGCCGAGATCTCCGTCCCCGATGTACAGGTGACGCGGATGCTGAAGCTGCCGTCCGACGCGCCGCGCGGCGGCTCGGACAGCGCGGACAGCGAACTGATCTCGCTGCACCGGGGCGACGACCCCGGCGGCCTGAACTCCGCCGACGCGGAGGTCGGCCTGCACCGCCAGTTCAGCACCGACGCGTCCGGCGACTACGACGTGCGCGCGCGGGCGGTCCCGGTGCCGGGCCGCGAACTGGACCGCATGCTGGACGAGGTGGCCCCCGGCTCGCGGGACCGCATCCGGGCCTCGGTGTCCTCCACGGCCAAGCTCGGCGGCACCCTCGGCGGGCGCAACCTGGTGGACCAGAGCCTGACCACCGCCTGGATCGCCGGGGACAAACCGACGATCACGCTGCGCTGGCCGGAGAAGAAGGAGATCAGCGAGATGGTGCTGTCCCCCGCCGGGGGCATCTCCTCGGCGCCGGACGAGATCCGGATCAGCTCCCCGGACGGCGCCACCACGGCGGCCGTGGACAAGAACGGCTGGGCCCGCTTCGAGCCCATCGAGACCGACCGGCTGACCATCACCGTCACCAAGACGAAGCAGCTCACCGTGTTCAACCCGGTCGCCGACCGCAACCTCCAACTGCCCGTGGGGCTCAGCGAGGTCTACCTTCCCGAGCTCGACGAGTTCCGCGTCCCCGCGCCCGGACCCCGGCGGAAGTTCGAACTTCCCTGCGGCAAGGGCCCGATGCTCTCCATCGACGGCACCCTGCACGCCACCAAGGCCAGCGGCCGGGTGCGGGACCTGACCGAACGGCGCCCGATCGACGTCGAGCTGTGCGCCGACGGCGCGGAGGACGGAAGCCTGGGGCTCGACGCGGGCACGCACACCGTGGAGGCGGGCGAATCGGGCCCGCTGGCGGTCACCGACGTCACCCTGGGCAGCGGCGACAGCGGAGCGGCCGGCCGCTCCGGCACCTCCCGCTCCGCGCGGGAGAGCGTCACCCACGACTGGAAGGGCGACAAGCGCACCGTCGAGGTCGCCGACGGCCCCGCCTCGTACCTGCAGACGCACGAGAACGCCAACGACGGCTGGAAGGCCACCCTCAACGGCAAGGAGCTGGCCTCCGTCCGGCTCGACGGCTGGCAGCAGGGCTTCCTGGTCCCGGCCGGCGAGGAGGGCACCGTCAAGCTGGAGTACGAGCCCGCCGCCTGGTACAAGACCGGGCTGTTCGCGGCAGCTGCCGGCATCCTCCTCCTGCTCGGCCTGGCGTTCGTCCGGATGCGCGGCGGCCGGCCGCTCGGCGCGGACGACACCCCGGCCCCGCAGCCGGGCGCGGTGCTCGGCACCGGGGTGCTCACCCTGGTCGTCGCGCTGGTGGCGGGCCCGTACGCGCTGATCGTGCCGGCGCTCGCGGCGCTGGCCTACTTCTGGTCCCGGCTGCTGGCGCCGCTCGCGCTGCTGTCCATGGCGGCGGCGGGCGTCATCGCCGCGGTCGGCGCGGGCGACCCCGCGTCCGAGGGGCAGGGCGCCTTCGGGCACGCCGCGCAGGCGCTCGCCCTGCTGGCGCTGGCCGCCGCGCTGGTGACGCTGCCCCGGCGGGAGCGCGCACCGCAGCCCGCGCCCGCTGCGGCCGCGGACCCGGGCCCGGACCCGTCCGGATTCGGGCCGCGCCCATCGGAGTTCGGGCCACCGGAGTCCGGCCGGCAGGAGTCCGGGCCGCAGGAGTCCTGGCCGCAGGAGCCGCCCACGCCGCCGTGGACGCCGCCCCAGGCGCCGTCGGCGCCACCGGCCCGGCCCGAGACCCCGCCGACGCCGCAGGAGCCGTCCGGGCCGGACCGGCCGGACGCGACCCGGCCGGACATGAGCAAGCCGGACATGACCAAGCACGCGCCGGGGGAGGAACCCAGCCCATGACGGCACCGCACCAGCGCGCCGAGGACGCGACAGCGGCGGGCCCGGAGACCCCGGCCCCCGCCGCGCGGCGCGCAGCGCCGAGGGCGGACGGCGCACCCCCGGCCCCCAGCGCCCACGCGCCGGACGCCGGGCCCACCCGGCCCGACGCCGCGCCGCCGCACGGCGGCGCGGACGGCGGTCCACGGGGCTCCACCGCCGACAGCACCCAGGACGGCACCCCGGCGCCGCACGCCCCGTCGCCGCACACCGCGTCCGGCGGTTCCACCGCGCGGGGCGCCGGCGGGACCGCTCCGGGCCGCGGCGCGGACGGCGGCACACGGTCCGCGAGCACCTCGGACGGCACCGCACAGGAGCCGGGAGCGCCCGGCGACGCGCCGCCGCCGCACACGCCCCTCCCGCACGCCGGACGGGACGGGGACGCCACCGGCAAGGCAGCCGGAAACCCCTCCCG
>NZ_JAAKZZ010000527.1 GCF_011045075.1 Streptomyces boncukensis
CGCCTCCCACCGCACCCGCCAGCTGCTGCGCCGGCGCGACGCGCTCTCCCCGGCGGCCGGCGGACTCGCAGCGCACGAGGCGTTCGAGGCGCTGCTCGGCGGCGGCACGGCGCAGCACGTCGCCGGGATCGTCGAACGCGCCCCGGCCGGGCCCGTCCCCAGCTGCGAGGACGACGGCGAGGGCACCGCCTCCCTGGTGGGCTCCCTGACCCTCGCCGTGTGCGACCGGCTGGCCGAGGCCGAGCGGCGGCTGGCCGCCACCCGGCGGTACGCCGACGAGCACGGTCTGGCCCTGGCCTCCCGAGGGGCCCGCGCGCTCTCTGCGGTCGTCGCCTTCGAGCGCGGCCGGATCACCGAGGCGCGGACGCTGGCGGAGCGGGTGCGCGCCGAGGCGGCCGGCGGGCTGCCGGGGCTGAGCGCGCCGGTCGCCGTGGCCGTCCTCGTCCAGGTGCTCATCGAGCGGGACGAGGCGGCCCAGGCCGAGGCGCTGATCGCGGAGGCCGGGCTCGGCGACGCCGTACCGGACCTGGTGACCCATCTGCCCGTGCTGGCGGCGCGGGGCCGGCTGCGGCTGCTGCGCGGGAGGCCGGCGGAGGGCCTGCGGGACCTCGACGAGTGCCACCGCAGGCTCACCGCGTGGGGCTGGCGGTGCCCCGCGCTGCCCGCCTTCCGCTCACATGCCGCGCTGGCGCTGGCGCGGGCCGGGCGCCGCGCCGAGGCCGAGGAGACGGCCCGGTCCGAGCTGGACCTGGCCCGCCGGTTCGGCGCCCCGCGCACTCTGGGCGTGGCGCTGCGCACCCTGGGCCTGGTCCGGGGCGGCGCCGAGGGCCTGGCCCTGCTCCGGGAGTCGGCCGAGGTCCTGGAGGGCTCCCCCGCGCGCCTGGAACACGGCCACACGCTGCTGGAGCTGGGTGCGGCGCAGCGCCGCGCGGGCGAGCGCGCGACGGCCCGGCGGGCGCTGCGGGCGGCGGCGGACCTGGCCGACGCGGGCGGCGCGGTCGCGCTGGGCCGCCGGGCCCGTGCGGAGATCGCCGTCGCGGGGGGCCGGATCCGCCGGTCGAGCCCCTGGGGCCGGGATCTGACGCCCAGCGAGCGGCGGGTGGCGCAGATGGCGGCTGACGGCATGGCCAACCAGGAGATCGCCGACGAGCTGTACGTCACCGTGAAGACGGTGGAGTGGCATCTCGGGCAGACCTACCGGAAGCTCGGCATCAGCCGCCGCATCAAGCTCCGCGAGGCGCTGTCGGAGTCCGGTGCGTAGGGGGGTGTCCAGCGGATCTCGGCGGGTCGGGGCCGCCCCGACGGCTCACTCCAGGTCCCTGCGCCAGAACAGGTGGTGCGTCAGTCCGCTCGGGCTGGGCACGGCCTCGTGGTGGAAGCGGTCGTCCAGTTCGTCGGGCGACTCCCACAGGCGCGCCCCGGATCCGAACTCCGCCCGGGAGACCGCCACGTGCAGGGTGTCGACCAGGCCGGCGTCCAGGAACTGCCGGATGACGGTGGCCCCGCCGCCGAGCCGGACGTCCTTGCCCCGCGCCGCCTCCCGCGCCTGCGCGAGAACCGCGGCCGGGTCGTCGTCGACGAAGTGGAACGTGGTGTCGGAGAGCGTGAAGGAGGGGCGCGTGTGGTGGGTCATGACGAACACCGGGGTGTGGAACGGAGGCTCGTCGCCCCACCAGCCCTGCCATTCGTGGTCCTCCCAGGGCCCGCGCTGGGGCCCGAACTTGTTGCGGCCCATGATCTCGGCGCCGATGTTGCGGTCGTAGTCCCGGACGAAGTAGTCGTCGAGGCCGCGGGTGCCACCGCCGCCGGTGCGGTAGGGCCAGCTCGCCGTGGCGCCGCACCAGGCGAATATCTCCCCCGGGTCGACGTGGCCGAACGGCCGCTCCAGGCTCTGGGGCTCGCCCGCGCCGAAGCCGTCGCTGGAGACGTTGAAATTCTGGACTCTGAGCAGCTGTGCGTTGTTCATAGGGGGTGGACCACGGGGACCGGCAAAACTCATCGGGGCCCGCACCCCGCGCCGAGCGGCGGCCCGGACCCGGGCCGGAGTCACGGGACCAGGGCGCGCTCCAGGTCGGCGCTCAGATCCGCGAGAAGCCTCTCGCGGTGCGGCCGCAGATAGAAGTGGCCGCCGGGATAGGTGCGGAGCGCGAACCCGCCCGTGGTGTGCGGCTCCCAGGCGCTCAGCCCCGCCCGGTCCCCCGCCGGGTCGGCGTCTCCGCCCGCCGCCGTGATCGGGCAGGTCAGCGGCGCCTCCTCGCGGTGGCGGTAGGTCTCCAGCATCGCGGTGTCGGCGCGCAGGATCGGCAGCAGCAGCGCCGCCAGCGCCGCGTCGTCCCGCACCTCAGGCGGTACGGCGCGGAACGTCCGGTCCATGGCGTCCAGGAAGGCCCCGTCCGGGAGCCGGTGCAGCTCCCCGTGGTGCGCGCCCACCTGCGGGGCGCTGCGTGCCGAGACGGTCAGATGCGCGGGCCGCAGCCCCCAGCGGCGCCGCAGCTCCCGTACGAGCTCGAAGACCACGAAGGCGCCCAGGCTGTGCCCGAAGACCGCGAACGGTTCGGCGAGTTCCCGTGCGCACACCGCCGCCGCCTCCCGGGCCAGCTCCACCGCGTCGGTCCGCAGCGGCTCGCGCAGCCGCGCGTCCCGGCCGGGCAGCCGCAGCACCCACACCTCCACCCAGGGCGGGAGCGCCTCCGCCCAGCCGTGGTACGCCGCGGCGCCGCCGCCCGCGTAGGGCACGCACAGCAGCCGCATCGCCGCGTCCTCGCGCGGGACCGGCCGCAGGACCCACCGCCGCCAGTCCTCGTCGCCGCCCCCGGCGGCGGCCTCCGGCCCGGTCATGCGGCGGCTCCGACGACCACGCAGGAGAGGGTGTACGCGTTGCGCCGGGCCCGCGCGACGGTGGAGCCGGTGAGCGGGAAGACGTGGGTGCGCAGCGGGGCGACGCCGCAGGACTCGGCGAAGCCGAAGAACTCCTCCGGGCTGCGCCACAGCGTGATGTGGTCCGGGGCCGGGCTGTTGACCGGGACGTTCAGGAAGATCCGCCCGCCGGGGGCGAGCAGCGTGAGCAGCGACCGCAGCACCGGTGCGGGCTCCTCCACATGCTCCAGCAGCTCGCTCGCCACCACCAGGTCGAACGAGCCCGCGGCGGCCTCGTTGATGTCGGCGCGCACCAGGTCGACGCGGTCCGCGCCCACCCCGAGCGCCGTCAGCCCCTCCCGGGTCAGCTCCAGGCTCGCCGCGCTGATGTCCCAGCCCGCCAGCCGCCGCACGCCGTACCCGGCGGCCAGCGACAGCAGCAGCCCGTGGCCGGGCCCGACCTCCAGCAGCGAGTCCCGCGCGCCGCGCCGTCCGAGGAACTCCCGCGCGTACACGTCGAGCACCCGGGTGTGGTTGGTCCACAGCGCCTGGGTGACCAGCAGCCCCGTCATATAACGGCGCATATACGGGACGGTGAGGCAGCCCGCCGCCTCCACCTCGGCGAACGTGCTGTGCCGGTAGCGGCCGTGGGCGCGGAAGTACGCCTCCTCGGCGAGGAACGTGGTGCACAGCCACCGGTACGCCTCGACCGCCTCCCGCATCCGCGCGGAGACGACGGCCCGCACGCGCCGTGCCACCGCCTCGCAGGCGCGCAGCTGGTCGGCGGTCTCCCCCGCGAACCGCGCGGCGAGGAACCCCTCGTGCTCGGGCCAGTGCGTCAGCACTCCGGCGACGAGCGCGGACAGGGCCTCGGTGCGCGGCGTCGCGAGCTCCTCCGCCAGGGTCACGGCCGCCCCCTCCGGCGCACGGCCGGTCCGGGCGTCACCGGCTCCGCCTCCTCCAGGACGACCTGGGCCACCATCCCGACCGGCTCGAACCCGGTCACCCCCGCGCGCCGCGGGTACTCGCGGCGCGGCCACTGCACCCGGTCGGTGACCGCGCGCAGCCCGGTCCCGGGCCGCCGCGCTGCGGAGCGCAACGCCGCGCCCGCCGGGATGGCCGGGATCTCCCCGTGCCCCAGGGCCAGCACCACCTTCAGCACCCCGGCCAGGCCGTAGCCGCAGCTCAGCGGGCCGTTCGCGCTGATCAGACAGGGCTTGCCCAGGGGCCGCCGCCCGCCGAAGACCGAGCGCAGCGGCCCGCCGCTGAGCACCGCGCCGATCCGGGAGCCGACCCCGTGCGCCTCCACGTAGTCGATGACGGACGGCGGGAGCCCGGCCTCCCGGCACGCCTGGCGCAGCACGTACTCCTGGGCCTCGACGCTGGGCGCGGCGGCGCCGTGGTGCCGGCGGTCCTGGTTGACGGTGCTGCTGCGGACGACGGCGAACACCCGGTCGCCGTCGCGGTACGCGTCCCGGCGGCGCTTGAGGATCAGCACCGCGGCGCCGTCGTCCCCGGGCCGCCGGGCCGGGCGCAGCGCGCCCGGCGGGGCGTGTGCGAGGTCGGCCTCGACGGCCAGCGCCAGCCGGCAGTCCCCGAACCGGAGGCCCTGGCAGGCCAGATGGAGGGCGAGCAGCGGCGCGGAGCGGGCCGGGCCGACACCGAGGACCGGGCCCGCGAGGGCGAGGGCACCGGCGATGTCCTCGGCCACCGCCGCGCCGGGCTCGGTCCACGCCCCGGCCCCCGGCGCACGGCCGGACCCGGCGGCCGGGGCTTCCCCGCCGCAGCCGAGATAGACGCCGGTTCCGGTGCCGGTCAGGTCCTCGGGCGCCGTCCCGGCGCGGCGCAGCGCCCCGGCGATCACCTCCAGGAGGGCGGGGCGGCCGGTCTCCCCGCCGGGCGCGCACGGCACGCGGCGGGGCGCGACGGCGGGTGTCACGCGCGGGGGCGGGAGCGATCCGGAG
>NZ_JAAKZZ010000528.1 GCF_011045075.1 Streptomyces boncukensis
TCCCGCTCCCTTCCCGCTCCCTTCCGCTCCCGCGTCCGCCCCCGCTCAGTTGCCGTACCGCCGGTGGCGGGCCGCGTAGTCCCGCAGGGCCCGCAGGAAGTCGACCTTGCGGAAGCCCGGCCAGAAGACCTCGCAGAAGTAGTACTCGGAGTGCGCGCTCTGCCAGAGCATGAAGCCGGAGAGCCGCTGCTCGCCGCTGGTGCGGATGATCAGGTCGGGGTCGGGCTGCCCCCGGGTGTAGAGGTGCTCGGAGATGTCCTCGACGGTGAGGCGCTCGGACAGCGTGTCGAGGCTCTCGCCCCGGGTGGCGCAGTCGGAGAGCAGCGAGCGGACCGCGTCCGTGATCTCCTGGCGCCCGCCGTAGCCGACGGCGACGTTGACGAGTATCCCGTCGACCTCGCCGGCCCGCTGCTCGGCCTCCTTCAGCACCCGCTGGGTGCGCGCGGGCAGCAGGTCGAGCTGGCCGACGTGGTGCACGCGCCAGCGCCCGTCGGAGGCGAGATCGCGCACCACGCCCTCGATGATGCCGAGCAGCGGGACGAGTTGGTCCTCCGTGCGGTTCAGGTTGTCCGTCGAGAGCATCCAGAGGGTGACGACCTCGACGTCCGTCTCGGTGCACCAGCCCAGCATTTCCTTGATCTTGTCGGCGCCGGCCTGGTGTCCCTGCTCCGGCGTCCCGCCCGAGGCGCGGGCCCAGCGCCGGTTCCCGTCCAGGATGACGCCGATGTGCTTGGGCACCTGTGCGTGGTCGAGACGGTCCTCAACCCGGCGCGCATAGAGCTTGTACACCAGGTCGCGCAAGTTCATGGGAATGGCCAGCCCCTCTGTGCCGAGTTGGGATTCCAGAACTTTACTGCCGCTCGGGCGGGCGTACGAAGCCGGGCCGGTCGGTTCCGGTGAGAGGATGTGGCATATGACATACGACGGAACTCTCCCCTCACAGAGCCTTTACCGTGCCGATGACGGACGTTACGACACGATGGAGTACCGGCGTACCGGGCGCTCCGGGCTGAAGCTGCCCGCGATCTCGCTCGGCCTGTGGCACAACTTCGGCGACGACCGCCCGCTCGCCACCCAGCGCGCGATTCTGCGCCGCGCCTTCGACCTGGGTGTCACCCACTTCGACCTCGCCAACAACTACGGCCCGCCGTACGGCGCCGCCGAGGCGAACTTCGGCCGGCTGATGGCCCAGGACTTCCGGCCATACCGGGACGAACTGGTCATCTCGACCAAGGCGGGGTACGACATGCAGCCGGGCCCGTACGGGGACGGGGGCTCGCGGAAGTACCTGCTGTCCTCGCTGGACGCCTCGCTGCGCCGGATGGGGCTGGACCACGTCGACATCTTCTACTCCCACCGCATGGACCCCGAGACCCCGCTGGAGGAGACCATGGGCGCGCTGGTCTCCGCCGTCCAGCAGGGCAAGGCGCGCTACGCGGGCATCTCGTCCTACAGCTCCCAGCGCACCCGGCAGGCCGCGCGGCTGCTGCGCGAGCAGGGCGTGCCGCTGCTGATCCACCAGCCGTCCTACTCGATGATCAACCGCTGGACCGAGGAGGACGGGCTGCTGGACACGCTGGAGGAGGCGGGCGCCGGCTGTATCGCCTTCGCCCCGCTGGCGCAGGGCATGCTCACGGACAAGTACCTGGCGGGCATCCCGGAGGACTCGCGTGCGGCCCAGGGCAAGTCCCTGGACCCGGGCCTGCTGACGGACGAGGTCGTACGGCGGCTGCGCGGGCTCAACGAGCTCGCCGGGCGGCGCGGCCAGTCCCTGGCCCAGCTCGCGCTGCGCTGGGTGCTGCGGGATCCGCGGATGACCTCCGCGCTGATCGGAGCGAGCAGCGTGGCCCAGCTGGAGGCGAACATCGCGGCCCTGCGCGGCCCGGCCCTGCAGGACGCGGAGCTCGCCGAGATCGACGCGCTGGCGGTGACGGAGCCGGACGCCAATATGTGGTCCGCCAGCAGCAAGAGCTGACCCGGGCGCGTACGGGCGCACCGCACGGGCGCAAAAAGCGGGCCGGTCCGTGGGGGGATACGGACCGGCCCGAGGGGGGGTTTCCACCATAGCTCTTCCCGGGCAGTGCTTCGCGCACCAACGCCCGTGTCGCACAGGAAGATCCGCCCGGGACCGGCCAGGGGCCGGCCAGGATCAGGCCGTCAGCCCGCCCAGCGCGACCCCCAGCAGCGCCCCGAGCACCATGAAAGGCCCGAAGGCCAGGGCCGTGCCCCAGGTCGCCCGGCGGGCCAGCAGCAGCGTGCCGCCGTAGCCCCCCAGCAGCAGGAAGCCCAGCAGGGCCCCGGTGATCAGCACATCCCAGCCGTACCACCCAAGGGCTACCCCGAGCGGAAGCGCCAGCTTGACGTCGCCGAAGCCGACGGCGCGGGGGCTGACCAGAAACAGCACGCCGTACGCGCCCGCCAGCGCGGCCCCGCCCAGCAGCGCCCGCACCCACGCGCCGCCCGCGCCCGGCAGCAGCGCGGCCACCCCCAGCAGCGCGGCCGTAGCGCCCGCGAGCGGGAGGGTGAGCACGTCCGGCAGCCGGTTGACGCGCCGGTCGACGGCGGCCAGCAGCAGCCCGGCGGGGGCCAGGAGCAGCCAGACGCCCAGCTCGGGCCGGGCCCCGACAGCGGCGGCGAGCGCGGCGCAGACCAGCGCCCCGACGGCGGCGAACCGCGCCCGCTCGCCCCGGGCCCCCTCCCGGCACGGCGCGGCACCCAGCCATCCCCGCACGTCGTGCCCCGCCGGGCAGCGGCTCCGCCACGGCTCACCCGGCTCGACGGACAGCCGGTACGCGGCACGGGGCAGCGAGGCCCCGGCGGCGGCCCCGTACCCGACGCCGCCCGCGATCAGCACCCACGTCACCAGCACCCTGCGAGCGTATGCGACCACCGTGCGAGAGGGCTCCCTCCAAGGGCCCGAACTAATCGGGGACGCGGACGCCTCCGCAGAAGGTGCGCCGATACGCCTGGGGCGTGGTGCCGAGGCGCCGCAGAAAGTGGTGCCGCAGCGCCGCAGCGCCGCCGAACCCCGCCCGCGCGGCGACCGCGTCCACGGTCAGCTCCGTCGCCTCCAGCAACTGCTGCGCCAGCAGCACCCGCTGGCCGACGAGCCACTGGTACGGCGTGCCCCCGGTCTCCCGGTGGAAGCGGCGCGCGAAGGTGCGGGGCGCCATGTGCGCCCGTGCCGCGAGCCGTTCGACGGTGATGTCCTGGTCGAGGTTCCGCTGCATCCAGGCGAGCGCGGAGCCGATCGCGTCGTCGTCGCGGACGGGCGGCAGCGGGTGCTCGATGTACTGCGCCTGCCCGCCGTCCCGGTGCGGGGGCACGACCATCCGGCGCGCGATGGCGTTCGCGACGGCGCTGCCCTGCTCCTTGCGGACCAGATGCAGACAGGCGTCGATGCCGGCGGCCGTGCCTGCGGAGGTCAGCACGGGGTCGTCGTCGACGTAGAGCACGTCCGGCTCGACCGCCGCGGCGGGCCAGCGCCGGGCCAGCTCGTCCGAGTGCCGCCAGTGGGTGGTGCAGCGCCGCCCGTCCAGCAGCCCGGCCGCACCGAGCACGAACGCGCCCGAGCACACGCTCAGCACCCGCGCGCCCCGTTCGACGCCCGCGCGCAGCGCGTCGAGCAGCGGGGCCGGAAAGGTCCGCTCGGTGAAGTCCCGGCCCGCGGGGAGCGCGATCAGATCGGCCGCGGCGAGCCGTTCGAGGCCGTACGGGGTGTCCACGGTGACGCCCGGGTGCACGCGGATCGGCGGCTCCTCGGCGGCGGCCACCGCGAAGTCGTAGACCGGCAGCCCCTCCTCGCTCCGGTCGATCCCGAACACCTCGCAGACGACACCGAGTTCGAAGGCGTTGACGCCATGGGTCAGCACGGTGACGACGTTCTGCAGCATGGCCGCAGTATGGCAGCGGCATGGCAGCAATTCGATGCACCCGGTCAGTCCTGCCGCTCCCGCCCGTTCGTCCCCGGCGGGACCGTGGAACATATGGGAACCGCACTCGAAACCCTCTGGAACGTGCTTCTGGCCGCCGCTCTGCTCACCCTTCTGCTCGCCCCCGCGCTGCTGGGCGAGCGCCGCGAACGCCGCATCGACCGGCAGCTCCGCGACGCGGAACGGGGACGTCCGGCCGCCCGGAAACCCCTCGGGGAGCGGACTGCGGTGCATCTCACAACCGTCCCCCCTCTTCCCGCTCCCACCGGCGACGACACCTGCGCCGCAGCCTGATCACGGGCCCCAAGTGGCCCTTCGCACACCAGGCGTTGTCAGCGGAGGGCCGTACTCTGGTTGTTATGAACTCGACTTCTCCCGCGCCCTCCGCGTCCGCTTCCGCGGCGAACGAGGCCATCCGGCAGTTCGTCGCGGGCCGGACGGTCTGGTCGAAGGACGCACTCGCCGAGCTGGACCGCCTGCGGGCCCAGTGGCGGCGGGCCGTGCGAGCCGAGATGGTGCGGGCCGCCTGAGGCGGCCCCGCCGCAGCCCCTTTGTCATACCAGGGTCTCGTCACACGCCCCAAGATCCGGAAGTATGGGTCCGGTGAAGAAACTGCGGGAGCTGTGGCGCGGGCGAAGCGGGCACCCGGAGCCCGGAACCGGGGCCGGGACCGGTCCCGAAACCGGCCCGGGAGCGGAGGAGTCGGACCCCTCGGATCCGGACTCCCCCCAGGAGCGGGCCCGTCGGGGCCGCTGGCGGCTGGTCGTCGCCGCCGCGCTGTTCGCCACCCTGGTCCTGCCCCGGGTCACCAGCAGCGCCAGCTACACGGATCCGGCGCTCGCCCAGCCCTCGCCGAGCGGCGGCCCCGCCGCCACCCCGTCC
>NZ_JAAKZZ010000529.1 GCF_011045075.1 Streptomyces boncukensis
CCCCCACGCTGTCCCACCACCCCGGACCCGGCGGGGTGCCGGGGTGGTGGGACAGCGTGGGGGAGTGGCTGCCCGCCGCGTCCCGCTTTCCGGGCGGGCCGGCGGAGGTGACCGACGCGGTCCGGGCCGCCGGGATGCTGCCGGGCCTGTGGCTGGAGCCGGAGGTCGTCGGCGTACCCAGCCCCGTCGCGGCGCGGCTGCCGGACGCGGCGTTCTTCCGGCGGGGCGGGACGCGGGCCGTGGAGTGGGGACGCCACCAGCTCGACCTGCGGCACCCGGCGGCCCTGGCGCACCACGACGCGGTGGTGGACCGGCTGGTCGGGGAGTTCGGGCTGGGCTACCTCAAGCTGGACTGCAACGTGGATATCGGGGCCGGTACAGACGCGGCGCCGCACGGCCCCGGACACGGGCTGCTCGGGCACAACCGCGCGTACCTGGCCTGGCTGGACGGCGTACTGGAGCGGCACCCCGCCCTGACGGTCGAGGCGTGCGCGTCGGGCGGGATGCGCACGGACGCCGCGACGCTCGCCCATGTCGCCCCTGCAGTCCCTCACCGACCAGCAGGGCGAGCGGCTGCTGCCGCCCTTCGCCGTCGCGGCGCCCGCCGCCGTGCCGCCGGAGCAGGGCGCGATGTGGGCGTATCCGCGGGCCGAGCACGGCCCGGAGGAGGTGGCGTTCTGCATGGTGACCGCCATGCTCGGGCGGATCCATCTGAGCGGCCGCGCCGACCTGCTGGACGCGGGGCAGCGGGCGCTGGTCGCCGAGGCGGTCGACGCCTACCGGCCGTACCGGCCGCTGCTGGCGCGGGCCGTGCCGCGGTGGCCGCTCGGACTGCCCGGGTGGCGGGACGGATGGCTGGCGCTGGCCCTGCAGGCCCCGGGAACGACGCTGCTCGCGGTCTGGCGCCGGGAGGGGGCGCCGCGCGAGTGCGTGGTGCCCGTGCCGGGCGGGGCTGTGGACGCGGTCGAGCCGGTGTATCCGCGCTTCCCGGAGGGAGACGTCCGGCTGCTGCCCGGCGGCGCCCCGACGCGACCCGATGTCTGACGAGAGAGGAACCCCATGGAGCGCAGAACCGTACTGAAGGGGGCGGCCGGAGTGGCCGCCGGTGCCGGACTGGGCGCCCTCGGCACCGGCCCCGCCCACGCCCGTACCGACGACCCCGCCTACACCAACCCCCTCATCCGGCAGCGTGCCGACCCGCACATCACCCGCCACACGGACGGCTTCTACTACTTCACCGCCACCGTCCCCGAGTACGACCGCCTCGTCCTGCGCCGCGCCCGCACCGTGGGCGGCCTCGCGCGGGCCCCCGAGGCGGTCGTCTGGACCCGGCACGAGAGCGGCGAGATGGCCGCGCACATCTGGGCGCCGGAGCTGCACCGCGTCGACGGCGCCTGGTACATCCACTTCGCCGCCGGCCGCTCGGACGACGTGTGGGCGATCCGCCCGTACGTCCTGGAGAACACCTCCGCCGACCCCTTCCAGGGCACCTGGACCGAGCGCGGGCAGATCGCCACCCGGTGGCAGAGCTTCTCCCTCGACGCCACGACCTTCACACACCGCGGCACCCGCTATCTCGCCTGGGCCCAGCACGACCCCTCGCAGAACAACAACACCGACCTCTACCTCTCCGCCATGTCGGGGCCCACCACCCTCACCGGGCCGCAGGTGCGGCTGTCCCGGCCGGAGTTCGACTGGGAGACGGCCGGCTTCTCCGTCAACGAGGGACCCGCCGTCCTCCAGCGCAACGGGCGGGTCTTCATGACGTACTCCGCCAGCGCCACCGACGCCAACTACTGCATGGGCCTGCTCACGGCGCCGGACGACGCCGACCTGCTGGACCCGGCGTCCTGGGCCAAGAGCCCCGAGCCCGTCTTCACCAGCAACGAGGGCACGGGCCAGTACGGTCCGGGGCACAACTCCTTCACCGTCGCCGAGGACGGCACCACCGACCTGCTCGTCTACCACGCCCGCCAGTACCGGGAGATCGACGGCGACCCGCTGGACGACCCCAACCGGCACACCCGCGTCCAGCGCCTGCGCTGGAACCCCGACGGCACCCCCGACTTCGGCACCCCGGTCGCCGACAGCTGATCGGAGGGCCCGGCGGATCGTGCCGGGCCCGGGCTGCCCCTGCCCGCGCCTTGCGGACTGCGGCTGGCGCCGTGGCCGGTCGCGCAGTTCCCCGCGCCCCTGACGGGGCGCACGGATGCGCCCCGAAGGGGCGCGGGGAACTGCGCGACCAACCACGGCGACAGCCGCAGTCCGCAGGGCGCGGGCAGGGGCAGCCCGGACCCGGCACGATCCACCAGGTGCCCGGCATCGGGGCTGCGTTTGCCGACGCTGTTCCCCGCGCTCTTCGAGCCGGGGAGACCGGCGCGCACGCCGACTTCAGCGGTGCAGCACCGTCTCCCGCTCCATGCGCGACAGCTTCTCGGGGTTGCGCACGGCGTAGAGCCCGCTGATGCGCCCGTCGTCGATACGCACCGCCAGTACGGTGTCCAGCTTCCCGCCGAGCCGCAGGGTCAGCGCCGGGTGCCCGTTGACCTGGGCCGGCCGCAGCGGCTCTGCGGCGGTGGCCCGCGCCAGCGGCCCGCCCGCCAGCAGCGGGGCCACTCGCTGCGCGCCCACGACGGGCGACAGCACGGCCGGTACGACTCCGCCGCCGTCGCCCAGCAGGACCACACCCGGCGCGAGGAGGTCGAACAGCCGCTGCAGGTCGCCCGTTTCGACCGCCTGCCGGAAGGCGTCGAGCACCCCCCGGGCCTCGGTCGGGGACACCGTGCCGCGCGGCCGGCGCTCCGCCACGTGCGCTCGGGCGCGGTGGGCGATCTGGCGGACCGCGGCCGGGCTCTTCTCGACGGCTTCCGCGATCTCGCCGTACGGCATGTCGAACACCTCGCGCAGCACGAACACCGCGCGCTCGGTCGGCGTGAGCGTCTCCAGCACCAGCAGCATCGCCATCGAGACGCTGTCGGCCAGCTCGACGTCCTCGGCCACGTCGGACGCGGTCAGCAGCGGCTCGGGAAGCCAGGGGCCGACATAGGACTCCCTGCGCCGCCGGAGCGTACGCAGCCGGGTCAGCGCCTGCCGGGTGGCGATCCTGACCAGGTACGCGCGCTGGTCCCGCACGCTGCCGGGCGCGACGCCCACCCACCGCAGCCAGGTCTCCTGCAGGACGTCCTCCGCGTCGGCGGCCGAGCCGAGCATCTCGTAGGCGACGGTGAACAGCAGGTTGCGGTGGGCGACGAACACCTCGGTGGCGGCGTCCATGCTCGGTGCGGGCTGACTCATGGGGGGCTCCTGTGCGTGTGTTCTCGACCGTGCCTCACGCACGGGACGCCGGCCGGGGCCCGCGATGTGACATCCCCGGCCGGTGGGGTACGTCACAGCGCCGCGCCGTCACAGCGGGCCGCCGGTCGGCGTCCCATGGTCGTCAGGCCGCCGCGCGGCGCGTTCGCGCGGCACCAACCGCACAGAGGAGCACGAAGCGATGGAACCCCGTATCGACCTGATGGCCAACGAGACCGGCGCCCGGATCAGCAAGCGGTTCTACAACGTCAGCCTGGCGGTCCAGCAGTCGGCGCTGTCCCGGACCGTCCAGGAGCTGGTGTCGCTGCGCGTCAGCCAGATCAACGGCTGCGGCTGGTGCGTCGACGTGCACACCAAGGAGGCCGCGGCCGCGGGGGAGACCGCGCAGCGGATCAACCTGGTCGCCGCGTGGCGGGAGTCCGCGGTGTTCACCGACGCCGAGCGGGCGGCGCTGGCGCTCGCCGAGGAGGGCACCCGGCTCGCGGACGCGCACAGCGGCGTGTCCGACGCGACCTGGGCCCAGGTGCGCGAGCACTACGACGAGGACCAGACCGCCGCGCTGGTCACGCTGGTCGGCCTGGTCAACGCCGCCAACCGGTTCGGCGTGATCACGCATGCGGCGGGCGGGACGTACGAGCCCGGCATGGTCGCCGGCCTCGCCGGCTGAGGCCGGCACCGCGTGTCCGGTGGATCTGTGGGCGCACGATCCGCCGGACACGCCTAATCCCGCAACAGGCGCCGCACGCGGCGCCCGGTGAGCTCGACGGCCAGGCTCACCGCCAGGGACGCCAGCAGCACACTGGTCACCACGGGAAAGTCGAACGCCGCGAGGCGCTCGTTGAGCAGCCGCCCCAGGCCCGCAGCGCCGACGACGCCGACGACGGCGGTGTCGCGTACGCAGATCTCGAACCGGTAGAGCGTGTAGGTCAGCAGATGGCTCGCCGACGGAGGGCCCAGGGACACCGCCGCGGCGGCGGCCCGCGGCACCCCGGCGTTGCGCAGCGCGTCCCGCGGCCCGAGGTCCATCGTCTCCCACGCCTCGGCGACCAGCCGGCCGAGGATGCCGCCGGTGTAGAGCCCCAGCGCCAGGGCCCCCGGCAGGATGCCGGGGAAGAGCGCCAGGAGCGCGACGACGGCCCACACGGTCGGCGGGACCGACCTGAGGACGAGCAGCAGCAGCCGGGCCGTACGCCACAGGGCCCGGCGGCCGGGGGAGGCCGGGCCGCCGCGGCGGTCGGCGCGCGGGCGTGCCGCCCACGGGCCCGCCACCAGGGTGACCAGGACGGCCAGCGCCATGGCGAGGACGGCCATGGCCACCGTGTCGGCAGCCGCCGAGGCCAGCTCCCGCAGGCCGCCGTCGGGCAGCGCGGGAGGCCACAGGTCGGACAGCAGCCGGCCGGTGCGCTCCCGGGTGCGGGCCGAGACCAGCCCGGCCGGCGAGAGGCCGGACCACCACCAGGCGAGGACGAGCGCCGGGCCCACCAGCCCCAGCGACC
>NZ_JAAKZZ010000052.1 GCF_011045075.1 Streptomyces boncukensis
GCGGGGGGACAGGGGGCTGTGACATAGGAGTTCCCAAGGGCTGAAGGGGCCATTCTTTCTACCACCGCCACCTGCGCGGTTGTCATGCCCCCTCGGTCTCGGCCAGCTCCAGCCAGCGCGTCTCCAGCTCCTCGTGCTGCTCGGCGAGTTCCCGCAGCGTCGCGTCCAGCCCGGCGACCCGCTCGAAGTCCGTCGCGTGCTCGGCCATCTCGGTGTGCAGCGCGGCCTGCCGCTGCTCGACCTTCTCCAGCTGCCGCTCGATGCGCTGCATCTCCTTCTGCGCGGCCCGCGAGAGCCCGGCGGGCTTCCCGGTCCCCGAACCGGCCCCGGTTCCGGAGCCGGGACCGGAACCGGAACCGGTCCCGGAGCCGGAGGCCGGCGGCGCGGCGGAGGGCGGCGGCGCGGCGCGCGCCCGCTCCCGGCGCTCCAGGTACTCGTCGATGCCGCGCGGCAGCATCCGCAGCGTCGCGTCGCCCAGCAGCGCCAGCACCCGGTCCGTGGTCCGCTCGACGAAGTAGCGGTCGTGCGAGATCACCACCAGCGAGCCGGCCCATCCGTCGAGCAGGTCCTCCAGCTGGGTCAGCGTCTCGATGTCGAGGTCGTTCGTCGGCTCGTCGAGGAAGAGCACATTGGGCTCGTCCATCAGCAGCCGCAGCAGCTGGAGCCGCCGCCGCTCGCCGCCGGACAGATCGCCGACCGGCGTCCACTGCTTCTCCTTGACGAAGCCGAACCGCTCGCACAGCTGGGACGCCGTCATCTCGCGCCCCTTGCCGAGGTCGACGCGGGAGCGGACGGCCTCCACCGCCTCCAGCACCCGCAGCCCCGGGTCCAGCTCGACGACCTCCTGGGAGAGGTACGCCAGCTTGACCGTCTTGCCGACCTTGATGTGCCCCGCCGCGGGCTGCCGCTCCCCCTGCGAGTACGCCGCGTCCGCGAGCGCCCGCAGCAGCGAGGTCTTGCCCGCGCCGTTCACCCCGACCAGCCCGACGCGGTCCCCGGGCCCGAGCTGCCAGGTCAGATGCTTCAGCAGCACCTTCTCCTCCGGCGGGGTGCCGGCCTGCACGGTCACGCCCTCCAGCTCCAGCACCGTCTTGCCCAGCCGGGAGTTGGCGAAGCGCATCAGCTCCTGGCTGTCGCGGGGCGGGGGCTCGCCCTCGATCAGCGCGTTGGCGGCCTCGATCCGGAACCGCGGCTTGCTGGTACGGGCCGGGGCGCCGCGCCGCAGCCAGGCCAGCTCCTTGCGCATCAGGTTCTGCCGCTTGGTCTCCTCCTGCTGCGCGATCCGCTCGCGCTCGGCGCGCGCGAAGACGTAGTCGGAGTACCCGCCCTCGTACTCGTGGACGGTGCCGCGCTGCACGTCCCACATCCGGGTCGCCACCTGGTCCAGGAACCAGCGGTCGTGCGTCACGCACACCAGCGCCGAGCGGCGCGCGCGCAGATGCCCGGCCAGCCAGGCGATGCCCTCCACGTCGAGGTGGTTGGTGGGCTCGTCCAGCACGACCAGGTCCTGCTCGGCGATGAGCAGCTTGGCGAGCGCGATCCGCCGCCGCTCGCCGCCGGACAGCGGCCCGATGACGGTGTCCAGGCCGTGCGGGAAGCCCGGCAGGTCGAGGCCGCCGAACAGGCCGGTCAGCACATCGCGGATGCGGGCGTCGCCCGCCCACTCGTGGTCCGCCATGTCGCCGACCACCTCGTGCCGCACGGTGGCCTGCGGGTCCAGCGAGTCGTGCTGGGTGAGCACGCCCAGGCGCAGCCCCGAGGAGTGTGTGACGCGGCCCGCGTCCGGCGGCTCCAGTCCGGCCAGGATCCGGATCAGCGTCGTCTTGCCGTCCCCGTTCCGGCCGACGACACCGATACGGTCGCCCTCGCTGACGCCGAGCGAGAGGGCGTCGAGCAGAGCGCGGGTGCCGTACACCTTGCCGACGGCTTCCAGATTGACGAGGTTGACTGCCATAGTTCTCCTGTGCGGCGGGCTGATCAGCGTCCCAGGGTAGTCCGGACGGGGCACCCTCCGACGCCCCGCACCCGGCACCCCGTACCCGGCATCCGGCATCCGGCATCCGCCCGGCGGGGTCACCCCGAGCCGGGCTGGTGGAGCATCAGCGCTATCCCTCCCACCATCAGCACGGCCGCCGCCGTGCGGGGCCAGCCGAACCGCTCCTTGAGGAACAGCGCCCCGATCGCGGCGCCCGCGATGATCGACGACTCCCGCAGCGCCGCCACCGGCGCCAGCGGCGCCCGCGTCTGCGCCCACAGCACGAGTCCGTACGCGACGGCCGACAGCACCCCGCCGAGCGCCCCGCGCGCGGCGACGGGCCTGAGCTGCGCGGCGAGCGCGCGGCGCCGCGTGGCCAGCGCGTAGAGCGGGATGGGCGTGCCCTCCAGCAGCATCAGCCAGGCCGTATAGCTCAGCGAGGAGCCGGAAGCGCGCACCCCCACGCCGTCCACGACCGTGTACGAGGCGATCGCGAGCCCCGTCGCGACGGCCGCCCCCAGCGCCGGCCAGTGCGGCGTGCTCCCCCACATGCCCCACAGCGCGACGCCCACCAGCCCGGCGGAGGCGACCAGCACTCCGGTGAGCTGCCAGGCGTCCGGCCGCTCGTGCAGGAACACGGCCGCGAGGACGGTCACGACGAGCGGCGCCGTGCCCCGTGCGATCGGGTACATCTGCCCGAACTCGCCGAGGCGGAACGCCCGCATCAGCAGCGACATGTACAGCACGTGCAGCGCGGCCGAGCCCAGCAGGGCCGGCCAGGCGCCGGCCGCCGGGAGCGGGACGAAGCAGGCCAGCACCGCGCCGCTGACCGCGCCGCCCGCGCCGACCAGGGTGAAGGCCAGCAGCTGGTCGCGGATGCCGTGCGCGATGGCGCTCCAGCTGGCGTGCGTCAGCGCGGCGGCCAGCACCGCCGCGACGACGAGCGGGGTCACGCGGTGTCGCCGCCGGTGGCCTCGCGGACGTCGACCAGCGTGCCGCGGGCGTACTCGACCAGCTTCCCGGGCGGGAGGGGGAAGACGGTGTGCGGGGTGCCCGCCGCGGCCCACACCACGTCGTGCGCGAGCAGCCCGCGGTCGGCGAGCACCCGCAGCGGGGTGACGTGGCCGAAGGGGGGTACGCCGCCGATGGCGTACCCGGTGGCGGCCCGTACGGCGGCGGCGTCGGCGCGCCGGACGGGGTCGCCGGCGCCGAGGGCCGCGCGCACCCGGTCGAGGTCGACGCGGGACGAGCCGTCCATGAGAACGAGCAGCGGCCGGTCCTCGCCGGCCTGGAAGACCAGGGACTTGACGATCTGGCTGAGCCGGCAGCCGATCGCGTCGGCGGCCTGCTGGGCGGTGCGGGTCGCCTCGGGGAAGGTCCGGACCTCGACGTCGGCCAGGCCGAGGGTGGCCAGCGCCTTGGCGAACCGGGGGTGGGCTGCTGCGTTCTCGGGGTGCTGCTCGGTCATGCGGGCGACGGTACCCGTGCGGGCCCGCCCCCCGCGACGCGGTTTCGCGGTGCGCGGCGGGGGCTCAGCCCGCGGCTTCCAGGACCTTGCGGACGACGGGGCCCGCGTTGTCGCCGCCGTGTCCGGACGCCGGGACGACCGCCGCCGCCGCGACATCGCCCTGGTACGCCGTGAACCAGGCGTTCGGCTTCTTCTGGCCGTCCACCTCGGCCGACCCCGTCTTGCCCCCGATGTCCCCGCTGAGCCCCGACATCGCCTCGGCCGCCGTGCCGCTCGTCGCGGTCAGCTTCATCAGCGCCTTGAGGTCCTTCGCGGCCGACGGCTTCAGCGCCCGGGGCGCCTTCGCCAGGGTGCGGTTGTCCAGCGAGGCGGGCACGATGACCGGCTGCTTGAAGCTGCCGCTCTGCGCCGTCGCGGCCACCGAGGCCATGGTGAGCGGGTTCATCCGCACCGCGCCCTGGCCGATGAGGGAGGCCGCCATCTGGGCGTCGGACTGGACCGGGACGGCGCCGTCGAAGGTGCCGGTGCCCGTCTGCCAGTTGAGGCCGATGCCGAAGACGTCCCGGGCCTCCTTCGTCAGGTCGTCGTTCTTCAGCTTCTTCGCCTGGGAGATGAAGGCGGTGTTGCAGGAGCGGGCGAAGCTCTGCGAGAAGGTGCCGTTCTTGATCTCGAACTTGTCGAGGTTCTGGAACTTCCAGCCGCCGTACGTCTCGTACTTGGGGCACGGGTGCGGCTTGCCCGGTGCCGCCAGGCCCTTCTCCAGCAGCATCGCGCTACTGACCACCTTCATGGTGGAGCCGGGTGCGAGGGAGCCGCGCAGGGCGCTGTTGAAGCCGGTGGCCGGGGAGTTGGCGACGGCGAGGATCTCGCCGGTGCTGGGCTTGACCGCGACGACGGACGCCTTGCCCTTGCTCTTGACCGCCTTCTCGGCGGCGATCTGGGCCTTCTTGTCGAGCGTGGTCTTCAGCTCGCCCGGCGTCGGCGCCGAGAGCTGGCGCAGGGTGACGCCCTGGTCCTTGCCCTTGGCGTCGACGACGCGGGTCTTGATGCCGGCCGAGCCGTCCGTCTTGTCGCCGTACCGCTTGCCGAGGTCGTCGATGATCGCGGCGAGCGCGGGGTGGTCGTCCTTGCCGAGCGGGGCGCCGGAGCGGTCCACGGCCTTGACGGGCGGCTTGCCCCTCTCGTCCGTCCGGATGGACTGCCCCTTCTTCAGCTTCGGGTGCAGCACCGAGGGCTTCCAGTCGACGACGGCCTCGCCGGTGGTCTTGTCGCGCACGACCTCCAGCGCGGAGGTGTAGTCGAGAGTGGCGCGCTGCGACTTGTAGGAGACCGTCGCGGTGACGGCGTAGGGGACCTTGGCGCCCTTCGCCGCGTGCGGCGTCGTGGCGACGCGGGTGAACTTGCCCTGCGTGCGCAGGCCGCGCAGCGCCTTGCCGGCGGCGGCCTTGTCGTCGGTGAGCGCGGCCGCCTCGCGGGGCTCGCCCGCGGCCCAGGCGGCGAGGAACTCCTTGGCGGTGGCGCGGACCTCCTCGGCGCTGGGCGGGCCCGTCTTGATCTCGTCGTCAGGGCCCTTGCCGTCATCGGGCGCGCCGACGGAGCTCTTGGTGCCGTCCCCTTCGCTGTCGTCGCCGCCGACCATGGCGTACACGCCGACGCCGGTGAGCCCGACGACGACGGCGGCCACGCCGCCGATCACGGCCATCTTCTGACTGTCACGCATGCGAGTTCTCTGCCCCTCCGCCCCGCCCCGGCCGTCCCGGCCGGGGACCTGTGCGAGGCACCCTATGGCACACCTGTGACGGCCCGTGTCCCGGTATGCACGTTGAGCCCCATTTCCCGGTGATGTGCGACTTGGAATTCACCGTTTCCGGGGGTTTGCGTACTGGACGGGAACCGGTAGTGGTGTGCCGCCAGATACCTCTGACGCCTGCGCAGACGAGAGTTGCGGGACGCCCGGTTCCGCACTGCGGGAGAAATGTGGCACAGATGTGCCCGGAGCGTGTGTCCAACGCCCCCTGGGGGCACGCTGCTAGATCCAGGTGTCGAACCACATGCGGTCGCGCCAGGCGTCCATGGGGATCGTCTGGCCGGTGTAGATCGGCCAGAAGAAGATGAAGTTCCAGACGATCAGCAGACAGACGACTCCCACCGCGATCACCCCGGTCGCCCGGCGCCGCTCCGTCACCCCCGGCGGCCCGGCCAGCGCTCCGGCCGCCATCGCCAGCGCCAGGCAGAGGAACGGCAGGAAGACGACGGCGTAGAAGAGGAAGATCGTGCGCTCCTGGTACAGGAACCAGGGCAGATAGCCGGCCGCCACCCCGCACAGGATCGCGCCCGCGCGCCAGTCGCGCCGCAGGATCCAGCGGTACAGCACGTACAGCAGCGCCACGCACGCCGCCCACCACAGCACCGGCGTGCCCAGCGCCAGCACTTCGCGGGCGCAGCCGCCCTGGTCGGTGCAGCCGTCCTGGCCCGCCTTGGGGGACTCGTAGAAGTACGAGACGGGGCGGCCCAGCACCAGCCAGCTCCAGGGGTTGGACTGGTAGGTGTGGTGCGAGGTGAGGTTGACATGGAAGTCGTACACCTCGCTCTCGTAGTGCCACAGGCTGCGCAGCGGGCCGGGCAGCCAGCCCCAGGAGCCGCCGGCGCCCTGCTTGTCCGCCCAGTCCCGGAAGTAGCCGCCCGAGGTGGCGAACCAGCCGGTCCAGGAGGCGACATAGGTGCCCAGCGCGACCAGCGGCAGCGAGACGAACGCCCAGGGCGCGTCCCTGCGGAGCATCGCCAGGAACGGGCGCGGGGCACCGGCTGTCCGGCGCGATCCCATGTCCCACAGCACCGTGAGGAGGCCGAAGGCCGCCAGCACGTACAGCCCGTTCCACTTCGTCGCGAAGGCGAGGCCCAGACAGAGCCCGGCCGCCAGCCGCCAGGGGCGCCATCCCAGGCCCAGCCGCTTGCCCACGTCCGGGTCGGGGCGCAACTCGCCGCCCTGTTCCGGGAGCGCTCGGGCCAGCCGTTCGCGGGTCTTGTCCCGGTCGACCAGCAGGCAGCCGAACGCCGCCAGCACCCAGAACATCAGCACCAGGTCGAGCAGCGCGGTGCGGCTCATCACGAAGTGCAGCCCGTCCACCGCCAGCAGGCCGCCCGCCAGGCAGCCGAGCGCCGTGGAGCGGAAGAGCCGGCGCCCGATCCGGCACAGCATCAGCACCGACAGCGTGCCGAGCACCGCCGTCATGAACCGCCAGCCGAACGGGTCCAGCCCGAACAGCCACTCCCCCATCCCGATGACCCACTTGCCGACCGGCGGGTGGACGACGTACGAGCCGTCCGGCGACAGCGGGATCTTCTGCGGGTCGGCGAGGATCTGCTCGTTCGCCTTCTCCGCCCAGGTCCCCTCGTAGCCGTACTGCCACAGGGACCAGGCGTCCTTCGCGTAGTACGTCTCGTCGAATATCACCGCGTGCGGCGAGCCGAGCCGCCAGAACCGCAGCACGCCCGCGACGAGCGCCACCAGCAGCGGCCCGCCCCAGCCCGACCAGCGGGCCAGCCGGGCCACGGTGCCGGGCGCGAGGCCGAAGACGGCGGCGAGGCGCGGCTGCGGCCCCGGGAACGGAGGGGTCAGCCGGTCCCGCACCCCGCCTCGGGTCCGCGGCGTGTAGCCGAACCTGCGCAGTCTCGCCTGCCAGGTCGGCAGGGGGTCCTGGCTGTCCGGGCCGCCCAGGGCACGGTCGGGGTCCGCCGCTGTGTCGCTCGTCGTCACGCGGGCCATCGTAGGGATAGCCGCTGTGGGTGTGCTGGGCGCGCTGCGACCATGGAGGGGTGACAGGAACGCTCGTACTCGCCGGAACGCCCCTCGGGGACCCCTCGGACGCGCCGCCCCGGCTGGGGGAGGAGCTGGCCGCGGCGGACGTCGTGGCCGCCGAGGACACCCGCAGGCTGCGCCGCCTCGCCCAGGAGCTGGGGGCCCGGCTGCCGGGCCGGCTCGTGTCGTACTTCGAGGGCAACGAGGCGGCGCGGACGCCGGAGCTGGTCCGGGAGCTGGCCGGCGGCGCCCGGGTGGTCCTGGTGACGGACGCGGGGATGCCCTCCGTCTCGGACCCCGGCTACCGGCTGGTCGCCGCCGCGGTGGAGCGCGGGATCCGGATCACGGCGGTGCCGGGCCCCTCGGCGGTGCTGACGGCGCTGGCGCTGTCCGGGCTGCCGGTCGACCGGTTCTGCTTCGAGGGCTTCGTGCCGCGCAAGCAGGGCGAGCGGACGGCCAGGCTGCGGGAGGTCGCCGAGGAGCGGCGCACGCTGGTCTTCTTCGAGTCGACGCACCGGGTGCGGGCCACGCTGGAGGCGATGGCCGAGGTGTTCGGCGCGGACCGGCCGGCGGCCGTGTGCCGGGAGCTGACCAAGACGTACGAGGAGGTCAGGCGCGGCCCGCTGGGGGAGCTGGCGGCCTGGGCCGCGGACGGGGTGCGGGGCGAGATCACGGTCGTGGTGCGGGGCGCGGAGGCGGCCGCGGGCACGGCGGACCCCGGCGAGCTGGTGCGGCGGGTCGCCGTACGGGAGGACGCGGGCGAGCCCCGCAAGGCCGCGATCGCGGCGGTGGCGCGGGAGTGCGGGGTCCCCAAGCGCACCGTCTTCGACGCGGTGGTCTCGGCGAAGCACGCCCAGGGCTGACGGGGCGCCCCGTCCGGGGTGCCGTCGCTGTGCCGGGAGCCGGGTAAAGGATTAGCGTATAAAAGCAAAGGCCCGCAAAGTCAGAAACGGTCCTCTCGGCCCCTCGGGCACGCGGACTCAAAATCTCCCCCAACAATGGGAAAGAGGTGCTGCCTTCCCATCGGAGTGGGAGTCCACTGGGAAGTGGCCGCCCGGCCGAGAGAGGAGCTGCCATGAGGGAAGCCAGCAGCACAGCACACGAGGCGTACTCGTTCGCCTGCATGAAGTGCGGTTACGGATGGGAGCAGGGGTACGAAATAAAGCACCTGGAATATGCCGACGGGCGTCCGCTGATCGTGTATTACGCGGATGGCGAGCGTGTTCCCTCCCCCCTCACGAACCCCACCTGCCGCAATTGCGAGGGGCATGTGGTGCGCATCATGCGATCGGGACGGGTTTCCAGTGCTGAGGCGGCGCTTCCGCCCCACTGACACCGCCGAGTCCGGGCGCGCGGTGGCGCGCCTATCATCGCCGGTATGCCGTCAGAACGTTCGACAGACCGGGCCGACCGCGCGGCGCCGCCGCTGCCCGAGCCCCTCCGCGTCCCCGTGGCGGACTCGCACACGCACCTCGATATGCAGGACCCCACGGTGCCGGAGGCGCTTGAGGCGGCGTCCTCCGTCGGAGTGACGACGCTGGTGCAGGTGGGCTGCGATCTGGAGCGCTCGCGCTGGGCCGCCGAGACGGCCGCCGCGTACGACGGCGTATGGGCCGCGGTGGCGCTGCACCCGAACGAGGCGCCCCGGCTGCCCGGCGCGGAGCTGGACGAGGCGCTCGCCGGGATCGAGAAGCTGGCGGCCCTGCCCCAGGTGCTCGCGGTCGGCGAGACCGGGCTCGACTACTACCGCACCGGCGAGGACGGCGTCGCCGCCCAGCAGCGCTCGTTCCGCGAGCACATCGCGCTGGCCAAGCGGCTCGGCAAGGCCCTGGTCATCCACGACCGCGAGGCGCACGCGGACGTGCTGCGCATCCTCGACGAGGAGGGCGCGCCCGAGCGCACCGTCTTCCACTGCTTCTCCGGCGACCGCGCGATGGCCGAGGCGTGCGCCGCCGAGGGCTACTTCATGTCCTTCGCCGGGAACGTGACGTTCAAGAACGCGCAGCCGCTGCGGGACGCGCTCGCCGCGGCCCCGCCGGAGCTGCTGCTGGTCGAGACCGACGCCCCGTTCCTGACCCCGGCGCCCTACCGCGGACGGCCTAACGCGCCGTATCTCGTTCCGGTCACGGTCCGGGCGATGGCCGCGACCCGGGGCATGACGGAGGAAGCCCTGGCCACCCACCTCGCCGCCAACACGGCGCGCGCCTTCGGCTACTGACGGGTCCCGGCAGCGGGCAGGGTAGCCGCTGCGACACAGAGTGGTCGAGCCGCTTGGGAGAGTGACGACCGCTCCGCTACAGTCCCCCGCCGCCGGGCCTGTCCGACAGGCTCTCAAGGGCCGGACCGCTGGGAGTGACGCCGTGAGCCAGTCGCAGGAGAGCGCGGGAGCGGGCGCGGGCACGATCCTGCCCCCGTCGCGGTACGAGGCGTACGGGGAGGCGTACGAGAGGGACGCAGGGCACGCGCCGTACGACGGGCCGTACGGCGCGGAGGGACCCTGCGGGCCCGACGGCCCGTACCAGGACCCCGCCGGATACGACGGGCACGACGCATACGACCGGTACGACGGGGGTCCGGAGTCCGGGGCCCGCGTACCGGCCGCCCGGCAGGAACCCGCGCCGGCGGAGGGCGGCCGGGCCGCGGCGCGCCGGGCGGCCCGCTCCCGCCGCAGCGCCGAGCGCCCCGAGGTGTTCCGCAAGCTGCTGCCGCAGGCGCTGGTCGTCGCGTTCCTGGCGGGCGGCACCTCGGCGTTCGTGGCGTACGACAAGTCGGTCACCCTCGACGTCGACGGGAACGAGCGCACGCTGCGCACCTTCGCGGGCGATGTGGAGGAGCTGCTGGACGACGAGGGCGTGGAGCTGGGCCGGCACGACGCCGTCACCCCCGCGCCCGGCGAACGGCTGGCGGACGGCGACGAGGTCGACATCCGCTACGGGCGCCCGCTCCGGCTCACCCTCGACGGGGAGCAGCGGCGGGCGTGGACGACGGCCCGCACGGTGGGGAGCGCGCTGCGCGATCTGGGGGTGCGCGCCGAGGGCGCGCGGATCTCGGCCCCGCGCTCTGCGCCCATCGGGCGGCAGGGCCGGGCGCTGGAGGTGTGGACGGAGCGCAGCGTCACCTTCCTCGCGGACCGCCGGGAGCACACCGTGCGGACGAACGCCTCGACCGTCGGCGAGGCGCTGCGCGAGGCGGGCCTCACCCTGCGGGGCAGCGACACCGCCTCGGTCCCCCTCGGCAGCGTCCCGCGCGACGGGCAGACCGTCTCCGTGCTGCGGATCGACCACGGGAAGAAGGTGCGCGAGCAGCGCATCCCGTACGAGACGGTGCGCCGCGAGGACCCGGAGCTGCTGAAGGGCACGGAGGTCGTGGCCCAGCAGGGGCGTCCGGGGCTGCGCAGGATCACCTACCGGGTGCGCGTCGTCAACGGCGTCAAGCAGAAGCCGAAGCGGACCGGCGACGAGGTGGTGCGCGAGCCCCGCACCGAGGTGATCAAGGTCGGTACCAAGGAGCGGCCGAAGCCGAAGCCCGCGGCGGGCGGCGGCGGGGGCGAAGGCGGCGGCGACGGCCTGGACTGGAACGCGCTCGCGCAGTGCGAGTCCGGGGGGCGTGCGAACGCGGTGGACCCCTCGGGCACCTACGGCGGGCTCTACCAGTTCGACACCCAGACCTGGCGCGGCCTCGGCGGCAGCGGACGCCCGCAGGACGCGTCGGCGGCCGAGCAGACGCAGCGCGCACGGAAGCTGTACGTCTCCCGGGGGGCGAGCCCATGGCCGGTGTGCGGCCGTAAACTGTCGCGGTGAACGCAGCACCGCCCTCCCCAGACGCCGGTCCCGGCGCCGACCCGGATGCCGTACCGGACTCCGGCCCGGACGCCGTACCGGGCTCCGGCCCGGACGCCGTACGGGACGCCGCCCTGCTCGGCCCCGCGGACGTCCGCGAGCTGGCCGCGGCGCTGGGCGTGCGGCCGACCAAGCAGCGCGGGCAGAACTTCGTCATCGACCCGAACACCGTGCGGCGGATCGTGCGCGCCGCCGGTGTGCGCCCGGACGACGTGGTGCTGGAGGTCGGCCCCGGGCTGGGCTCGCTGACGCTGGCGCTGCTCGGCGCCGCACGGCGGGTCACGGCCGTGGAGGTGGACGACACACTCGCCGCCGCGCTGCCCGCGACCGTGCGCGCGCGGCTGCCGGAGCGCGCCGAGGGGTTCGCTCTGGTGCACGCGGACGCGCTGCGCCTCACCGAGCTGCCCGGCCCGCAGCCCAGCGCGCTGGTCGCCAACCTCCCCTACAACGTGGCCGTCCCGGTGCTGCTGCACCTGCTGGCGGCGTTCCCCGGCATCGAGCGGACGCTGGTGATGGTGCAGTCCGAGGTCGCCGACCGGCTCGCGGCCGGACCCGGCTCGAAGGTGTACGGCGTGCCGTCCGTGAAGGCCGCCTGGTACTGCGAGGTGAAGCGGGCCGGAGCCGTCGGGCGGAACGTCTTCTGGCCCGCGCCGAACGTGGACTCCGGGCTGGTCTCGCTCGTACGCCGGACCCGGCCGCCCGCCACCCGCGCGAGCCGGGACGAGGTGTTCGCCGTGGTGGACGCGGCGTTCGCGCAGCGGCGCAAGACGCTGCGGGCCGCGCTGGCCGGGTGGGCGGGCTCCGCTGCGGCGGCCGGGGAGGCGCTGGAGGCGGCGGGGATCGACCCGCGGGCGCGCGGCGAGTCGCTCACGGTCGAGGAGTTCGCGGCGCTCGCGGAGCACCGGCCGCGCCCATCGGAGAACGGGGAGGGGATCAGGTGACCGGCAGCGTCACCGTCCGGGTACCGGCGAAGGTCAACGTCCAGCTCGCGGTGGGCGGGCGGCGCCCGGACGGCTTCCACGACCTGGCGAACGTCTTCCTCGCCGTCGGCCTCCACGACAAGGTCACCGCGAGCCCGGCGGACCACCAGGACGACCGGGGCGGCGCGGGCGGGCCGCGCCTCACCGTCTCGGGCCCGGACGCGGACCACGTCCCGCTCGACGACGGCAACCTCGCCGTCCGCGCGGCCCGGCTGCTGGCCGAGCGGCACGGCCGGGACCCGGGAGTGCGGCTGCACATCGCCAAGGACATCCCCGTCGCGGGCGGGATGGCGGGCGGCAGCGCGGACGCCGCCGGCGCGCTGCTGGCCTGCGACACGCTGTGGGGCACCCGCACCCCGTACCCGGAACTCCTCGCGCTCTGCGCCGAGCTGGGCTCGGACGTGCCGTTCAGCCTCGCGGGCGGCGCGGCGCTGGGCCGGGGGCGGGGCGAGCTGCTGGAGCCGCTGGAGACCGGCGGGACGTTCCACTGGGTGTTCGCCACCGCGGACGGCGGCCTGTCCACCCCGGACGTCTACCGCACGTGCGACCGGCTGCGGGAGGCGGCGGGCGGCGGCGCGACCGTGGAGAGCGTGCCGGACCCGGAGCCCTCCCTCGCGCTGCTCGACGCGCTGCGCAGGGGCGACGCGGCGGCGCTCGCGGGCGAGCTCGCCAACGATCTGCAGCCGGCGGCCGTCGCGCTCCGCCCCGCGCTGAACGCGACGCTGGAGGCGGGCCTGGCGGCCGGTGCGCTGGCGGCGCTGGTCTCCGGCTCCGGACCGACCTGCGCGTTCCTCGTGAAGGACGCGGAGGCGGGCACGCGGACGGCGCAGGCCCTGCGGGCCTCCGGCACCTGCCGCACCGCGCGCCCCGCCTCCGGCCCGGTGCGGGGCGCCGAGGTCGTCTGACCCGCCCAGCCGCACGGGGCCGGGGCGGGCTCCGGACCGGGCCCGCGTCCCCTCAGCGGATGCGGGCGGTCCGCGCCCCGCTCTGCCGGTAGGTGGCGAAGGTGCCCTCGTCGGCCCTGAGGGCGCCGGACAGCACAAAGGTGGCCAGCCTGCCGACGGAGCCCCTGCCGGACGTGCCGTCGGCCCCGTCGGCGTTCCGGCCCCCGCCCTGACACGCGGCCAGGGGCAGTGCCGTGGCCAGCGTAGTGGCGACGTACAGTGCGAGCTGGCTGCGTGTGGCGATCATGGCAGGCGGACCCCCGGTCGATGCGTACGTGGTACCGCAGGGCGGAGGCTCGGCCTCGACGCCGCGGCGTGACCGCCACACTCCCCGGGCCGGCGCCCGACCGGCAACACCTTTCCGCCCGTTTGGGACGTGGGGACGCCCGTATCGCCTCCGATCTGCGAAAAGACGGGCGGCCTGGGATGCGTGCCAGGGACACATGAGATGCTGGCGCGGCAGTGACGTCCAGCGGGGAAGAAGAGTTCGGGATGACACCAGCAGAGGGGGCGGACTCCTTCGCAGCCATGCTGCGGGAGCTCAAGGACCGGACGGGGCAGAGCTACGGCGTGCTCGCGAAACGGATGCACGTCAGCACCTCCACGCTGCACCGCTACTGCAACGGCGACGCCGTACCGCACGACTACGGCCCCGTGGAGCGCTTCGCACGGCTGTGCGGGGCACAACGCGGGGAACTGGTCGAGCTGCACCGCCGCTGGGTCCTGGCCGACGCGACGCGCGGCACGGCACGGCGCACGGCGGAAACCGCGAACGCGGAGGCCGCCGCACCGGATGACTCGGCTCAGCCGTCAGGGGCCGCGCCCGGCAACGAGCAGCAAGGGGCAGCCCCTCCCCCGCAGGCCCAGGAGGCCCAGGAGGCCCCGCCGGAAGCACCGAACCCGCCCGGCCCGCCGTCCGACCCGCCGCCCGGGAAACCGGACGGGGAGCCGGACGGGGAGCCGGACGACGACGGGGAACCGGCCGTCTCCGTCGGCGCGGCGAGCGCACCGCGCCGCCGGCTGCCCGGCAGACGCCCGCTGCTCGCGGGTGCGGTCGCCGCTGCGGCGGTCGTCACCGTGGCCGTCGCCGCCACCGTCGGCTCGGGGTCGCCGGACGACGGCCGCGGCGGCGAGAGCGGCACCGCGGCGCACCGGCCCGGCCCCGGCGCCGGGCCCGAGGCCGGCGGCACGGCCTCCGCGCCCGCCTCCCCCTCCCCGTCGAAGGCAGCGAAGGGGCAGCAGGGCGGGGAGAAGGCGGCGCAGGGCGAGGCGAGCGCGTCGGCCGGCAGCACGCCGTCCGGCGGCGGCCGGGGCGAGCGGGACGGCTCGCGGTCCTCGTCCTCACCGGGCTCCGGCGGGGCCGACACGCCGCCGGTGTCGCTGAGCGTCCGCCCGTACGCCTGGGACGAGCAGAAGTGCCAGCAGACGTTCCTCATCAACCGCGCCCCCGGCCATATGCCGGGCCTCCCGTCCGATGACATGACCACCTGGGCCCGGGGGCTGGGCGGGGTGGACGCGAAGAAGACCCGGATCGGCGTGACCGTGCGCGGCACCGGCAAGCGGCCGGTGGTCCTGGAGGCGCTGCGGGCCAAGGTCGTCAGCCGCGGCCCGGCGCTGGCCTGGCGGCACTACGACCCGGGGATCGGCTGCGGCAGCGGCGTCACCCCGGCGTCGTACGAGATCGGGCTCGACAACGTCACCCCGCAGGTCAAGCCCGTGCAGGGCTGGCACCTGGACAAGCGGACCCCCGCCAAGCCGTTCCCGCTCAAGGTGACCGCCGACGACCCGGAGGTGCTGGCCGTCACCGCCGGCGCCGCGAACTGCGACTGCCGCTGGTATCTGGAGCTGGACTGGAGCAGCGGCCGGAACAGCGGGACGATGCGCATCGACGACGGCGGCAGCCCGTTCCGCACCAGCGGCGTGGCCGACAAGGACACCTACAGCTACTACAGCGACCCGGGGCGCTGGCAGCTGGAGAAGCCCTGATCAGCCGCTCGCGGCCGCCCGGAGTGCCCGCAGCACGGCCTGCGGCCGGGGGTCGTTCGTGACGGACTTGTGCATCGTGCCGGTGACATAGGCGAACGCGGTCCCCGACTCGGGGTCGGCGAAGCCCAGCGAGCCGCCCCGGCCCGGGTGGCCGAAGGAGCCGGGCGCGAGCATCGGCGCGGCCGGGCCGTGCAGCATGAAGCCCAGCCCGAACCGGGTGGCGACCACCAGCACCCGGTCCGGTCCGCTGGACTCCTCCGAGCGGGCCTGGGTGAGGGTGGCCGGGGTGAAGAGGCGCGGGCCGCCGTCCGGCAGCGGGGCGATCAGCGCGGCGTAGAACCGGGACAGCGCCCGCGCGGTCCCGATCCCCGCGGAACCGGGCAGCCCGGCGGCGCGGTAGGCGGGGTCGTTCTCGTCGGGGCCCGGTGCGATGGCGCCGAAAGCGCGGCTGGTGAGGGAGTCCGGGTCGGCGTAGGCCCCGGCGACGGACTCCCGGGGCCGGGTGCGCAGCCCGCCGCGCGGGGGCGGCGGTGCGGGCACGTACGCGATCCGCGCCACGCGTCCGCTCGTCTCGATCCGCTCCGGGAGGCCCAGCCAGAGGTCCAGCCCGAGCGGCCGGGCGATCTCGTCGTCGAACCAGCGTCCGATCGTCCGGCTGCCGCCGGTCACCCGCCGCACCAGCTCCGCCAGCAGCCAGCTGTAGGTGTGCGGGTGGTAGCCGTGGTCGGTGCCGGGCCGCCACACGGGCCGCTGCGCCTGGAGGGCCCGCGGGCCGCTGACCCCGTCCACGGCCCGCGCGGGGGTGAGCGGGGTGTCGAGCACGGGCAGCCCGGCGCGGTGCGCGAGAAGCTGCCGCACCAGCACCCGGTCCTTGCCGTGCGCCGTGAACTCGGGCCAGTACGTGCCCACCGGCGCGTCCAGGTCCAGCTGGCCGCGCTGGTGCAGCAGATGGAGTACGGCGGCGGCCGGGCCCTTCGTCGCGGAGTGCAGCACGACGGGGGTGTCGGCCTCCCACGGCGCGGACTCGGGGTCCTCCGGGTCCCGCACGCCGCCCCACAGGTCGACGACCTTCCGCCCGTGCCGGTGCACGGTCACGGCCGCGCCGGTCTCGCCCCGCTCGCGGAAGTTCCGCACGAAGGCGTCCCGCACCGGCTCATAGCCCTCGGCCACCGTGCCGTGCACAGCGGCCTCGGCACCGGCACCGGCACCGGCCCCTGGCACGGCCTGGCTCCCGACTCCGACCTCAGCCACGCTTCCTTCGCTCCCGTCCGCCTGCGCGCGCTCTGTCCTGTCCTGCGCGCTCCATCGTCCTATGCCCCCGGCACGGTCACGGAGCGGGGGTCGAAACCGAACGGCAGCTCCAGCCGGTGGGCGCGCATCAGCGCTGGGTCGGACAGCAGCTCGCGGGTGTCGCCGTCGGCGGCGATCACCCCGTCGCCGAGGACGACGGAGCGCGGGCACAGCTCCAGCGCGTACGGCAGGTCGTGGGTGACCATCAGCACGGTGACGTCCAGGGAGCGGATGAGGTCGGCCAGTTCGCGGCGCGCCGTGGGGTCGAGGTTGGAGGAGGGCTCGTCGAGGACGAGGATCTCCGGGCGGGTGGCGAGCACGGTGGCGACGGCGACCCGGCGGCGCTGGCCGAACGAGAGATGGTGCGGCGGCCGGTCCGCGTACGCCGCCATCCCGACCCGCTCCAGCGCCTCCCGCACCCGCGCGGCCAGCTCCGCGCCGCGCAGCCCGGCCGCCGCGGGCCCGAACGCCACGTCCTCCCGCACGGTCGGCATGAACAGCTGGTCGTCCGGGTCCTGGAAGACGATGCCGACGCGCCGACGCACCTCGGCGAGGTTCGGCTTGGTGACCGGCAGCCCGGCGACCGCGACGGACCCGGCGCCGGGGGTGAGGATGCCGTTGAGATGCAGCACGAGGGTCGTCTTGCCCGCGCCGTTCGGCCCGAGCAGGGCCACGCGCCGGCCGCGCGGCACGGTCAGCTCGACGCCGAAGAGCGCCTGGTGTCCGTCGGGGTAGGCGTAGGCGAGCCCGCTCACCCGCAGGGAGGGCGGCGGGGCTCCGGGGTTCTCAGCAGTCACAGGTTCCACCCCAGCAGGCAGATGACGAGAGCGGACAGGGGCAGTGCGGCGGAGCGCGCCCAGGCGGCACGGTCGGCGCCGCCGGTGTCGAGGGTCGGCATGACCCCGTCGTAGCCCCGGCTGAGCATCGCGAGGTGCACCCGTTCCCCGCGCTCGTAGGAGCGGATGAACAGCGCTCCCGCCGTCTTGGCCAGCACCCCCCACTGGCGCGGGCCGCGCGCCTCGAAGCCGCGTGAGAGGCGGGCGATCCGCATCCGGCGCAGCTCGTCGGCGACGACGTCCCCGTAGCGCACCATGAACGACGCGATCTGGCACAGCTGAGCGGGCAGCCGCAGCCGCTGGAGCCCGGTCAGCAGCTCGTCGACGCGGGTGGTCGCGGCCAGCAGCACGGAGGCGGCGACCCCGAGCGTGCCCTTGGCGAGGATGTTCCAGGCGCCCCACAGGCCGGAGGCGGACAGGGAGAGGCCGCCGGGCACGGTGACCCGCTCGCCCTCGGCCACGAAGGGGAGCAGCAGCGCGAACGCGACGAACGGCACCTCGATCAGCATGCGTTTGAGTACGAACACGGGAGGGGTGCGGGCCGTCGCGGCGACGGCGGCGAGCAGCGCCGCGTAGCCGCCGAACGCCCACACCGCCTCCCGGGGGGTCGCGACGACGACCAGGACGAAGGTGAGGACGGCCGCGATTTTGCAGTGCGCGGGGAGGGTGTGGACGGCGGATTCGCCCGCCCGGTAGAGCCGGTGCGCATGTCCCGCGCCCATGGGCGCCCTCCTTCGTCCGGTGCGGTTCGGTGCTGCGGGGCGGCGGGTGCCGGGGTGCGGGTGCCGGGCTGCGGATGCCGGGCTGCCCCGTCCGGTCGTCGGCCGTCCGCGGGTCTGCCGTGGTTGGTCGCGCAGTTCCCCGCGCCCCTTCGGGGCGCCTCCTTCGTGACGGGGCCCTTCAGGGGCGCGGGGCTCGTGTCCATTGCGGCTTCGCCGCGGGGCGCGCGCAACCACAGAGCACCCCGCAGCCTGCGGGGCACGGGCAGGGGCAGCCCCTGCCCAGCAGGGCCCGGCCGATGCGGGGCACCGGGCGTCAGGGGGATCCCTCGCTCCCGGAACTCCGCCGACGCCGGCGGAGGACCAGGAACGTGCCCGAGCCCACAGCCAGCGTCGCGCCCACCCCGATCACCCCGGCGAGGCCCACGGAGAGCCGGCCGTTCGCGATGTCCCGCACTCCGTAGTCCGCCAGCGGCGAGTCCTTGGCCGCGTGGTCCTCCTCCTGCTCGTCGATGCCGTTGTCGGCGGCGACCTTCTCCAGCCCGTCCGGATACGCGGAGGCGTAGAAGCTGACGCCGCCCGCGCAGATCACCGCCGCCGCGAGCCCGGCGAGCCACAGCCGCCGGGTCGAACGGCGCGGGGCGGCAGCGGGCTCCGAACGCACCGGCTCCGACACCGACGGTTCCGGCTCCGACACCGGCTCCGGCACCGACGGCTCCGGCACCGGCTGCGGCTCGCCCGCCGGTGCCGCCGCGACCGGCGAGGTCCGCAGTTCCAGCCGCACGGCGAGCCGGTCCCGCGCCGCGAACACGAGGTCGGGCCGTGCCGCCGCCACCGCGCCCACCGTCAGCGCGGTGATCGCCGCCTCCCCGATCCCGATCAGCACATGGACGCCCACCATCGCCCCGAAGACCTTCCCGAGGGAGACGTCGGCGGTGCCGCCCAGCGCGTACAGCGCCCAGAACGCGACGGCGGCCGCGGGCACCGAGACCAGTGCCGCGGCGAACGACGCGGCCGTGACCGGGCCCCGGCCGCGCGGCAGCACCCGGATGAGCGCGCGGAACAGCCCGTACGCGACGAGCACCGTCACCACCCCCATGTCGAGGATGTTGACGCCCAGCGCGGTGAGCCCGCCGTCCGCGAAGAGCAGCGCCTGCAGCAGCAGGACGACCGCGATGCAGAGCACCCCGGTGTACGGCCCGACGAGGACCGCGGCGAGCGCTCCGCCCAGCAGATGGCCGCTGGTTCCGGCGGCGACGGGGAAGTTGAGCATCTGGACGGCGAAGACGAAGGCGGCGACGAGCCCGGCGAGGGGTGCCGTGCGCTCGGCGCCGCCCAGTTCCCTGCGGGAGCCCCGGAGCGAGACGGCGACGGCCCCGGCGGCGGCGACCCCCGCTCCGAGGGAGACGGGCGCGTCAATGAATCCGTCAGGCACGTGCATGACAATGAGCTCCGCTCGGCAGAGTCGTGAACATGACCTTCAGGGGGTGACCAAATGAAAATAGCAGCCACCTGCAAACGGTGTGCAAGACTCCGTCAGCGGAGCGGCAGGCGCCCGAAGCACAGGGGCCCGAGCACGACGATCGACGTACGCCCGCGTGCATTCCCCGGCCGCACGCCGGGTACCCCGGACCCGTCCGCGGCCCCTCCGCCGGACTCCTCGGACCGCCCGGCACCTTCCGGCTGTCTGGTCATGACAAGAGCTCCAGCGCAGCCGGAGAGAACTTTAGACAGGGAATGACCGGTTTGCGAGTGGCTTGGATCACATCCAGCTACGCTGTGGTACACCTCACCCGCTCATCCGGGTGACTGTCACGCCGCGCCGCGCGTCTGAGTAGGCGTAGGGGCAGCCCGGAACCAGTGGGGCCGGGGGTCCCCGACCCAGAGGGAGCAGACGTGTCACAGGTCATCGAGCACAACGTGAAGGCGCAACTCATCACCCGGCCGCCGGCGACCCGGCCGCTCGCCGCCACCCTCCACTACGACCCGGCCGACCCGCTCGCCGTCCGTATCCTCTTCCCCTCCGACATCTCCCTCGACGGCGGCGATGTGGCCTGGACGTTCTCGCGGGACCTGCTGGACGCGGGGCTGCGCGGGCCCGCCGGGGAGGGTGACGTGCACGTCTGGCCCTGCGGGCTGGAGCAGACGGTCATCGAGCTGCACGCGGGCGAGGGAGTGGCCGTGCTGGAGTTCCGCAGCGCGGACCTGTGGGGATTCCTGCGCTGCGCGTACGACGCCGTCCCGGTCGGTCGCGAGGACGCCCACCTGGATCTGGAAGAGGCCCTCGCCGCCCTCCTCGGCAACGTCTGAGGGAGCGCAGCAGGGCCCGCGAGTGCCGGCCACCCGAGAGGGCGGCCGGCACCTCACTTCTCACTTCACACTCCCGTACGCTCCGGTGCCCGCTGCGCCGGAATCGTCGCGGCGGGCCGCTCCCTCGCACCGTCCTCCAGGTGGTGCCGCAGCTTCTCGCCCTCGACGTCGACGTTCGGCAGGATCCGGTCCAGCCACTTCGGCAGCCACCAGGCACGCCGTCCGAGCAGCGCCAGCACGGCGGGCACGATCGCCATCCGCACCACGAAGGCGTCGAACAGGATCGCGATGGCGAGGCCGAAGCCCATCATCTTGATCATCGCGACCGAGGCCCCGATGAAGCCCGCGAAGACGCTGATCATGATGATGGCCGCGGCCACGACGACCCGGGCGCCCAGCCGGAAGCCGGAGACGATCGCCTCGCCGGGGCTCTCCCCGTGGACGTACGCCTCGCGCATCCGGGTCACGAGGAAGACCTCGTAGTCCATGGCGAGGCCGAAGATGACCCCGATCATGAAGATCGGCATCATGCTCATGATCGGGCCGGTCTGCTCCACCCCGATCAGGCTGGCCGCCCAGCCCCACTGGAAGACCGCGACGACGGAGCCGAGCGCCGCCAGCACGGACAGCAGGAAGCCGAGCGCCGCCTTCAGCGGGACCAGCAGCGAGCGGAAGACCAGCATCAGCAGCACGAACGCCAGACCGACCACCAGCGCCAGATACGGGACCAGCGCGTCATTCATGACCTGCGAGAAGTCGATGGTGACGGCCGTCGCGCCGGTGAGGTAGAGCGAGGCGCCGGTCGCGGACTTGATCGCGCCCGACTCGTCGCGGATGTCGCGGACGATGTCCTCGGTCTCGGCGTCGCCGGGCCCGGTCTTGGGGACGGCCGTGAAGGTCGCCGTGTCGCCGGCCTTGTTGAACGTCGGCTCCGTGACCGCGACCACGCCCTTGACCTTGGAGACCCGGTCCTTGACCTCCTGGGCCGCCTGCTGGGGGTTGTCGCTGCTGTCCACCTCGATGACGCCCATCAGCGGGCCGTTGAAGCCCGCGCCGAAGCCGTCCGAGAGCATGTCGTACGCCTTGCGCTGCGTGGTGTGCTTCGGCTCGTTGCCCTCGTCGGGGAAGCCGAGCTGCATGCTGCCGACCGGGATGGCCACCGCGGCCAGGGCCAGCACCGCGGCCCCCAGGATGAGCCGCGGACGGCGCAGCACGAGGCGGGCCCAGCGGACGCCCAGCTTCGGCTTCTGCCCCTCGGCGCCCGCGGCCGGCGGCACCCCGGTGGCGGGGTTGGCCTTGCGCACCCGGCGGCCGAAGATCCGCTTGCCGACGATGCCGAGCGCGGCCGGGACCAGCGTCAGGGCCACCAGCACCGCGATCACGACCGTGCCGGCGGCGGCCATACCCATGCGCGTCAGCACCGGGATGTTGACGACCGACAGGCCGACGAGCGCGATCACGACCGTCAGACCGGCGAAGACCACGGCGGAGCCGGCCGTGCCGACGGCCCGCCCCACCGCTTCCTCGCGGTCCCGGCCCTCGGAGAGCTCGGCCCGGTAGCGGGAGGCTATGAACAGCGCGTAGTCGATGCCGACCGCGAGGCCGATCATCATCGCCAGGGTGCTCGTATCCGAGGACAGATTGAGCGTGGTGGCGAGCGCGGTGATCGACATGATGCCGATCATCACGCCGATCAGCGCGGTGATCAGCGGCAGTCCGGCCGCGATCAGCGAGCCGAAGGTCAGGATCAGCACGATGGCGGCGACGGCGATACCGAAGATCTCGGTACTGCCCATATCGGGCTCCACGAAGAGGGCGTCACCGCCGGTCTCCACGGTCAGCCCGGCCTTGCGGCCGTCCTCGGCCGCCGCCTTGATCTTGTCCTGCGTCGCGTCGGTGACGTCGTTCGCGGGCACCTTGTACTTGACCGAGGTGTACGCGACCTTGCCGTCGTCGCTGATCGCGCCGCTGCCCTTGGCGAACGGGTCCGAGACCGAGTCGGCCTGGCCGCCCGACAGGTCCTGCAGGGTCTCCTTGACGGCGGCCCTGTTGTCGGTCGCCGTGATCTTCTCGCCGTTCGGGGCGCGGAAGACCATACGGGCCTCCGCGCCGTCCGCGTTCGCGGCCGGGAAGCGCTCATCCAGCAGGTCGAACGCCTTCTGGGCCTCCGTACCGGGCAGCGCGAAGTCGTCCTCGGGTGGTGACGAGGCGGTGGAAGCGCCTGCGATGGCGGCGGCCAGCAAGGCCACCCAGGCCAGCGCGAAGAGGCGGCGGCGCCGGAAGGCGAGCCTGCCTAGCTTGTAGAGGAATGTTGCCACGAGAGAGGTTCTCCGGTCTCGGTATGGACGGGGGTGTTCGGGATCGGGGTTCCTCGGCACTCGCGCAGGCGCGACTACCAACCGGAATGACAGCTCATGTCATTCGACGCAGTCTCGCACTGAAAGGATGAGCGATTCGTCGGATTATGGTCTAGGTCACAACTTGCCGCACCCCAATTCCCCCCGAACCATGGGATAGGTGACCGACGAAGGCGCCTACCTCCGATACCCGCACCTCCACGGCGACCTCATCTGCTTCGCCGCCGAGGACGACCTGTGGATCGCCCCGCTGCGCGCCGGACGCGCCTGGCGGCTGACAGTGGACCGCACCCGGATCAGCCATCCCCGCTTCTCCCCTGACGGGCAGCGTATCGCCTGCGTCACCTGGCGCAGCCTGGACCCGGAGATCTATCTCGTGCCCGTCCGGGGCGGCCCGTCCCAGCGGCTCACCTACTGGGGCGCGGGCGACACCCGCGTCCGCGGCTGGACCCCCGAGGGCGACGTGCTGGCCGTGGCCTCGCACGGCCAGCCCTTCTCGTACTACTCCTGGGCCTACCGCGTCCCCGTCGACGGCCCCTCCGGGCCCGGTGCGGCGGGCAGCCAGCTGCCCTGGGGGCCGGTCGCCGACATCGCCGTCGCCGAACAGGGCGGCGAGCGCCGCACATTGCTGCTCAGCGGCAGGCCGCCGCACGAGCCGGCGGCCTGGAAGCGCTACCGGGGCGGCGCCATGGGCCGCCTGTGGCTGCACGGCACCCGGCTGCTGCCCGACCTGGAGGGCCATCTGGACTGCGCGATGTTCGTGGGCGAGCGGATCGCGTTCCTCTCCGACCACGAGGGCGTCGGCAACCTCTACTCCTGCTGTCCCGACGGCTCCGACCTGCGCCGGCACACCGACCACGACGCGTTCTACGCCCGCCACGCCGCGACGGACGGGCGCCGCGTCATCTACCAGTGCGCCGGCGAGCTGTGGCTCGTCGACGACTTCTCCCACACGGCGAAGCCGCGCCGCCTGGACGTCCAGCTGGGCGGCCCGCGCGCCGGCCGCCGCCCGTACCAGGTCCCGGCCGCTGACCACCTGGACTCGCTGGCCGTCGACACGACGGGCCGCGCCAGCGCGGTGTGCGTACGCGGCAGCCTGTACTGGCTCACCCACCGCGACGGCCCGGCCCGCGCCATCGCCGACGAGCCGGGCGTGCGGGTCCGGCTCCCCGAGATGCTCGGCGACACCGGGCGGATCGCGTACATCACGGACGCGGAGGGGGAGGACGCGATCGAGGTCGCGGACCTGCCGAGGGCGTCCGGCCCGCGCCGCCCGGTGCGGCTGGCCGCCGGCCGGCTGGGGAGAGTCCTGGAGCTGGTCTCCTCGCCGGACGGCGAGACCCTGGCGGTGGCCTCGCACGACGGCGCCCTGCTGCTGGTGGACGTCGGGCAGACGGAGGAAGCGGACCCGCGCTCCGGCGTCACCGAGCTGATCCGCTCCCTCAACGGCCCGGTCCACGACCTCGCCTTCTCGCCGGACTCCCGGTGGCTGGCCTGGGCCCACCCGGGCGTGGGCCGCTCCCTCTCCCAGATCAAGATCGCCAAGATCACCGAGTCGGCCGCGATCCTGGACGTCACCGACGGCCGGTTCGAGGACGAGCAGCCCGTCTTCACCCGGGACGGCCGGTTCCTCGCGTTCCTCTCCTGGCGCGGCTTCGACCCGGTGTACGACGTGCACACCGGCGACCTCTCCTTCCCCCTCGGCTGCCGCCCCTACCTCGTCCCGCTCTCCTCGGCGACGCTCTCCCCCTTCGCCCTC
>NZ_JAAKZZ010000530.1 GCF_011045075.1 Streptomyces boncukensis
GTGCTGGACCGGACCCGCTGTTTGCTGTGCCCGCATTCGGCAGAACAGGGCCCGGTGGTTCGCGGAAAAAGGCAGGGGTGCCCTATGGGGCGAGTAGGGGACGCAATCCGGCGCACGGCCGCAAGACTGATTCAGGTCGGCCGGAAAGGTTCCCGGCGGTGTCGTTCTCCGGAAAGGCCAGGCGCCATGTTTCGCACTGAATTAGTACGCCCTGTTCACGAGTTCCTGGTGGAACACGCGAGGAATGCGGGCGACAAAATCGCGTTCAGCGACGACGTCCGCGGTGTCAGCTACGCGGACCTGGAACTGCGCACCAGGCGGCTCGCCGGACATCTGAGCGCGCTGTCGCTGGAACCGGGCGACCGCGCCGCGATCTACCTCGGCAACCGGGTCGAGACCGTCGAGAGCTATCTCGCGATCACCAGGGCGAGTGCGATCGGCACGCCGTTCAACCCGCACTCCACGGACGCCGAGCTCGGCCATCTGCTCGACGACAGCGGGGCCCGGGTCGTGATCACCGACACCGGCAGGGCCGAGCAGGTGCGCCGGGTGCTGGGCGGGGACGCGGAGGCGTGGATCGTCGTCGTCGGCGACACCGAGGCGGTGCGGACCGGAGTCAGACAGCGGGTGGTGCCCTTCGAGGTGCTCGCGGGCAGCGACCCCGGCGTCCCCGCGCGCGACGACCTCGGGCTCGACGAACCCGCCTGGATGCTCTACACCTCGGGCACGACAGGCAGGCCGAAGGGCGTGCTGTCCACCCAGCGCAACTGCCTGTGGTCGGTCGCGGCGTGCTACGTCCCCATCCCCGGCCTGTCCCGGGACGACCGCGTCGTATGGCCGCTGCCGCTGTTCCACAGCCTGGCGCACATCTTCTGCGTCCTCGGGGTCACCTCGGTCGGCGCGGGCGCGCGGATCGTCTCCGACGCCTCGGCCGAGGCGGTGCTCGACGTGCTGGAGGACGGCTCGTTCACGTTCCTCGCCGGGGTGCCGACCCTCTACCACAACCTGCTCCGCGAGATCCGGCACAGCGGCCGGACCGTCCCGGCGCTGCGCATGTGCCTCGTCGGCGGCGCCGTCACCGGCGCGCAGCTGCGCCGCGACGTCGAGGAGACCCTCGGCGCGCCCCTGATCGACGCCTACGGAAGCACGGAGACCTGCGGGTCGATCACCGTCAACCGGCCGGACGGCGAGCGCGTCGAGGGCTCCTGCGGCCTCCCGGTGCCCGGCCTGGACGTACGGCTCGTGGACCGGCACACCGGGCAGGACGCCGACACCGGCCAGGAGGGCGAGGTCTGGGTCAGCGGGCCCAACGTGATGCTCGGCTACCACAACCAGCCCGAGGCGACCAGGGCCGCGCTGCGGGACGGCTGGTACCGCACCGGCGACCTGGCGGTCCGGGACGCGTCCGGGCACTTCCGGATCACCGGGCGCGTCAGGGAACTCATCATCCGCGGCGGGGAGAACCTCCACCCCGGCGAGGTCGAGCAGGTGCTGCGCGAGGTGCGCGGAGTGCGGGACGCCGCCGTGGTGGGCCGTCCGCACGAGACCCTCGGCGAGGTGCCGGTCGCGTTCGTGGTGCCGGACGCGCACGGCGTCGAACCGGAGAAGCTGTTCGCCGCGTGCCGGGAGAAGCTGTCGTACTTCAAGGTCCCCGAAGAGCTCTACGAGGTCGACAGCATCCCCCGGACGACATCCGGCAAGATCATCCGGCATCGGGTCCCGGAGCGGCCCGCGCTGCTGCGCGCGGCGGGGAGCGGTGAGTACGACGCGCTGTTCCGGACCGACTGGATCCCGCTGACCCACCCGGGCCCGGCGGCCCCGGCGGCGGCCCCGGCGGCCGGCGACTGCGCGGTCGTCGGCACGGGCGCCGCCCAGCTGCGCGCACTCGGCACCGGCGGCACCGGGCCGCGCGCGTACGCCGACTTCGCGGCGCTGAGCGCGGCCGTCGCCGCGGGCGACCCCGTGCCCGGCCTCGTGGCGCGCCTGGTCGACACGGCGGCCGGCGACCCGGGCGCGGCCCTCCGGGCCGCGGAGGAGCTGAGCCGCGAGGTGCGCGGCTGGCTGGCCGACGAGCGCTGCGCAGCGGCGCGCCTGGCCGTGGTGACCCGCGGCGCCGTGAGCACCGGCCCCGGTCAGGTCCCGGACCTGGCGCAGGCCGCCGCGTGGGGTGCGATGAGCAGCCTGACGGGCCTGTCCGAGGGCCGGGTCGCCGTCGCCGACGTGGACTTCGAGCCCGGGTCGGCGGCGGCGCTGCCCGCCGCCGTGTCGCGGGGCGAGCCGCAGCTCGCGATCCGCTCCGGGATCGCGCTGGCCCCCAAGCTGGCCCGCGTCACCGCCGCGACCGACGGGACGCGCTACGCCGCCCCCGATCCCTACCGGAGCGTGGTGCTCACCGGCGCCGGATCCCCGGCAGCGGCAGCCGTGGCCCGGCACCTGGTGACCGTGCACGGCACCCGCGAGATGCTGCTGATCAGCCCGGACGGCGAAGGGGACCCGGCCGCCGCCGACCTGCTCGACCGGCTCGCCGCGCTGGGCGCCGCGGTCGAACTCGCCGCCTGCGACCCGGCCGACCGCGGTGCGCTGGAGGCGGCGCTGGCCGGCCGTGGACCCTCCGCCGTGCTGCACTTCCCCGGCCGCGCCGAGGCGGTCGGCGCCGAGACGGCGGGCGACGAGCTGCGCCGCGTGCTGACGGGCGCGGTCCAGCTGCACGAACTGATGGCGGGCCCCGGCCCGTTCGTACTGTTCTCGTCGCTCGCCGGAACGCTCGGGGCCGCCGCCGAACCCGCGCGGGGGGCCGTGGCCGCCATGCTCGACGCGCTCGCCGTGCAGCGGCAGGCCGCCGGCCGGCCCGCGCTCGCACTCGCGTACGGACCGCCGTGGGGCGGCCCCGCCGACGGGGCCCCGTCCGGCGTCGGCACGCTGTCCGACCGGCGCGCGCTGGCCATGTTCGACGCCGCGCACACGGTGCACGACCCGCTCCTGGCCTCCTTCGTCCTCGACCCGGACGCGCCGGGGGACGACGTACCCGCCCCCCTGGGCCCGTTGGCCGGGCCACGGCCCGTACGGCCCGACGAGGCCGACGAGGCCGACGAGGCCGCGGCAGCGGAGCTGCGGGAGTGGCTGGCCGGCCTGTCCGGCAAGGAGCGCAGCCGCGAACTCGTCGGCCTCGTGGTGCGCGAGACCTCCCGGCTGCGGCCCGGCGCCGCGGTCGACGCCGCACGGCCGTTCCGGGACCTCGGGCTCACCTCGGTGGCCTCGGTGGGGCTGTGCCGCCGCCTGACGGCCGCGACCGGACTGACGTTGCCCACGACGCTCGCCTTCGACCACCCCACGCCGACGGCGGTGGCCGAGCTGCTCAGGACCCGGCTGTTCGGCGAGGACGGACCGGCCCCCGCGCCGACGGCGCCGAAGCCGACCGCCGACGAGCCGATCGCGATCGTCTCGATGGGCTGCCGACTGCCGGGCGGCGTGTCGTCGCCGGAGGACCTGTGGCGGCTCGTCGAGTCCGGCGCGGACGCCGTGTCCCGCTTCCCGGACGACCGCGGCTGGCCGCTCGACGAGCTGTTCGGCAGCGGCGGGGCCGCCCCCCTCAGCAGCACCCGCCAGGCGGCCTTCCTCGACGACGTCGCGGGCTTCGACGCGTCGCTGTTCGCCGTCTCGCCCCGGGAGGCGCAGGCGATGGACCCGCAGCAGCGGCTGCTGCTGGAGGTCGCCTGGGAGGTCTTCGAGCGCGCCGCCGTCGACCCGATGTCGCTGCGGGGCGAGAAGGTGGGCGTCTTCACCGGCCTGATGCACCACGACTACGCGGGCGGCGACACCGCACAGCACCAGGGCCACGAAGGACACCGCGGCGTGGGAAAGGCGGGCAGCGTCGCCTCCGGCCGGATCGCGTACACCTTCGGGCTGGAGGGGCCGGCGGTGACGGTGGACACCGCCTGCTCGTCGTCGCTGGTCTCGATGCATCTGGCGGCGCAGTCGCTGCGCGGCGGCGACTGCGACCTCGCGCTCGCGGGCGGCGTCGCGGTGATGGCGACGCCGACGACGTTCATCGAGTTCTCCCAGCAGGGCGCGCTGGCCGCCGACGGCCGGTGCAAGGCGTTCGCCGACGCGGCGGACGGCACCGGCTGGTCCGAGGGTGTGGGTCTGGTGCTGTTGGAGCGGTTGTCGGATGCGCGGGCGCGGGGGCATCGGGTGCTGGCGGTGGTGCGTGGTTCTGCGGTGAATCAGGACGGGGCGTCGAACGGGTTGACCGCGCCGAGTGGTCCTTCGCAGGAGCGGGTGATCCGTGGGGCGCTGGCGAGTGCGGGGCTGGCGGCGGGGGAGGTGGATGCGGTCGAGGCGCATGGGACGGGTACGTCGCTGGGTGATCCGATCGAGGCGAATGCGCTGCTGGCCACGTACGGGCAGGAGCGCGACCCGGAGCGGCCGCTGTGGCTGGGGTCGGTGAAGTCGAACGTCGGGCACACCCAGGCGGCGGCGGGGGTCACCGGTGTCATCAAGATGGTGCAGGCGATGCGGCACGGGCGGCTTCCGCGCACCCTGCATGTGGATCGGCCGTCGTCCCATGTCGACTGGTCCGCCGGGAGCGTGGAGCTGCTGACCGAGGCCACGGCGTGGCCCGAGGTGGAACGGCCGCGGCGCGCGGGTGTGTCGTCGTTCGGGGTGAGCGGGACGAACGCGCACGTGATCCTGGAGCAGCCTCCCGGTGCGCCGGCGGCGCCGGACGGCGAGGGGGACGGGGACGCTGCCGGGGATGGTGCCGGGGGTCGTTCGGTGCCCTGGGTCGTGTCGGGGCAGTCCGGGGC
>NZ_JAAKZZ010000531.1 GCF_011045075.1 Streptomyces boncukensis
CGGCCGGGGGCGGGATCAGCACGGGGCCCGCCTCCGCAGTACGGGAGCCCCTGGCCGTGTCCATCGCGAGCAGCACCAGCCCCCACGACGCCACCGCGCCCGCCGCGAGCGCGGCCAGCGACCCGGTGTAGCCGTACCGGAAGCCCTCGCCCAGCAGTGCGATCCCGGCGGCGGCGGCGACCACGGGGTTCGCGACCGTCTGCGTCGCCAGCGGCGCGGCCAGTCCGCCGCCCCGGTACGACGCCTGCGAGGTCGCCAGGCCCGAGGCGGCCAGCACACCGATCAGCACCAGCAGCGGCAGGGCGGAGGTGAGCGGCGTGGAGTCCCAGCTCTCGGCCGCCGTCTTCACGAACACCGACGCCGCGCCGTACGCGATCCCGGCGGCCAGGGCCAGCGAGACGCTCCGCAGCGCGGGACCCCGGCCACCGCTGCGGGTCAGGCGGACGGCGGCCCGCGCCAGCACCGCCAGGACGGCGACCGCCAGCACTATGGTCACGCCCAGCTCGGTCTGCTGCGCCCCCTCCAGGGTCCGGGAGCCGCGCGAGCCGGTCAGCAGCAGGAACCCGGCCAGCCCCAGGGTGACCAGGGCGATGCCGCGCCAGCTCGTGGCGGTGACCGGGCGCCGGGCGAGCAGCGCGCCCAGGGGGGCGGCGAGCACCAGGGTGAGCACGCCGAGCGGCTGCACCACCGTGAGCGGGCCCAGCCCGAGCGCGGCGACGTGCAGCAGCGCCCCGGCGCCCTGCAGGACCACGGCCAGCCACCACCTGCCGGACCCGAGCAGCCGCAGCCGGCTCGGTGCGGTCGTCGAGGCGACGCGCTCCTGCACGATGGCGGCGCAGGCGTAGCACACCGCCGAGACGACTGAGAGCAGCACCGACCACGACAGCGGGCTCATCGGCCGGCCGCCCGGCGTGCGCGGGGCTTCCCGTTCATATGTCCACGATGCTCCCCCGACCTCGTGTTGTCCTCCACTGCGGGGTCCGTCTTGGCATACCGCAAGGGGAGTACACAGGAGTGCCCGCTACCTCCCTGAGCCGACCGGCGGGTGGTGCGAGGGGACGCGCGGGCGCGGGTCAGGCGGGCGCCGGGCCGTCCCCGGCGACCTCCACGGCGCCGAAGCCGCTGCCGAGCACCGTGATCCGGCCCTCGCGCCCGTCGGGCAGCCGCAGCCGGGCCGTGTCGCCCTCCAGCTCGGTCCACAGCGGTTCGGGACCGTCCGGCCGCACCGTCCCCGACCAGGCCGCCTCGGGCCCTGCGGCCTCGGTGAACAGCGCCGCCTCGACGGGGATCTCACCGGCGCCCGACAGCAGGGTCGCCGGTCCGCGGTAGAAGTTCTCCATGCCGCTCAGTGTGGCAGCCGCCCCGGCGCGCGCACGGCGGGACCGGATGCCCGCGCCGCGCGTGCGCGGTCACCCGGTCTCGCCGGCGTGCGGGCTGAGCGCGCCCGTCCCCACCAGCGCGAAGATCACCAACCCCAGTATGATCCGGTACGCGACGAACGGCATGAAGCTGCGCGTAGTGATCCATTTCATGAACCACGCGATGATCGCGTAGGCCACGACGAAGGCCAGCACCGTGGCGAAGACCGTGGGCCCCCAGGACACATGGCCCTCGCCGATCTCCGTGAGCTCGAAGAGGCCGGAGGCGAGGACCGCGGGGATGGCGAGCAGGAACGAGTAGCGCGCTGCGGCCTCCCGCTTGTACCCCATGAACAGGCCGCCGCTGATGGTGGCGCCGGACCGGGAGACGCCGGGGACCAGCGCCAGCGCCTGGGCGCAGCCGTACAGCAGGCCGTCCCGGACGGTGAGCTGCTCCAGGGACTTGCGCGGGGGCCGCGCCCGGTGGCGTCCGCTCTCGCCCGCCGCCAGGCGGTCCGCGATGCCCAGCACGATGCCGAGCACGATGAGCGTCGTGGCGATCAGCCGCAGATCGCGGAACTGCCCCTCGATCTGGTCCTTGAAGGTGAGCCCGAGCACACCGATCGGGATCGAGCCGATGATGACCAGCCAGCCCATCTTGGCATCGTGGTTCCCCCGGGCCTCCTTGCTGACCAGGGAGCGGAACCAGGCGCTGACGATACGCGCGATGTCGCGGCGGAAGTAGATGAGGACGGCCGCCTCGGTGCCGATCTGGGTGACGGCGGTGAAGGCGGCACCCGGGTCCTCCCAGCCCGCGAACGCCGCGGTGAGGCGCAGATGGGCGCTGGAGGAGATGGGCAGGAACTCGGTCAGACCCTGGACGAGCCCGAGGATGAAGGATTCGAACCAAGACATGTGCGGGTGTGCTCGTCCCTGTGAGTGCGGGCGTGGATGCAGTGATGCTAGAGGCGGTGGGTGACCGCGCCGGCCAGCGGGGGGTCACCCACCGCTGCCGTGCGGGCACCGGCGGGTTCCGGTGCGAGCGGGCCGTGTGGTGCCGGTGGAGCGGCCCTCGCGCGCAGCTGCCCGCGCTTGCGCCAGGCCACCAGCGCGCCGGCCACGGCGGACAGCGCGATAAAGCCGGAGGCCGCGAGGAAGACCGGGGACGTCGGAGTGGCGGCGCGGCTGCCCGCCACCGTGTACGCGGCGGTGTTCGGCACCGAGCCCAGGGCCGTCGCCGCCAGGAACGCGTGCCAGCTCGTCCGGGAGACCGCGGCGCCGTAGTTGGAGGCGGCGAACGGCACCCCGGGCAGCAGCCGGATCACCAGCATCGAGCGGAAGCCGTGCCGACTGAGCATCCGGTCCGCCGCGGCCAGTACGCGGGCGCGCAGCAGCGGGCGCAGCGCGTCCTGGCCCAGCACCCGGCCCAGCCCGAAGGCGAGGCCGGCGCCGAGGACCGTTCCCGCCGTCGCCGCCAGGGTGCCCAGTGAGGCGCCGAAGACGGCGCCGGCGGCCAGATTGAGCACCGGCCGCGGTACGAACGCCGTCGTACACAGTCCGTAGACCGCCCCGAACAGCGCCGCCGCGGCCCCCGTCGGCAGCTGGGGCGGCCAGCCGTGCACGAGCAGCCGCTGCGGCTCGTAGAGCAGCATCGCGGTGGCCGCGGCGCCGAGCAGCACGAGCAGCAGGGCGAACCGGGACCAGGGAGACAGCAGCGACCGGGCGAGACGGGTGGGGGGTCCGTCTGGCGGCGAAGCGGGGACGGGCACGTGGGGGAGACTAGCCGAAGGGTGCGTCTGTGTACTCCGCCGGGCCGGGTGACCTACCCGACGGACACCGGCGGTCCGCCGTGCCGTCACCGTCCGGTCGCCGCCGGGTCACCTGCCGCGCCGGCCGCCGGCTCCGCCGCCCGCCGCGCTGCCCCCTCCGGCGGGGCGAAAACCGTTCGACGCGGCGCTGTCGGCCGGGAGATCATCGGAGCATGTTCCGGCAGCCCCTCCCTCCCGCGCCGGCCGCCCCCGCGGCCGCGCCGGGGGCTGCCCCTGCGCCTCGCCACGGCGCCGGCACCTCGTACGTCACGCGAAGCTGACCCTTCCCGGACAGGCCGGAGGACCCCGCAGGGGGAGGGTCGGTCCGGCTCCGGGGTCCCGTACGCCCCGCGCCCCGCGCGGCACTTCGCCGTTCCGAGGAAGGAATCCGGCACACCATGGTCCAGCACGCCAAGCAGGCATACGTCCGTACCAAGCCGCACCTCAACATCGGCACCATGGGACATGTCGACCACGGCAAGACCACGCTCACCGCCGCCATCACCAAGGTCCTGGCCGCCCGCGGCCAGGGCGCGTATGTGCCCTTCGAGCGCATCGACCGGACACCCGAGGAAGCGGCGCGCGGCATCACCATCAGCCTCGCGCACCTGGAGTACGAGACCGACACCCGGCACTACGCGCATGTCGACATGCCCGGCCACGCCGACTTCGTCAAGAACATGGCCACCGGGGCGGCCCAGCTGGACGGGGCCATCCTCGTCGTCTCCGCGCGCGACGGGGTGATGCCGCAGACCGTCGAACACGTGCTGCTCGCCCGGCAGCTCGGCGTCGAGCACCTCGTCGTCGCGCTCACCAAGGCGGACCTGGCCGGGGACGAACTGACCGAGCTCGTCGAGCTGGAGGCGAGGGAGCTGCTCACCCGGCACGGCTACGCGGGCGGCACGGTCCCCGCCGTACGGGTCTCGGGAACCGGCGCGCTCGCCGGCGACCCGCGCTGGACCGGCGCCGTCGAGGCGCTGCTGGACGCCGTGGACACCTATGTGCCGCTGCCCGAGCGGTCCGTGGGCGCGCCGTTCCTGCTGCCGGTGGAGCACACGCACAGCGTCACCGGCCGGGGCACGGTCGTCACCGGCGCCGTCGAGCGCGGCACCGTACGCGCCGGCGACCGGGTGCGGGTCTACGCGCCGGACGGCGGCCCGGAGACCGTCGTCACCGGTGTGGAGACCTTCGGGAAGCCGATGGACGAGGCGCGGGCCGGGGACAGCGTCGCCCTGCTGCTGCGCGGGGTGCCGCGGGCCGCGGTGCGCCGCGGCCATCTGGTGGCGGCGCCGGGCAGCCTCACGCCGTCCCGCCGCTTCACCGCCCAGGCCACGCTGCTGTCCGCACGCGACGGCGGCCGGCACACACCCGTGCGCACCGGCTACCGTCCGCAGTTCCACATCCGGACAGCGGACGTGGCCGGGGAGATCTCCCTCGGCGGTCCCGGAACCGCCCGCCCCGGCGACCGCGTCGGCCTGGCCGTCACGCTGGACGCCGCCCTGCCGCTGGAGCCCGGACTCGGCTTCGCGCTCCGGGAGGGCGGCCGGACGGTCGGCGCGGGCACGGTCACCCGGCTGGAGCCGTGAGCGGACGGCCGCGCCGCCCCGCTGCCCCGTCC
>NZ_JAAKZZ010000532.1 GCF_011045075.1 Streptomyces boncukensis
CCCCGGTGCCACGTCCCTACCCCCCGTTGGGAGATCCCCGTGACTGCGAACGCACGCCCGTTCCGCGCGAAACGCCCCGCCGGCGCCCTGCTGCTCGCCCTCGCCGTGACCGCCGTCGCGGGGTGCAGCGGCAGCGCCGCCTCCGGGAGCGGTGACGACAAGACCGTCAAGGTCGGCATGCTGGCCTCGGTGTCGGGCACCTACGAGTCGGTCGGCAAGGACATGCGGGACGGCTTCACGCTCTATCTGGACACCCACGACGGCAAGCTGGGCGGCCGGAAGGCCGAGTTCACCGTCGCCGACGAGGGCGACGGCGCACCGACCGCCGTACCGGCCGCGAACAAGCTCATCAAGAAGGACCGGGTCGACGTGGTGGCGGGCATCGTCGGCGGCGGCTCGTTCGCCGCCGTCCAGCCGATCGTCACCAAGAGCAAGACGCCGCTGCTGGCCACCGGAGGCCGGCCCACCAAGACCGACGTCGACTACATCTGGACCACCAGCTTCCTGTCCGAGGAGCCCGGCGAGGCCATCGCCACGTACGTCAAGAACAAGGTCGACGGGCCCGTCTACGCGATCGGCCCGGACTACCAGGGCGGCCACGACGAGATGCGCGGCTTCACCGAGGCGTTCGACAAGGCGGGCGGCGAGCTGGCCAACCCGAACGGCAAGACCCGGTGGACGCCGTTCCCCAAGACGACCAACTTCACGCCGTACTTCAACGACATCGCCAAGACCGGGGCGAAGGCGGTCTACTGCTTCTACGCGGGCAAGGCGGCCATCGACTTCGTCAAGCAGTACCGGCAGTCCGACGTGGCCGACCTGCCGCTGTACTCGGCCGGGTTCCTCACCGAGGGCGGGACGCTGCCCGCGCAGGGCAAGGCCGCCAGGGACATCTACTCGGTGCTCAACTACGCGGCCGACCTCGACAACGAGACCAACCGCGCGTTCGTCGCCGACTGGACGGCCAAGCACGACACCCCGCCCACCACTTACGCCATGTCCGGCTACGACGCCGCCGCCGTCCTCGACAAGGCCGTCTCCGACGCGGGCCGGGACGGCGGGAAGGTCACCTCCGAGAGCATCAACGAGGCCATCGGCAAGCTCGGCCAGATCGACAGCCCGCGCGGCGCCTGGGAGTTCAGCAAGCGCACCCACTCCCCGGTGCAGAAGTGGTATCTGCGGCAGGTGCGTCCGGACGGCAAACAGCTGGCGAACGTCATGGTGCAGGACCTGGCGACGCTCGGCCGCTGATGGGCGTGGACGGGTTCCTCTCGGACCAGATCGTCCCGGCCGTGGACGGCGTCGCCTACGGCCTGCTGCTGTTCGTCGTCGCCGCCGGGCTCAGTCTGGCGTTCGGCACCGCCGGAGTGCTGAACCTGGCGCACGGCACGCTGTACGCCATCGGCGCCTACACCGGAGCCGAGCTGAGCGACGGCACCTGGGGCGGGCTGGCGGCCGGCCTGCTGGCCGGGACGGCGGCGGCGGGCGCGGCGGGCGCCCTGCTGGCGGCCGCCACCGAGCCGCTCTCGCAGCGCGGCCACCTCGCCCAGGCCCTGCTGACCTTCGGCCTGGCCCTGGCCGGCGGCAATCTGCTGATCTCCGTCTTCGGCTCCGACGAGCTGCCGGTGCGCGTCCCGGGCGCGCTGGACGCCTCGGTCTCGCTGCTGGGCCACCGCTACCCGGCGTACCGCCTGGTCTTCATCGGGATGGCCGTGCTGCTGGCGGCGGCCGGCACCTGGGTGCTGGGGCGTACCCGGGCGGGCGCCGCGGTCCGCGCCGCGGCCGACGACCCCCAGATGCTCGCGGCGACGGGCGTCAGCCCGCGCGCCGTGCACACCGGCGTCCTGGCGGCGGCCGGGGCGCTGGCGGGCGCGGCGGGGGTGCTGGGCGCCCCCATCATCGGGCCCGGTCCCGGCACGTCGCAGAGCGTGCTGATGCTGTCCCTGGTCGTCGTCGTGCTGGGCGGGCTCCGCTCGCTGTGGGGCACGCTGCTGGCGGCGGTGGCGGTCGGCCAGGTCCAGACGCTGGGGGTGTCCCTGGCCCCGGACTGGGCCCCGTATCTGCTGTTCGCCGCGATGGCGGCGGCGCTGATCCTGCGTCCCGCGAGCGGCGCGGGAGGCGGCTCGGCGGCGGCCGCGCCGCAGGAGGCGCCCGGCGGCGCACCCCCGGTGCCCCTGGCACGCCCGGCACCCGCGGCATCCTCGGGCGCGCCCCGCGGGGCGGCCGTACGGGCCGTGCGCGGTCTCGGGCCCCTCCTCGCGCTGCTGGCCGTCCTGGCGGCCGCCCCCTGGCTGGTGGACACCTACGCGATCTCCCTCGCCGGCTACGCGCTCGCCCTCGGCCTGGTCGCCGTCAGCTCGACGGTGCTGATGGGCTACGCGGGGCTGCCCGTGCTCGGCCAGACGGCCCCGTTCGCCGTCGGCGCGTATGTCACCGCGCTGGCCGCCGAGCACGGCGTCACGGCGCTCGGCCCCGCCCAGCTCCTCCTCGCGGCCCTCGCTGCGGCGCTCTTCTCGCTGCTCACCGGCCCCGCCGTGATCCGGGCCCGGGGCACCACCGTACTGATGATCACCCTGGCGATCGGCGAGCTGACGAGCACCGCCATCGGCCAGATGCGGTCCGTGACGGGCGGCACCGACGGGCTCTACGGCTTCCCCGCGACGGTCCCGCTGTGGGGCGCGGACGCGCTGGACGACGAGCTGTCCGGCTACGGCTACATCCTCGCCGCGTCCGCCGCCGTGCTCGTCGTCACGGTGCTGGTGCTGCGCTCCCCGGCAGGCCGGCTGCTGACCGGTACGCGCAGCGCGGAGGAGCGGATGCGGGCCAGCGGCCACCCGGTGTCCCGCTATCTGCTGCTGGCCTACACCGGCGCCGGAGCGCTCGCCGGAGTGGGCGGCTCGCTGCTGATCGCCGCGCAGCAGTACGTCTCCCCCGCCGACGTCGGCTTCGAGATCGCGGCGCTGGCGATGCTGGCCGCCGTCATCGGCGGCACCACCTCCGTCGTCGGCACGCTGCTCGGCGTCGGCCTGATCGTGGGCACCCGGGACTGGCTGGCGAGCGCCTGGCCGGGCCACGGACCGCTGCTGCTGGGCGGCCTGTTCGTGACGGCGGTGTACGTGCTGCCGCGCGGGCTGGCGGGCGTCCGGCTGCCGGCCCGGGTGCCGGTCCGGGTGCCGTGGCGGCGCGCGCGGACGGAGGCGTCCCGTTGACCGAACACCGACTGCTCCTGGACGGCCTCACCCGGCGCTACGGCAGCCTCACCGCGCTCGACGGCGTCGGACTGCGGCTGGCGGCCGGCGCCCGGCACGCCGTCATCGGCCCCAACGGCGCGGGCAAGACCACCCTCCTCAGCCTGATCGCCGGTACGGAGCGCCCCAGCGCGGGGCGCGTCGTGCTGGACGGCCGCGACCTCACCCGTATCGCACCGGCGCGGCGGGCCCGGCTGGGCATCGCGCGCAGCTTCCAGCAGCCCGCGGTCATCGGCGAGTTGACGGTGCTGGACAACGCCGTGCTCGCCGGGTGGCGGCACGGGCGGGGGCGCCGCGAGCGGGCCCGCGCCGCCGCCGAACGGCTGGAGGCCGTGGGGCTGGCGGACGCGGCGCACCGCCCCGCCGCCGGGCTCTCGCACGGGCAGCGCAGGCTGCTGGACCTGGCGGCGGCGCTGGCCGGGCAGCCGCGGGTGCTGCTGCTCGACGAGCCGGCCGCCGGGCTGACCGACCGGGACGTCGCCCGGCTGCTGGACGTGCTGGCCGCGCTGCCACGGGATGTGGCAGTGCTGCTGGTCGAGCACCACACGGAGGTCGTCGCCCAGTTCGCGGACACCGTCACCGTGCTGCAGGACGGCACGCCGCTGGTGACGGCCCCCACGCAGGAGGCGCTCCGGCACGAGGCCGTGCGCGCCGCGTACCTGGGGGCGACCTGATGCTCGAACTGGACGGGCTGACCGCCGGATACCACGGCGGCACCGTGCTGCACGGGCTCGACCTGGAGGTGGCGGCGGGCGCGGTGCACGCCGTGGTCGGCCACAACGGCGCGGGCAAGACCACCCTCGTCCACACCGTCGCGGGCCTGCTGCGCCCCTCGGCGGGCACGGTGCGCCTGGACGGCGGGGACATCACGGGCCGCCCCGCACACCGGGCGGCCCGCGCGGGGATCGGCCTCGTCCCGCAGGGCCGCCGGGTGTTCGCGGGCCTGACGGTGGCCGAGCATCTGCGGCTCAGCCACCGGAAGGGGAGCGCCTGGACGCCGCAGCGGGTGCTGGAGCTGCTGCCGAGGCTGGCCGAGCGGAGGGGCAGCCGGGGCGGTGACCTCTCCGGCGGGGAGCAGCAGATGCTGGCCCTGGCGCGGGCGCTGCTGCCGGGGCCGCGGGTACTGCTGCTGGACGAGCCGACCGAGGGGCTGGCACCGGCGCTGGCCCGCCGCGTGCACGAGCTGACGCGGACTCTGGCGGGGGAGGGGGTCGCCGCGCTGCTGGTGTCGCCCAGTCCGCTGCTGGCCGTCGACTGCGCGGACGCGGTGACCGTGCTGACGTCCGGCCGGGTGACCGCCCGCTTTTCGGGCTCCGCCCTCCGCGACGACCCGGCCCCCTTGCACGAGGCCCTGTCCCTGACCGGACCCTAGTGCCGTGTCCGGCGGATCGTGCTGGGCAGGGGCGGCCCCTGCTCGAGCGAAGCCGAGAGCTTGGGGGAGGTTGCTCGCGCAGTTCCCCGCGCCCCTGGCGGGGCGCGCCCTGGCGCCCCGCCAGGGGCGCTTCAGGGGCGCGGGGAACTGCGCGACCGGCCA
>NZ_JAAKZZ010000533.1 GCF_011045075.1 Streptomyces boncukensis
CCCGTGCCCCGTGCCCCGTGCTCCGTGCTCCCGTGCCCCGTGTGCGGGCCCCTGCACCTACAGCCGGGAGAGGGACGCCGCGGCGAAGAGGACGTCCTGGATGGCCTCGCGGTCCCCGTCCTGCCCCGCCGCGGCCTCCTGCGGCGGCACATGGCCCGCGGCGAGCTGGCAGAACTCCAGCCCGTCCAGCGCCACATGGGCGACCGCCTCCTGGGGCGAGGCGGTGGCGCCGGGCGAGTCCAGCGGGATGTACCAGTGGCCGCCGCCGCTGCCCTCCACCTCCAGGTGCAGCGTGCGGCCCGGCGCGCCCGCCGGGGCCAGTCTGCGCGGCGGTGCCGCGAGCCCGGCGCGGCGGCGCCCCGCGATGGCGCCGGGGAGCTGGCGCGCCGCGAGGTCCACGAGGCGGTTGAGATGCGCGGGCATCGGCGGTCCGTACGGATAGTCGACGGCCTCGGCGATGTCCCCGGCGTGCACCCAGCACTCGAAGGCGCGGTCCAGGAAGGCGTCGGACAGCGGCAGCGAGAACGGGCCGTAGGGGACGGCGAGCCCGGCCACCCCGCCGGCCGTTCCGTCCGCCGTTCCGCCCGCCGCGCCGCTGCCGCCGGCCCCTTCGTGGTCGGCTGAGGCGCTCGTCGCGTCGTCCTCGGCGAAGGATGCGGAGCGGATCACCGCGTGCGTCTGGTCGCGCCACAGTCCGCGTGCGGCGGGTGTGCGGTGCGCCTCCCGGTCCAGGGACCAGAACATCTCCGTGCGGGCGACAGGGCCCGCCGGGCTCTCCGGGCCCGCCTCGCCGAGCGGGTCGGGCAGCCCCAGGACCGTCGCCAGGAGGCCGTCCACGGCCAGCAGGTGGCCGATCACCCCGGCGACGGTCGTACGGCGCTCCGTCTCGCGTTCCCCGTCGAACCAGCGCAGCAGCACGGGCGCGCGCCACTCGGCGTCGGCCATGTCGCGCAGCAGCGCGTCCAGGCGTGCGGTCTCCGCGTCGTACGGTGCGACCCAGTCCGGGACCGGGACGCGCGCGGGACGGCGTCCGAGGCAGCGCTCCAGAACCCGGGCGCGCAGCGTGGGGTCGAGGTCCAGGCTGTCCTCGGAGTGCAGCAGGCCGACCGCGTCACGCAGCCGCAGCGCCTCGTCGGCGCACTGTGCGCAGTCGGTCAGATGGGCCTCCACGGCGGCTGTCTCCTCGGCGGAACAGGCCGCCAGCGCCCAGGCGCCGAGGAGTGACCGGAGGACGTTGTGGTCGTACACGTGCTCCTGCTCGTCCTGCTTGTGCTGCTGACTGCTGTGGTGCCGCGGGTCATTCTGCTCGCTGTGCGGCGGGATGCCGAACTGCTGGCCATTCTGCTCCCCGGACCGGGCGCCGTGCGGCAGGTCGGGCGGCCGGCTGTGCGGGCGGCCGCCCTGCGGCTCGTCCGGTCGTCCCCTGGAGGGAGGTTCGTCGGGGCTCAGCGGGGCGCTCACCGCTGGTGTCCCGTCGGACGCGTGCCGGCTGCCGGCTCGCCGGGCTCCCCGGGGCCCGGCGCGGACAGTCCGGGCGGCAGCACCGTCGCGGAGGAGAGCAGCTGCAGCCCCAGCCGGAGCCGCCGCCGGGCCTCGTCCTCCGTGACGCCCAGGTGCGCTGCGGTCTGGCGGTAGTCGCGCCGCTCGAAATAGGCCAGCTCCAGCGCCGCGCGCAGCGAGGCGGGCATGGAGGTGACGATGTAGTCCGCGCGGGCCGCGGTGGAGGCCGCGCGGACCTGCTCCTCGATCCGCTCGGCCTGCTCGGGAGTCGGCGGCTCGCCGCCGCGCTGCTGCCGGCGCAGCCGCCCGGCGGCGAGCCGCTGGGTCAGTGCCGCTATCCAGGAGCGCATCGGGCCGTGCCGCGGGTCGAACGCGTCCGGGTGCTCCCAGACGTAGCTGAACACGTCGCGCGTGGTGTGGTCCGCCGCCTCGTCGTCGTCCAGCACCCGGTGGGCCAGGCCGTGGACGAGGGACGCGAAGCGGTCGTACAGCTCGCCCAGCGCCGCGGCCTCGCCCCGTGCGAGCCGCTGCTGCATCTTCCTGTCCCAGCGCGGTGCCGTGTCGTTCGCCATGAAGTACCGCCCTCGCCCGCCCTTGTGACGCTCGTCAACGTCTCGAATGTAGTGCGAGGGGCTGACAACGCACGCCCCTTTACGGCAATGTGCGCCCCGGAGCGGTTGCTGATGGTGCTTATTCCGTCACCGTGTGCTTGTTCGCGCACGGAATGACGGGGATTGGCGGAAGTTCTCAGATGTACGCCCTGGTGACGACTTAAGGTCCTCCTTGGGGACCAGTTTCGGCGGAGGCCGCGCGGGCAGCCGACAGCCGAGGACGAACGACGAAGGGGATGCGCGGACGTGTCGTTGAAAGTGCAGGAGGAGGAGCGGGGGGAGTGGGCCGTGCTGCGCGTCTCCGGCGAGATGGACCTGGTGACCTCTCCGGCCGTGCGGCAGCACGTCCACGACGCGGTGGCCGAGGGGCGCCGCAGCCTGGTGCTCGACTTGTCGGAGGTCTTCTTCTGCGACTCCAGCGGTGTGGGCGTCCTGATCGCGTCGCGCCGTCTGATGCGCTCGTGCGCGGGGCGGCTCCGGCTGATCCTGCCCGCACAGGGTGCGGTTGACGGGTCTCATGTCAACCGGGTGCTGGCGGCGCTGGGCGTGCGCCGGCTCTTCGACTGCTACCCCGACCTCGAAGCGGCCACCGCCGAGACACCGGCGGGCCGCCCCCTGACGGCGTAGACCGGCGAGACCGCGCCCCGTCAGGGGCGCGGGGAACTGCGCGCTCAGCCACACCACAGTGCACGCGCGCGCTGCGGCGAGCGGCGAGGGGCAGCCCCTACCCGGCGGGCTCGGTCCCCCGCGGAGCGGAGAACCGCTCCCTGAGCTTGTACTTCAGCACCTTCCGCAGGGCCTCGTTGCGCGGCAGCGCGGCCACCACCTCCAGCTGCTCGGGCAGCTTGTGCGTCGCCAGCCCGCGCTGCCGCAGATAGGCCGTCACGCCGTCCAGCGTCAGCTCTCCCGCCCCGGCGGGCTGTTCGAGGACCGCGCAGACCCGCTCCCCGCGCCGGGCGTCCGGAAGGCCGATCACGGCCGCGTCGCCGACCGCCGGGTGCTCGTAGAGCAGCTGCTCGATCTCCTTGGCGGAGATGCTCTCCCCCTTGCGGATGATGATGTCCTTGGTGCGGCCCGTCAGGACGAGGTACCCGTCCGGCGTCAGGTGCCCCAGATCGCCGGTGCGCAGGAAGCCCTCGTCGTCGAAGGCGCCGGCGGACTCCGCCTCGTCCAGGTAGCCCCGGCACACGGCCTCACCGCGCAGCCGCACCTCGCCGTCGGCGCCGGAAGGCCGCGGCGCGCCGTCCGGGCCGGTGATCCGGATCTCCATGCCGTCCGGCGGGCGGCCCTCCGTGGTGGCCAGGCGCTCGGCGGTGTCGCCGGGGTCGCCCATGGTGATCATGGGTGCCTCGGTCATGCCGTAGCCGTGGGCGAGCTGGCAGCCCAGCTCGCCGACCACCTCGTGGTAGAGGTCGGGCGGCTTCGGCGCGCCGCCGCCCGCCAGCAGCCGCAGGGTGGGGATGAGCCGCTGTCCCGGCCGCTTGCGCTGCTCGGCCAGGAAGAGCGAGTAGAACGCCGTCGAGCCGCCCGCGAGGGTGACCCGGTGGCGGCGGTAGGCGTCCAGCGCGTCCGGCAGCGCGAACTGCTCGAAGAGCACCGCGGGGAGCCCGTACAGCAGCGTCATCACCAGGTAGTCGGGACCGCCGATGTGCGCGTACGGGAAGGCGACGGAGCCGGTGTCGTCCGGGCGGGGCCGCAGCGCGTGCGCCAGGCAGGAGCCGCCCGCGATCAGGCTGCGGTCGGTGTGCCGTACGCCGCGCGGTTCGGATGTCGTGCCGGACGTCCAGTAGATCCAGCGCACCGCCGTGCCGTCGTCCGGTGGGGGCGGCAGCCGCTCCGGGTCGCCGTCCGGCAGCGTGTCGTAGACGGTCAGGACCTCCGGCCGGCGGTCGAGCCCGGGGGCCAGCCGGTTCGCCATGTCCGCGTAGTCGAAACCGCGCCACCGTCCCGGGTGCGCGTACAGCCGCGCCCCGGTCGCGCGCAGCGCCAGCCCCACCTCGCGGGCGCGGGAGTACGGGATGAGGGGCGACTGCCGTACGCCCAGCCGGGCCAGCGCGAGGGAGAGCACGACTGTCTCGATGCGGGTGGGCAGCTGCCACACGACGGTGTCGTGCTTCCGTACCCCCCGCTCGTACAGGCCCGCGGCCGTCCGTTCGGCCTGCTCGCGCAGTGCGCCGAAAGTGAGCGTGCGGTCGCCGTCCGGGCCTGCTCCGGCCTGGATGAGCGCGGGGGTGTGCGGGGTGTGTTCCGCGCGCCGGGCGAGCAGCTCCCACAGGGTGCGGGACGCGCCGAGCTCGTGTGCCGTACCGCCGGCTGTGCCGCCGGAGTGCGCGCCGTCCATGCCGGCCTCCTGAGCTGACGGTCCGTCAGGTGTGTCCGGAAGCGTAGAGCCCGGCGGCTTGTCGGTCCAGAGCCCGCGGGTCTAGCCTCTTTCTGACGGGTCATCAGATACACCGGACGGTGAGGGGATCCGAGGTGACCGACCTACCGCGCATCATCAGCGTCGACGACCATGTGATCGAGCCCGCGCACCTCTTCGCGACGTGGCTTCCTGCGAAGTACCGGGACCGGGGGCCGAAGCCGCTCACGATGGGCATCGGCGAGCTGGAGTACGTGGGCGGGAGGTACCGGATCACCACCGACCCGGAGGGGCCGCCGACCGACTGG
>NZ_JAAKZZ010000534.1 GCF_011045075.1 Streptomyces boncukensis
GGGACCGGATCTCCGGTCCCGCCCCACCTGTGTACGCGGTCGTATAGCGGTCGGTGTACCGCCGGGAGCGCCGACGACGTCAGTCGACGGGTGCTTCCACCAGGACGGTGCGCCGGGGGTTGGCGGTCTGCTGGGGGAGTTCGGCGGACTCCGGGGGCTCCTGCGCGTACGTCTCGGTGGCGAGTTCGTCCGCGTCCGTGAGATGCGCCAGCGTGGTGCGGCGCGGGTTGGCTATGGTGCGGATGGTCAGGGTGGACTTCACTGGGGCCCGTACCTCGCTTGACTTGAATCGACTTGACAGATCGTCACTCTTTGTAAATGTCGAGGGTAGGCCCGCTATTCCCTTCCAGGGCGTGACCTAGGCAACGCGGACGGTGTGAGTTTGCTCACGACGGTCCCCCCAAAAGCGACATAAGGAATCGTTGAATCCAGTTCCTTAATCGGGCAGAGGGGACTTTCGGGATGTTCTGTGCTCACTACCGGCTAGTTGGGCACGGTGTCGGGCTGAGTGCCTCGTAGGGAAATGTCCGGAGTTTCACGGGTGAATGTATACCCCTGGTGAGGGCTTGGACTCGATGAGTGACCATGGCCCTCGCGTCCTCCACAGCCCTTGTTGGAGATCCGGCACTGTGCTGGAATTCCACGGACCGCCGCAAGACAGCAGACCGGCGCGCGGACGCAAAGGCGCGGCGCACCGGTGATGAGGGGACGCGCCGGTCATTCACGACCGCCCGGGGGGACTTGCACCCCCACGACTCGATACCGTCCCACCGTCGCGCGCGGTGGGACGCCTGGTCCAGAGGTTGCGACGCTAGTGCAGGGACGTTTCAAGAGGGATGGCAGCGCCGAGGGGGACCCGGAGCTGCACGGCTCCGCCGATCGCGGTTCCCCGGCCCCGCGTGCCCAGGACGGCGGGCCGGCGGCGCCCGCTCCGGATGCCGGCGGCCCACCCGGTGCGCCCGGCGCGCCCGCGGACCGGCAGGCCCAGGGGAGCGGCGCGGCCGAGGAGCCGAAGGCCAAGGGCAAGGGCAAGGGCGGCAAGGACAAGGGGGGCAAGTCCAAGTCCAAGGGGGAGCGGGCGGACAAGGCGGCCAAGTCCCCCGGCCCGCAGAACACGGGCAACCGGCTCGCCCTGAAGAACTGGCGCATCAGCACCCGGCTGGTCTCCCTGCTCGCCCTGCCGGTCATCGCGGCCACGTCCCTCGGTGGCCTCCGCATCGCCAACTCGCTGCAGAACGTCGACCAGCTCGACAACATGAAGCTGCTCACCGAGATGACGGAGCAGGCCACCGAACTGGCCGCCGCGCTCCAGGAGGAGCGGGACCGCTCGGCCGGCCCCCTGGTGAGCACCGGCAACCAGAAGGACGAGCTGGTCGTCACCCCGCGCGAGAAGACGGACCGCACGCTCCAGCAGTTCAAGGAAGCCACCGGCGACATCGACGGCGGCGACAAGGTGATGGCGGGCGTCCAGTCCACCGTCCTGGACATCACCCGCCAGCTGAACACCATCAAGGACCTCCGCGAGCGGGCCTACGAGAACCCCGACAACGTCTCCCAGACGGTCAACAGCTACAACCAGCTGATCGATTCCCTGCTGTCCCTCTCCCAGGACATGGCGCAGGCCACCAGCAACTCGGAGATGATCCAGAGCACCCGCGCCCTGGCCTCCTTCTCCAGCGCCAAGGAGTACGCCTCCATCCAGCGCGCCATCATCTCCGCCGGCCTCGCCCACCCCGGCAGCCCCAAGCTGTCGGAGAACGACCGGCTCTACGCCCGCACCGCCGCCGACAGCGAGGACGCGGAGCTCGACAGCTTCACCAAGATCTACGGCGACGGCGACGCGAACGATCTCATCAAGCCGCTCACCAACGGCGACATCAACGTCCGCGAGGCGGACAAGTACCGCGACCGCATCCTGCACAGCCAGGGCGCGATCAAGAAGGAAAAGCGGACCTATGTCGACTGGATGGACCAGGACATAGACAAGATCACCGCGATGGGCAAGATCGAGCAGACGCTGCTCACGCAGATGGAGCAGCAGGCCCGCGAACTGCGCTCGGACGCCCAGCGCGAGGCGTACATCAGCGGTGCGCTCATCCTGCTCGTCCTGGGCATCTCCCTCGTCGGCGCGTTCGTCGTCGCCCGCTCCATGGTCAGCTCGCTGCGCCGGCTGCAGGACACCGCGCAGGACGTCGCCCGCAACCGGCTGCCCGAGCTGGTCAAGCAGATGTCCGAGGCCGAGCCGCAGGACGTGGACACCTCGGTCGACTCCGTCGGCGTCCACAGCCGCGACGAGATCGGCAAGGTGGCCGCGGCGTTCGACGACGTGCACCGCGAGGCCGTCCGGCTCGCCGGCGAGCAGGCGCTGCTGCGGGGGAACGTCAACGCGATGTTCACCAACCTCTCGCGCCGCAGCCAGGGCCTGATCCAGCGGCAGCTCTCGCTCATCTCCGAACTGGAGTCCCGCGAGGCCGACCCGGACCAGCTGTCCTCGCTCTTCAAGCTGGACCACCTCGCCACCCGAATGCGCAGGAACGGCGAGAACCTGCTGGTCCTCGCGGGTGAGGAGCCGGGCCGCCGGTGGACCCGCCCGGTCCCGCTCGTCGACGTGCTCCGCGCCGCCGCCTCCGAGGTGGAGCAGTACGAGCGCATCGAGCTCAGCTCCGTGCCGCCCACCGAGGTCGCGGGCCGCGTCGTCAACGACCTCGTGCACCTGCTCGCCGAGCTGCTGGAGAACGCCACCTCGTTCTCCTCGCCGCAGACCAAGGTCAAGGTCACCGGCCACGCCCTGCCCGACGGCCGGGTGCTGATCGAGATCCATGACACCGGCATCGGCCTCTCGCCCGAGGACCTCGGAGCGATCAACGAGCGGCTGGCCAACCCGCCGACGGTGGACGTCTCCGTCTCCCGCCGCATGGGCCTCTTCGTGGTCGGCCGCCTCTCCCTGCGGCACGGCATCCGCATCCAGCTCCGCCCCTCCGACTCCGGCGGCACGACGGCACTCGTCATGCTCCCCGTCGACGTCGCCCAGGGCGGCGCCCAGCCCAAGGGCCGCCCCGGTGCCCCCGCCGCGGCGGGCGCGGGCGCGCCCGGCGGCCGCCCCGCGGCGCAGAAGGGCGGCGGCCTCGCCGCCGCGCTGCAGCGCGGTCCGCAGCAGCCCGGCGGCAACCGCGCGGGCGCGGGCGCCGGGCCCGGCGCACCGGCGGGCACGTCCCGGCTCGGCGCGCTGCCGACTCGCGGCCAGGTCGGCGGCGGCCCCGACCGCCCCGCGCTGCCCGGCAGCGGCGACGGCACCCCCAACCTGTTCGCGTCGGCCACCCCGCCGCGTCCCGGCACGTCCGGCGGCCCGGGAGCGCCCGGTGCCGCGCCTCCGGGCGGCCCGCCGCTGCCCACCCGCGGCGCCCAGGCCGAGCTGCCCGGCGGCCAGGGCCAGCAGCCCGCCCCGGCCGGCCCCGGCGACACCTCCCAGTTCCCGGCGGTCCAGCGGCCGGGGGCCGGTACGGGGAGCGAGACGGGACAGTTCCCGCAGCCAGCGCAGGCGTCCGGCGGCCCGGGTGACACCGGTCAGTTCCCGCAGCCGCAGGTTCCGGGCGGTCCGGGTGATACGGGTCAGTTCCCGGTGCCGCCGCAGCGTGGGAACGCGGGTGACACGGGTCAGTTCCCGCGTCCCGGGCAGCCGGGTGGCCCCGGTGACACGGGTCAGTACCCCGTGCCGAACGGTCCGGGTGACACCGGTCAGTACCCGATGCCCGCGCAGGGCGGCGGTCCGGGCGACACCGGTCAGTACCCGATGCCCGTGCAGGCCAACGGTGGTCCGGGCGACACGGGTCAGTACCCTGTACCGAACGGTCCGGGCGATACCGGTCAGTTCCCGCAGCCGCAGGCTCCCGGCGGTCCGGGCGATACGGGCCAGTTCCCGGTGCCGCAGGCTCCGGGCGGTCCGGGTGACACGGGTCAGTTCCCGCGTCCCGGACAGCCGGGTGGTCCGGGCGATACGGGTCAGTACCCGGTGCCGAACGGTCCGGGAGACACGGGTCAGTTCCCGCAGCCGCAGGCTCCGGGCGGTCCCGGCGATACGGGTCAGTACCCCGTGCCGAACGGTCCGGGGGACACCGGTCAGTTCCCGCAGCCCCAGGCCGGAGGCCAGGGGCCGGGCGGTACCGGCGAGTTCGCCCTCCCGCAGCCCGGTATGAACGGCGGCACCGGCCAGTTCCCGGCGCAGCAGCAGGGCCCAGGCCAGCCCGGCCCCGGCCAGCAGGGCCCCGGCTCCACCGGCGAGTTCACCCGTCCCCCCTTCTCCGACGTCGGCGTGCCCGGCAGCGCGGCGGGGCGCCCGAGCTGGGCGACCCAGGAGCCCGGCCCCGGCGAGGACGCCCCGCGCGGCCACGACGAGCCGGAGACCGGCGAGCACGCCCGCCCGGGTTACACGGGCATGAGCAGCGGGCAGCCGCCCGCCCCGGCGCAGGGCGGCGGTGGCCCGAGCCAGGACACGGGCGAGACGGCGGCACCGGTGGCGAACGAGGGGATACCCAGCGGCCCTCCGGCCCCCGCCGACACCCGCACTCCCATATTCGAGTCCATGGAGTCGAACTGGTTCCAGGGCTCCGCACCATCGGCACCACCGGCTCCGTCCGCACCCTCGGCGCCCGATCCAGGCAGCCGGCCGGCGGGCAGCGCGCCGCAACAGCAGCCGTCCGGGGGGCCCACCC
>NZ_JAAKZZ010000535.1 GCF_011045075.1 Streptomyces boncukensis
CATCGAAGGGCACTCCAGTCGGGCGTACGGCGCGGGCGGGGCGGCCGCCCCGCGGTCTGCCCCTCATTGTCGCTCACCCCGCCGCGCGCCCGGCGGCGCCCACCCCTACGGGATCACCGGGATCACCGGCGGAGTCAGGCTGGCTGCGCTGGAGGAACTCGGGGTGGGACACGGTGACCGACTGGACCACGGGCGTGGCGGGACCTTCGTCGTTCAGCTGCGCAGCAAGGCCCCACCGCGCCGCACGCGACGGGGCTGCTGTGGACGGGTGCGGCGCGACTCGTCAGACGTTGCTGGACTCTCCACCCTTGACGCTCGTCACGAAGGAAGCGAACGAGGTGGCGGGGAAGTCCAGTACGGGACCAGTCGGGTTCTTGGTGTCACGGACGGGGACCAGACCGCAAGAAGCGGCAAGGTTCGTGGCGACCTCGATGCACTGGCCGCCGTTGCTGCTGTAGGAGGACGTGAACCACTGCGGGGCTTCGGTCGTCACGGGATGATGTCCTTTCGAAGTTGCTCGATCATGGCCACGGACGCCGCTTGAGACAGCGCTTCGGCCTGCAACTGATGGTAGGCCCGCAGCAACGACTGAAGGAACCTGGTATCCCGCTCCATGCGGCCCTGTAGTGCGGACTCGGCGTACGCGACATAGGACCAGTCAGGAAGGGTCACCAGGGTCACGGGCAGGTCGAACGCCCGGCGCTCGCCAAGATCGAACGGCGCCACCTGGAGGATCGAGGAGGGCAGTCCCGCGAACTCGGCAAGCCGGTCCAGCTGAGCTGCCATGACTTCCGGACCTCCGACGGGCCGCCTGACGCAGCTCTCGTCCAGTACCGCGTGGACCATGGGCGCGGGCGTGCGCTTCAGGGCCTCCTGGCGCTCTGAGAGCTTTGACAGACGTTCCTCCGCCTGGTGCTCCGTGATCGCTCCCCGAAGCACTTCACCCCTGGTGATCGCGGCGGCGTAGTCCCGGGTCTGGAGCAGCCCCGGAACGATGCCCAGCTCGAAGAGTCGGATCTCCACTGCGCGGACCTCCTGTGCCACGTAGTCCGGGAACCCTTCCAGCAGTGCTGTGTGTCGGACCGCGCGGCACTGGCGTTGGAGCCTGTCCCCCGCGCCGAGCGCCCTGTCACCGCTTGCCGCGAAGCGGGGAGTCGGAGAGCGCCGTCCAGTTTCAACGGCGGAGACGTGGGTTCCGGAGCATCCCATTCGATCCGCCAGTTCGTCCTGAGTCCATCCGTGTTCATCCCGCAACGTGCGCAGAAGCTGACCAAACTTCGCAGCGGGTGACTTCTCGGGTTCCAGCTCTTTTCGGGCTGCCCAGCAGCCAAGGAATTTCCGGGGCAAGAACAAGGCCCCGAAGTGGAAGAAGCCCAACGAGGGCGCGGTGTCGGTGATGGTGCTGCCGCTGGCCGTCACCGACCCCGCCGATATCTCCCGGCTCGATGGCCTGTACTCGGCGATGTGGTCGCTCAAGCGGGCCGTCCAGCGCGACGCCCGCGCCAAGGTCGATGCCTACTGGGCCGCGTACCACGAGCGGAACGAGCAGGGCGCGAAGGCCGTACGGCAGCGCCTCGGCCTCTCACGCGAAGCCCTGGAGCGCTCCGCGTACGAGCACCTCGAAGACTCCGGGCACTTGAAGCACCACGTCTCCAAGGCCCTCGCGATGCACATCGCGGATGAGGTATGGAACGGCGTCTCCCGGCACCTGTTCCCCGACACCACTGGCCACCGCTTCGGCCGACCGAAGGTCGGCATCTGGCACGACTTCACCCGCATCCCCGGCCGCGCCCGCTCCCACACCACCGAGAACAAGTGGGAGACCTTCCGCCTCGTCGGCACCCTCCACGGCCACGTCATGGCCTACACCGACGGCGGCCGGCACGAGCTCATGCAGCCCCGACAGATGCCCACGCCGACCGCTCCCGAGGGCCGCGTACCCACGGGCAAGATCACCGCTGCCGGGAAGCCCGGCACGCGCCGGGCGAACTGGTGGGACTACAAGGGACCGCTCGCCGTGGTGTTCGCCGGAGGACCCGAGGGCAAGCGCGGTGACCTTGTTCTCCCCGTCCGCGTCCCCCAGGCCCCCGGACAGCGGGAGCGCGTACGGCACTTCCTCGCCAACCCGCTAGCCTGGCACAAAGTCGACCTCGTACGCCGCCGCAAGGCCAGCGCGCCCGGCGGCTGGGTGCACGAAGCGCACTTGACGGTGCTCGGCCCCGGATACAGCTCACCGGCCGTACGTGCCATGCGCGACCGCGCCGCCCAGCTCGACCGCATCGGAGGCGTGGACGGCAACGTCTCCAACTTGTCGATCGCCTCCTTCCCCGCGTCGCTGGGCGGCGGCAAGCCGGAGTCCACCGAGATCACGCTGACCGATGCCGAGCGGCTGCTGGTCGAGAAGCAGGCGAAGAAGAAGCGGGGCCGGGCAAGAGCGCTGGAGCGCTCCCGCCGCGCATCGAACGCCGCGCAGTACGGGATGTCGAAGAAGCAGGCCAACCGCGCCACCCGCCGTGCAGCCAAGGGCTTGGAGCCCAAAGCCGTCACGGTGCCGGGTGGTGCCCGCGATACGCGGTCGGATGGGGTGCCGAAGCAGGCGTTCCGCCGTGACCGGCTGTCCGCCACTTACCGCGAGCAGCGCGCCCGCCAGGCTGAACACGCCGCCTCGATCGCCGAGTACCGCAGGCACCGCGCCCGCCAGGCAGCGCGGGAGATCATCGCCACTCACGGCCCCGTGCTCGTGGCCGAGGACTGCGACATCCGCACCTGGTACCGGCTGTGGGGCAAGCGCCTGTCCCAGACCACGCCCGGCATGCTGATCTCCGCTCTCAAGGCGGAGTGCGAAGCTGCGGGCGGTCGGCTGGTGCGGGCCTCCACCTGGTCCACGGCCCTGTCGCAGCACTGTCTCTGTGGTGAGCGCGTACACAAGAGGCTGCGGGACCGTGAACACAAGTGCATCGCGTGCGGACTCGTCGGCAAGCGTGACCGCGTGTCCGCCGCCCTCGCCGCGTTCGTCCGCTTCACCGACGTGGACGACCCCAAGACCGCGTTCCTGGACACCACCGCGTCCAGGAACGCCCAGATCACCTATGCAGAAGCGCTGGAAGAAGCACTGCGGGAGTCAACCACATCGTGCCCGAAACCGCCCCGGCGGTCGGGTCGCGTGGCAGCACCACGGCAACGTGGTACCTCTGCTCCCCGAACCGCCGGACAACGGAACCGAGCAACCCCGGATGAGACGCGCCCCGTGCGCGACCACGCCGGAAAGCCCGGTCCCCGCACGGCGTGCAGTCCACAGCTCACCCTTTGGTGAGTTGCGGATCAAGTCTTAGACGTCGGTGAGGCGGACTCCCGCGTGGGCCCGGTAGCGGCGGTTGACGGAGATCAGGTTGGCGACCAGGGACTCCACCTGGTGGGCGTTGCGCAGCCGCCCGGCGAAGACGCCCCGCATCCCGGGGATCCGCGCCGCCAGCGCCTGCACGGTCTCGCAGTCGGCCCGCACCTCGCCGAGCACCATCACATCGGTGTCGATCGACTCGACGCCGGGGTCGGAGAGCAGCGTGGCGGACAGGTGGTGGAAGGCGGCGGTGACGCGCGCGTCCGGCAGCAGCGCGGCGGCCTGCTCGGCGGCGCTGCCCTCCTCGGGCTTCAGCGCGTAGGCGCCCTTCTTGTCGAACCCGAGCGGGTTGACGCAGTCGACGACGAGCTTGCCCGCCAGCTCCTCCCGCAGCCCCTCCAGCGTCTTGCGGTGCCCGTCCCACGGCACGGCGACGATCACGACATCGGAGCGCTGGGCGCACTGCGCGTTGTCCGCGCCCTCCACGCCGTGTCCGAGTTCCTCGGCGGCGCGCCGGGCCCGCTCGGCGGCCCGGGAGCCGACGATCACCTTCTGCCCGGCGCGGGCCAGCCGGTACGCCAGCCCTCGCCCCTGATCGCCCGTCCCCCCGAGCACGCCAACGGTCAGCCCCGAGACATCGGGCAGATCCCACGGGTCCTTCTTGGGCGCAGCAGCACTAGTCATGCGGGCATCCTCCCACCACAGCGGGCGGTCACCAGCGCGGGGTGGGCGGGGCCGTGAGCTGGTCGGCCCAGCGGGAGAGGCGGTCGCGCAGCCGGAGGCGGCGGGCGGAGGCGTGCGGGAGGCGCGGTGCGGCGGTCTCCCCGGCCGCCGCGCTCACCAGGTGCTGGACCATCTCCAGACTGAGGGTGTCGTCCGCCGCCAGGGACTCGTGGACGAGGTCGTCCAGCTGCGGGACGCGCTCGGCCGCACTCAGGGTCAGCAGCGTCGCGCCCGCCGCGCGGGCGTCGGCGAGGCGCTCCAGGAGCGGCGGGCAGGGCCCCGCCGGCTCGGGCGTGACCACCAGGAGGGTCTCGCCGGTGCCCGCGCCCTCCAGGCGGCCCATGCCCACCGAGAGGTGCGCCGGAGCCGAGGGCGGGACGCGGTGGCGCACCAGGGTCGGGGAGAGCTCGGGGAGCCCGGACCAGGCCGCCTCGTCGTCCAGGTGGGCCGCCAGGTGCCAGGGTTCGTACGCCTCCGTGCCCACCAGGAGCAGCCCGCCGCCCTGGGCCCGCACCGACGAGCGCAGCGTCCCGCCGAAACTGCGGGTGGCCCGCAGCCACTCGCTTCCGCCCAGCACCTCGCGCAGCGTCGCCACCTGTCCGGCATCCATGGCCCGCGATTCTCACCCCGCGCCACCCCGCTCCAC
>NZ_JAAKZZ010000536.1 GCF_011045075.1 Streptomyces boncukensis
GTCTCGCCCGCACCGTGCAGCTCGTCGCGGCCGACTACCTGCTGACGGTCAACCCGGTGGACGGTAGCGAGATCGAGCCCTGTCCGCCCGGGGAGCGCCCCGGCAGACCCGAGAAGTACCGGCCGCACGAGCGCCCGCAGGCCGCGCTCGCGGCCGGCGGCACCCCGGGGATACCCGGGGACGCCGGGGACGCCGCCCGCAGCGCCCCCGCGCTCCCGCTGCTGGAGCGCGAGGAGGAGCGCGAGCGGCTCGCCCGGCTGCTGGCCCGCGGCCGCTCCGTACGCCTCACCGGGCCCGCCGGATCCGGCCGCAGCGCGCTGCTGGACGCCGTGGCCGTGGACGTCGCGCACTTCGCGCCGGACGGCGTGGTCCGGCTCAGCGGCCACCGGCGCACCCCGGAGGACCTGCTCCAGGAGCTCTTCGCCGCCGTCCACCACGCCCCGCTGCACCGCCCAGGACACCCCGAACTCAGCGAGGCGCTCGCCCGCACCGGCGCCGTCGTCCTCCTCGACGACCTGGAGTTCGGCGGCGCGGCCCTCGACGAACTGCTCCGCGCCACCCCCGAGTGCGCCTTCCTGTTCGCCGCCACCCCCGATGTCGCCGCGCCCTCCCCCGACGCGCATGTCGAGGAGGTCTTCCTCGCCGGGATCAGCCGTACCGCCTGCCTCGAACTGCTGGAGCACGGCGCGGGCCGGCCGCTCACCGACGAGGAGGCCGACTGGGCGGCCGACCTGTGGTTCGAATCCGAGGGCCTGGCCCTGCGCTTCGTCCAGGCGGGCGCGCTGCTGCGGCAGCAGGACTGCCGGGCCGCCGTCTCCACGGCCGGCGCGCTCCCTCCGCTGCTCGCCGCCGGGCTCTCCGACGCGGCGCGCGCGGCGCTGCGCCTCGCCCTCGCGCTCGACGGCGCCCTCCCGCACCCCTCCCACCTGCCGGCGCTCACCGGCGACCCGGGCGCCGAGACGGCCGTCGCCGAGCTCGTGGCCGCCGGGCTGGTCACCGCCTCCGGCACCCACCACCGGCTGGCCGCCGGGGTCGCCGCCCAGCTCGACGGCTCGGACGTGGACCACGAACTGCCCGCGACCGCGCTGGCGGCGGCCCAGCACTACGCCTGGTGGGCCGGACAGCCCTCCGCCTCCCCCGAACGGGCCGCCGCCGAGGCCGCACCGCTGCTGGCCGCGGTGCGCGGCGCCCAGCGCTCCGGGCACGAGAGCGCCGCCGTACTGCTCGCCCGCACGGCGGCGCCGCTGCTGGCCGCCGGGCTGCGCTGGAGCGCCTGGGAGCGGGTGCTGAGCGCGGGCCAGGAGGCCGCGCGGGCCTGCGGCGACGTCGCCGAAGAGGCGTACTTCCACCACGAGCTGGGCGTCCACGCGCTGTGCACGGGGCATCCCGAGCGGGCCCGCGCCGAGCTGGACGCCGCCCTCGGGCTGCGCGGCATGCTCGACGACCAGCGCGGCGTGTTCGCCGGGCGGCGGGCGCTGGCACTCGTCACCGACCGGCTGGCACGGCGCGGCGACGCGGTGAGCACGGCGGCGACCACGGCGGTCGTGCCGCCCCTCGCCGCGGACTCCTCCGACACCGCGCGGACCCTCCACGGCACCGAGGTCACGCCCCCGGAGGCGGCGGAGGAGTCGGAGCCGCCGCCCGCCACGGCGCCGACGGCGCTGGTCTCCCCGACGGGCCCGCCCGTGGCGCGCAGCTCGCACCGGCGGCTGGCCCTCTACGCCAGCAAGCGGAACGTGGTCGCGGCGGGCGCGGGCGCGCTGCTCGCCGCCGTACTGGGCACCATCGTCACGGTCGGCAACACCTCGGGCGACGGGGGCGATCCGCCGGACAAGGTGAAGCCCGGACACTCCGCCTCGCAGGACGACGACGGCGACGATCTGACCGCCGACCGCCCCGCGTCCGGCGACGAGGGCGGCGCCCAGGGGACGGGCGGCGGTGCGACGGCGCCGCACGAGCAGCGGCCCGCCGCCGGTTCGTCGCCCTCCGCTGGGCCGGATGGCTCCGACGGGGACGGCGGCGAGCGGGACGGCGACGGGTCGCACTCCGACGACCCCTCCGATTCGGGCTCCGGCTCGCACTCCCGGCCCGGCTCCGAACCCGGCTCGGGCTCGGCGTCCGGCTCCGGTTCCAGCTCGGGTTCCAGTTCCGGCTCCGGTTCCGGCTCGTCGTCGGGCGGCAACGGCGGCTCGTCGTCCGGGACGGGCGGCGGCTCGCCCTCGACGCCGCCCGACGGGCCGGGGGAGTCGAGCGGCTCGTCGACCGGGCCCACGGGCTCGCCCAGCGAGCCGGACGACCCGCCGTCCTCGGACCCGGAGGACCCGGGGCCCACGGAATCGAACGAGGCCCCCTCGAACTCCAACCCCGGCCCCGGAACGGACTCGGCCCCCACGCGGGTGTGACCCCGCGCCCCGCAGGGGCGCGGGGAGCTGCGCGCGCGACCACAGAGATGCCTTAGCAGTTGCTCTTTCGTATCCGCTTCACTTTTGCGCCTGATAGCATCAGGGGATGACCGCGCCGACCGGACGCCGCGAACGCAAAAAGGCGGCGACCCGCCAGAAGATCGCCGACGCCGCCCTGCGGCTCTTCCTGGAGCGCGGATACGACGCGGTGGGCATCCGGGACGTGGCCGCCGAGGCCGACGTCGCCGTCACCACGCTCTTCTCCCACTTCGCCTCGAAAGAGGCCCTGGTGTTCGAGCAGGACGCGGACTTCGAGCAGCGCCTCACCCGGGCGGTCACCGACCGGGCGCCGGGGGAGCCGATCATCCCCGCGCTGCGCCACGAGGTGCACGCCATGGTGCGACACTGCACGGCGCCCGGTGCGGCGCCGCTCTGGCGCATGATCGACGCATCGCCCGCGCTGCGGCAGTACGAGGGGGCGATGCGGGTGCGGCACGCGGAGTCGCTGGCCGCGGCCATCGCCGCCGGGCCCGGCTCGGCACGGTCCGCCACGGCCTGCCGGGCGACCGCGCGGTTCGCGGTCGACGCCTTCTCGCTGGCCCGCGAATCGGCCGATCCGCGGGCCGCGGTGGACGAGGTCTTCGAGATGGTCGAGGCGGCCTGGGAGGCCGCCGCCGCGCCGACGGCGTGACCGGCGGATCGCGCCGGGCACGACCGGGCGCGACGGGCGTCAGAACAGCCGGAGCTTGTCGTCGTCGATGCCGCGCAGCGCGTCGTAGTCGAGGGTGACGCAGCGGATGCCCCGGTCCGTGGCGAGGACCCGGGCCTGCGGCTTGATCTCCTGCGCCGCGAACACCCCCGTCACGGGCGCCAGATGGGGATCCCGGTTCAGCAGGTCCAGATACCGGGTGAGCTGTTCGACGCCGTCGATCTCCCCCCGCCGTTTGATCTCGACCGCGACCGTCGTCCCGTCCGCGTCCCGTCCCAGGATGTCCACCGGGCCGATCGCGGTGGGGAACTCGCGGCGGATCAGCGTCCAGCCGTCTCCCAGGGTCTCCATTCGGCCAGCCAACAGCTCCTGAAGGTGCGCTTCCACGCCATCCTTGATCAGCCCGGGATCCACGCCGAGTTCGTGCGAGGAGTCGTGCAGGATCTCCTCCATATCGATGATCAGCTTTTCGCCTGCCTTGTTCTCCACCGTCCAGCGCGCCGCGCCGTCGCCGTCCGCGGCCTCCTTCAGGGTGCAGGGCGGAGACATCCAGTTGAGCGGCTTGTAAGCGCGGTCGTCCGCATGGACGGAGACCGAGCCGTCGGCCTTGACGAGGATGAGCCGGGGCGCCGACGGGAGGTGGGCGGTGAGCCGCCCGGCGTAGTCGACGGAGCAGCGGGCGATGACGAGACGCATGGTCCGTCACGCTACTGGACGCACCGGTTCGGGCGCGATTCGGGCCACAACGGTGTCCGTAGCGCGTCCGAAACGTGGAGGAGCGTACGTCGAATTGGTGGCGCGAGTCTTTCCCTGCGCAGGTCGTCGCCGCGCTGAGTCTGGCCATTCTGCTCATGCGCCCGGCCTCCGCCCTCTACCGTGAGAGCAGGGTGTCGCCGTCTGAGATTGTGCGATTACACGGTGATGTCCGAGGGCCCTCCCCACGGTCCTCCGGCTTGGGGATCATCCTTCCGGGCCGCGAGCCCTGCCGGGAGGGCGATGCCCCCTAGGAGACCCCGGCCCCCGGCCGGGGCTGCGAGAGGAGATCCCATGTCGCTCGACGTCCCACCCGCGCTTCTGGAGCAAGCCGAGCGTGGCGAGGTGGATGAGGTGGCGTTCGTCGACTGCGTCCGTACCTCGCTCCCGTACGCATGGGAGATGATCAGTTCGCTGGTCGCACAGTTGAAGGTGGACGGCGGGGAGTTCGCCGACAACCAGACGCCGCCTCCAGACGAACAAGCGCGTGGCCAGCTGTTGCGCGCGCTGGCGAGTGACGCCATCCGCGGGGCCCTGGAGCGCCACTTCGGCGTGCGCCTGGCTTTCCAGAACTGCCACCGGGTCGCGGTGTTCCCGCTCGACGGGTCGTCGGACGACCGTCTGGCGCGTTTCACCTCGGTCCGCGGGCAGTTGCTGAACCAGTCTCCGACACTGCGGGACTGCTAGCGCCTGTCCGGTGGCCCAGGCCACCTGTTCCACCCGATACCAGAGCCGACCCAACCGTATGGGGCCCCTGCGTTATGGACCGGGCGCCGTCGTGGCGGCGGGCGTTCACCGCCACGACGGCTCGCCCCGGCAACCCCACGCCCC
>NZ_JAAKZZ010000537.1 GCF_011045075.1 Streptomyces boncukensis
GCCCAGCGTCCGCCCCTCGCCCAGCGCCACCGACAGCGCGGGCGCGTCACCGGGCGGGCCGCGGCCCACCGTCAAGCCGAAGCCGACGAAGTCACCGACCGTCAAGCCGGATCCGTCCGGCGAACCCACCGACGAACCCGACCCCACGCAGAGCGGCCCGGACGAGCCGGAGACCGGTGAAGCAGGGGGAGCTGCAGGCTGAATGGCACGCGCACAACACGCCCAGCACGCACACCGCGGTGCCGGGCGCAGGTCCCGTACGTCCCGCTCGCGCGGTCGGCGCGCCCGCCTTCCGCTGCGCTATCTGCTGCCCTCGCTGCTGCTGGTGGCCATCGTCGCGATGCTGCTGCTGCGCGGCTATGTGCACAGCGAGTTCCTCGCCGACCACCGCGTCCGGCCCCCGGCCCCGGTGCACGAGGTGCCGGAGAAGATCCTGGGCGGCGGCCCGGTGCTGGACGCGCGGGGCGAGAAGCCGGTGAGCCACCGGGTGCCCGACAAGACGATGGTGCTGACCTTCGACGACGGGCCGGACCCCGAGTGGACCCCCAAGGTCCTCGACAAGCTGAAGAAGCACCGGGCGCACGGCGTCTTCTTCGTCACCGGCACCATGGCCTCGCGCTATCCGGACCTGGTCCGGCGGATGGTGGACGAGGGCCACGAGGTGGGCCTGCACACGTTCAACCACCCGGATCTGTCCTTCCAGTCCCGGAAGCGGATCGACTGGGAGCTGGCACAGAACCAGCTCGCGCTGGAGGGCGCGGCGGGCGTGCGGACGTCGCTGTTCCGGCCGCCGTACTCGTCGAAGGCCGACGCGCTGGACAACAAGTCGTGGCCGGTCACCCGGTACATCGGGCAGCGCGGCTACATCACCGCGTTCATCGACACCGACAGCGAGGACTGGAAGCGGCCGGGCGTCGACGAGATCATTCGGAGGGCGACACCGCAGGGGAACAAGGGCGCGGTCGTGCTGATGCACGACTCCGGCGGCAACCGCGCCCAGACCGTCGCCGCCCTGGACAGGTTTCTGCCCGATATGGCGGAGCGGGGCTACCGCTTCACCAACCTCACCGAGGCGCTGGACGCGCCCAGCGCGCACACCCCCGTGTCCGGCTTCGAGCACTGGAAGGGCAAGGCGTGGGTGTTCGCCGTCGGGGTGTCCGAGCGGGCGATGGGCTTCCTGGTCGTCGGGCTCGCGGTGATCGGCGTCCTCGTCTTCGGGCGCTTCGGGCTGATGCTGGTGCTGTCCGGGCTGCATGCGCGCAGGGTGCGCAAACGGACCTTCCAGTGGGGCCGCTGTCCGGTGACGGAACCCGTCAGCGTGCTCGTACCGGCGTACAACGAACGGGAGTGCATAGCCAACACGGTGCGCTCGCTGGTCGCCGGCGACCACCCGGTCGAGGTCATCGTCATCGACGACGGCTCCACGGACGGCACCGCCGACCTCGTGGAGGATCTGCGGCTGCCCGGGGTACGGGTGGTCCGGCAGGCGAACGCGGGCAAGCCCGCCGCCCTCAACAACGGTCTGCGGCACGCGTCGTACGAGCTGATCGTGATGATGGACGGGGACACGGTGTTCGAGCCGTCCACGGTCCGCGAGCTGGTGCAGCCCTTCGCGGATCCGCGGGTGGGCGCGGTGGCCGGCAACGCCAAGGTCGGCAACCGTGACTCGCTGATCGGCGCCTGGCAGCACATCGAGTATGTGATGGGCTTCAACCTGGACCGCCGGATGTACGACCTGCTGGGCTGCATGCCGACCATCCCGGGCGCGGTGGGCGCGTTCCGGCGCACCGCGCTGTGGCGGGCCGGCGGGATGAGCGACGACACGCTCGCCGAGGACACGGACGTGACCATGGCACTGCACCGGGACGGCTGGCGCGTCGTCTACGCGGAGAACGCGCGGGCGTGGACCGAGGCTCCGGAGAGCGTGCAGCAGCTGTGGTCGCAGCGGTACCGGTGGTCGTACGGGACGATGCAGGCCATCTGGAAGCACCGGCGCGCCGTGATCGAGCGCGGGCCCTCCGGGCGCTTCGGGCGGATCGGCCTCCCGTTCGTATCCCTGTTCATGGTCTTCGCGCCGCTGCTGGCACCGCTGATCGACATCTTCCTGCTCTACGGGCTGGTGTTCGGGGAGACCGGGAAGACACTGCTCGCGTGGGGCGCGGTGCTGGCGGTTCAGGGGGTGTGCGCGGCGTACGCGTTCCGGCTGGACCGGGAGCGGATGACGCCGCTGCTGTCGCTGCCGCTGCAGCAGGTGCTCTACCGGCAGTTGATGTACGTGGTGCTGCTGCAGTCGTGGATCACGGCGCTGACCGGGGGGCGGCTGCGGTGGCAGAAGCTGCGGCGGACGGGGTCGCTCGGCGCCGCGCCGGGCCCGAAAACGGCGGCTGGTCCGGGTCCGGCGGCTGGTCCGGGTCCCGGTCCGGGTCCGGTGGCTGGCCCGGGTCCGGCGACGGGTCCGGGTCCGGCGGAGGGGGTGGGTGTGCGATGAGCCTGTCCCAGTCGTCCGGTGTGCCGCGATCCTCCGGCCTCACGGAGAGCGGGAGCGGTCCGCGGCACGCGGGCCGGACGCGCCCCGGGCGGGACCGGTACCTCGATCTGCTCCGGGCCCTCGCGCTGTTGCGGGTCGTCGCGTACCACACCTTCGGCTGGGCCTGGCTGACGCTGGTGTTCCCCTCCATGGGAGTGATGTTCGCGCTCGCCGGGTCGCTGATGGCGCACTCCCTGGCGCGGCCCGCGCTCCAGGTGATCAAGAGCCGGGTGCGGCGGCTGCTGCCGCCGCTGTGGCTGTTCGGGGCCGTCGCGCTGACCGCCCTCGTCGCCGTGCAGGGCTGGCGGCCGGGGCTGGAGGTGCTGCGGTGGCTGGTGCCCGTGGGGGCGCCGCCGTATCCGGAGTCGGCCGGGTCCGAGGGCGGGCTGCTGGAGCGGTCCTGGGCCCTCCAGGCCGCCGGGCCGCTGTGGTATCTGCGGGCCTACCTCTGGTTCGTCCTGCTCTCGCCCGTCCTGCTCCGGGCCTTCCGGCGGCTCCCCTGGGCGACGCTGCTCGCGCCGCTCGCCCTCACCGCGCTCATCGACACCGGCGTGCTGCGCATCCCCGGTGAGACGGGGGAGGCCGTCAAGGACTTCGCGGTGTACGGGTCCTGCTGGGTGCTGGGTTTCGCGCACCGGGAGGGGCTGCTGCGGCGGCTCCCCGGGTACGTCATACCCTCGCTGGCCCCGTTCGTGATGGCGGCCGGTGCGTGGTGGGCGCACGGCCATCTGGGCCCGGACGGGTGGGATCTCAACGACATCCCGCTCGGCCAGGCGCTGTGGTCGTTCGGGTTCTGTCTGCTCCTGCTGCACTTCAGCCCCAGCTGGCAGCGGCTGCCCGGCGTGCTCGGGCGGTTCGACCCGCTGATCACGCTGGCCAACGCGCGCGCCGTCACCATCTACCTCTGGCATGAGATCGCCCTGATCGCGACCGTCCCCCTGATCGACAAGCTGTGGCAGATCGACGCCGTGGCCGACTCGCCGACGCTGTCGTCGTGGCTGGAGCAGGGGGACGCGGCGGTGATGTTCGTCCTGGTGTGGCCGCTGCTCGCACTGCTGGTCGTGGCCTTCGGGTGGGCGGAGGACGTGGCGGCCAGGCGGAAGCCGCGGCTCTTTCCCGTGCGGGGGTGAACGCGCGGCGCGCGCGAGCCGTATCGGGCTGCGACGTCACTCTCGACCGGAGGTGCTCCGTGCGCGACGATGCCGTCGTGGCCGCCGACCGGACCTCGCCCGACGACGCCCTGTTGAGAGAGCTGTACGACGAGCACGCCGGCCCGCTGCTCGCGTTCGTGCTGCGCCTGGTCGCCGGGGACCGGCACCGTGCGGAGGACGTGGTGCAGGAGACGCTGCTGCGGGCCTGGCGGAACGCGGGGCAGCTGCGGCACGCGACCGGCTCCGTCCGGCCGTGGCTGGTCACCGTCGCGCGCCGGATCGTCATCGACGGGCACCGCAGCCGCCAGGCCCGCCCGCCCGAAGTGGACGCGGCCCCGCTGGAGGCGCTGCCCGCGACGGACGAGATCGACCGCGCGCTGCGGATGATGACGATCTCCGAGGCGCTGGGCGATCTGACGGCGGCGCACCGGGAGGCGCTGGTCGAGACGTACTTCAAGGGCAGGACCGTGAACGAGGCGGCCGAGGTGCTGCGCATACCGGCGGGTACGGTGCGCTCGCGGATCTACTACGCGCTGCGCTCGCTGCGGCTCGCGCTGGAGGAGAGGGGGGTGACGTCGTGACCTGGCGGGACGGCCACGCGGACGGCACCGGGCCCACCGGGGACTCCGGGCCCACCGGGGGATCCGGGCCGGCCGGGCACACCGCGCACACCGCGCACACCGACGTCGGCGCGTACGCGCTGGGCGTGCTGGACTCCGCAGCGGCCGAGCGGTTCGAGGAGCACCTCGCCGAGTGCGACCGCTGCGCCGTCGAACTGGAGTCCCTCACCGGGCTGGCGCCGCTGCTCGCGGAGCACGCGGTGGCCGGGCCGTCCCCGGAGCCGTCCGGCGGCCTGCTTGAACGGCTGTTCGCCCAGGCGGCCGACGAGCGCCGCCGGGCGCGGCGCACCCAGCGCGTATGGCTGGCGATGGCCGTGTGCGTGGTGGTGGTCGGCGGCCCGCTGGCCCTGTTCGCGGTGCTGAACGCGGATTTCGGCGGGGGCGGCGG
>NZ_JAAKZZ010000538.1 GCF_011045075.1 Streptomyces boncukensis
GCGAAGCCCGGTGCGGGCTGCGGGGGCGCGGCGTCCGCCGGGGGAGCGAAGCCGGGGACCTGCTGCGCCGCCGCCTCCTCCTGCTCCTCCGCGATCTCCCCGCCGAAGTGCTTCAGCAGCGCGTCGAGCCCGCCGTCGAAGCCCTGTCCGACGGCGGCGAACCGCCAGATCCCGCCCTTGCGGTAGAAGTCGCCCAGCATCACCGCGCGCTCGGTGGTGAACTCCGAGCCGTCGAAGGCGTACCGCGCGACCTCCTCGCCGCCCGCGACGATACGGATGTACCCCGGCCCGATCTGCGACATCTGCCCGGCGCCGTCGACGGTGGCGGTGAACGAGAGCCGCTCCACCTGCTCGGGGATCCGCTCCAGGGTGACCCGGAACGACTCGGTGTCGCCCGCTTGCGCGCCGAGGAGCTGCAGGGACTCCTCGGGCGACTTGGGCTGGTTGAAGAAGACGAAGTAGCGGTCGTCGGAGAGGCGCTCTTGCCCGTCGAGTCCGAAGCAGCTGATGTCGAAGGCGAGGCCCGCCCCGGCGATCTGGACGCCGACGTACAGATCCGTGCCCGCCGTCAGATCACTGACCTTGGCCTTGTGGCCGCGTTGCAGTTGTGTGGGCATACGAGGAGACGTCCCCCATCCCGTCCGTGCGTGTGTCGTCGGCGGCCAGGCTAACGGGTCCGGTTGTGGGCCCGGTCACCGCTGCACGGCCGCCGGAACCCGCGCGGGGAGGTCCGCCGTCCGTACGGGAGAACGCGAGGGGAGGGGCCCCGCATGGCCGGAGAGGACGATGGGGTCGCGGCACCGGCGCAGGCGCTGTGGCTGAGGGGGCAGCTGCTGGACGTTGCCGCCGCGCTGCACGCGGACCGCCGTGCGGCGGTGGTCCGCGAGTGGACCGACCCGGTACGGCTCAGGGGGCCCGAACCGGTAGGCCGCAGCCACCTCTTCCTGGTTGCGGCGGGCGGCGTCCGGCACCCGGCGTCCTCCCCTTCCTCGCCGTCCTCGCCGTCCTTCCGCGATGTCCTGGACGCCTTCACTGCCGCCGGATGGCAGGTGCGCGGCGGGCGCGGCGACGGCGCCGGCGGGAGCTGGGCGCGGGCCGCTCACGGGGAGTTCGCGGTCCGCGTCCACGCGGGGGAGGGGGCCGGGCTGCTGACGCTCACCGGCTGGACCCCGGTCCTGTTCACCGGGCGGGAGCTGCGGCAGCCGCCCTGGACCCGCAGCACGGTCGACGGGGTGCTGTGCGACTGGTGCCAGGGCTGGGGGGTGTGCCTGGACTGCGAGGGCACCACCCGGCTGTCCGGCAGGCGGTGCTGGTGCGCCGCGGCCAACGCCGGGCCGGGCACCTGCGTCGAGTGCGGCGGCACGGGGCGGGCTCCGGACGCGGAGGTGGAGTGGCGGCGACGGCGGCACCGGCCCGCGGAAGGCGCTGCCGGAGCCGGTGCGTCCCCGGCGGCGCCGGTCGAGGAGGCGCCGGTCGAGGAGGGCCACGACTCCGCGCTCGGGGCGCTCGCCGACGTCGCCCATCGCACCTGCGCGTGCGGGGAGTTCCGCTGCCTGTGGCGCAGCGCCCGCACCAGGGCCGGGGAGCGGCTGCTGGTGCGGTTCACGGGCGCCTGCCAGAGCTGCGCGGCGGAGCGGGCCTACGCGTTCGCGCTTCCGCTCCCTCCGCCCCGTCAGGCCGCGTGCCAGTACGTCGGGTAGGTGTCGAAAAGAGTGGTCACGTCAGGAATCCGTCTCGGTACGGTGCGCCGGGTTCCCCGCGCACCGGCTACGCTAAAACCTCACACTGACGTCAGAGGCAAGGGTTGTGACGCGGGTCACGGCAGGGAGGTCGGCATGCGGATCGGGGAACTGGCGGCGCGCACCGGAGTCAGCGCCCGGTCCCTGCGGTACTACGAGGAGCAGGGGCTGCTCGCCAGCACCCGCAGCCCCAGCGGGCAGCGGCACTACGCGGACGCCGCGGTCGAGCGGGTGGTGCTCATCCAACAGCTGTACGCCGCGGGGCTCTCCAGCCGGACCGTCGCCGAGGTGCTGCCCTGCGTGGACGCGCCCAGTCCGGACAGCTCCGACGCGGCGCTGGAGCGGCTCGCGCAGGAGCGGGACCGGCTCTCCGGGCGCATCGACGAGCTCGTCCGCGCCCGGGAGGCGCTGGACGGTGTGATGGCCGCGAACCGCGAGTACCGGGAAACGGTACCGAAGTGAGGGCGCCCCGCCCCCGCCTGGGCCGTGTCCGGCGGATCGTGGTTGCCCTCTGTCGGGGCAGCCGGGTCGGGGCTGCCCCTGCCCGTGTCCTGCGGACTGCGGGCGCGATGGGGTTGCGCGCGCAGTTCCCCGCGCCCCTGAAGCGCCCCTGCGGGGCGCCAGGGCGCGCCCCGCAGGGGCGCGGGGAACTGCGCGACCGGCCCCATCCCAGCCGCGGACTGCGACGCACCGGCAGGGGCAGCCCCTGCACAGCAAGATCCGCCGGACGGACTAGGCGTACTCCGTCGCCGTCAGCTCATCGCCCACGCGCAGGGTGCCCGGTCGCAGGACGGAGAACTTCGCGCCGAACGTCACGCCGCCCGGCGCCAGGTCCCGGCGGTAGTCCGCCAGCGTGCGCAGCGGTTCCGGGCCGGCGCGGGTGCCGGTGTCGGGGTCGACGAGGGTGACGGCGCACCGTACGGCCGGTTTGGCGAAGCCCAGTTCGGCGTCCCCGACGGTGGCGCGGCGGAGGGTGTCCTCGGTGTACGGCGCCTCCCAGCCGTCCACCACGATGTTGGGCCGGAACCGGGCCATGGGCAACGGGGCGCGCCCCGCCGCCTCGATCCGCGCGTTGAGGTCGTGGAGCGAGGCGCGGGAGAGCAGGTGCACGGCGCCGCTGTCGGCGTAGCCGGAGCGGCCGGGGTGGAGGCCGTCGGTGACCCGGTCGTGGTCCGGCGGCACCCGCACCAGGCGGCTGTCGGCCCCGAGGTGCGCCGTCAGCCACTTGCTCGCCTCCCGCCCCTGGTCGATCCCGCGGAACGCGGCCCCGAAGAGGTCGACGGGACCGGGCGCCGACTCCGTGTCCACGGGGAGGTCGAGCGGCGGCATTCCCGGGGCCCGCAGGGTCAGTTCGCGGCCGTCCTCGGTGATCCGGGGGCGGATGGTGGCCAGCGCGGGGTGCGCGCGCTGGGTGCGGTAGACCCCGTCGGTGCTCACGACCATGAACGAACGGTCGTGCGCGGGCCCGGCCGGGGTGAGCCGGACCTCCTGTGACGGGACGCCCGCACAGCCCTTGACGGGATACGTGATCAGTTCGACGACTGCGATCATGTGCTTCACCGTAGTGCGCCGTCGGCGTGCACCAGGAGGGGCATCCCGTGCGCGGCGAACGGATTACGCGGCGGGCGGCAGCAGCACGGGCGTCAGGTCCGGCTCGGTGAAGTCCGCGTCGTCGAAGGGGTAGAGGGGGCGGGCGACGCGGTGGTGGCCCAGCCGGAGCAGGTCCTGGTCCACGCCGCCGGGCGTGAGGGCCAGCAGCCAGTCCGCCGCCATCCCGTACAGCTCCGGCTCCAGATAGCCGATCTTCACGACCACCAGGTCGTACGTGTACGGGTCCAGTTCGCCGAAGTCGGCGCGGGTGTGGAAGGGCTTGCGGCGGTCCGTGAGGACGGCGGTGACCCCGCCCCGGCGCACCGCGGCGGCGCGGACCCCGTCCAGCTCCTGGAGCGAGACGACCTCGCCGCTCAGCTCGTACGGCTCGGCGTGCGCGCCGGTGCCCGCGCTGAACTCTCCGCCCACCCGGAGGGTCACTCGGGCGCCGGTGCCGGCCGTGAAGCAGGCGTCCGTGGCGGCCCGGTCCGTGATGCCGGGGTGCAGCGCGGTGGCCCGGCCGGACGCCAGGTCCGGGTGGGCGAGGAGGCGGCCGAGCATATACGCGAGGTCGCCGGCGCCGCCCGCCGTCGGGTTGTCGCCGGAGTCGCTGACCAGGAAGGGCCGGGCGCTGGAGGCCACCGCCTTCGCGACGCAGGTGTCCGCGTCCCCGGTCGGGCCGACGAAGACGAAGTCGCGGCGGGCCTCCCAGTAGCGCCGCGCGAGGTCGCCGGCCTCGGCGAGCGCGCGGCCCGGGTCGTCGCCGGTGACGACGGCGGCGGCCCGGCAGCGGGGCTCGTCGGCCCAGGCGTAGCCCACCCACAGGCCCGCGTCCGTGATGCCGGGCCGGGCCTCGATACCGGCCTGCGAGCCGAAGAGGGAGGCGGCCGGCTCCAGCCGGGTGCTGGACTTCTCGCCGGGCAGCAGGACGGGGATCTGCACCCAGGCGCGGTACGGGCGCCCGGCGCCGGAGCTGAGCCGCTCCACCAGCTTGCGCGCCGCGCGTTCGCGGGTCTCCCAGGCGTCCTCGTGCGGGGCGAGCCGGTGGGCCGTGAGGAGGTCGAGGCGGCGGGCGAAGTCGTAGGAGACGTTGCCGTGCGGGTCCATGGCGGCGGAGATGAGGGTGCGCGGGCCTATCGCCTCGCGCACGGCCGCGGTGAGGTCGGCCTCCGCGTCCGTCATGCCGGTGACGCTCATGGCGCCGTGGATGTCGTAGACCAGGCCGTCCAGGGGGCCCGCCGCGCGGATGCGGTCGGTGAGCTCGGTGCGGATCCGGTCGTATGTGCCCGGGTCCACGGGGCCGCCGGGGAGGGACACGGCGTGCACGAGGGGCACCCACTCCACGTCCCGGGAG
>NZ_JAAKZZ010000539.1 GCF_011045075.1 Streptomyces boncukensis
GGCCCCGGCCCCGCCCCCGACCGCGCAGGCGGTCGCGGACGGAGTCTCGGCGCTGCTGCCCGGCACCATGGTGCCGTCCGCCGTCGTCGTCCTCGACGCGCTCCCGCTGACCCCGAACGGCAAGGTGGACCGCAAGGCGCTGCCCGCGCCGGAGATGGGGGCCGGCGGGCGCGGCGGTACGGCGCGCGAGCCCCGTACCCGGACCGAAGCGCTGCTCTGCCAGGCGTTCGCCGACATCCTCGGCATCGGGAGCGTGGGCGCCGACGACAGCTTCTTCGAGCTGGGCGGCCACTCGCTGCTCGCCACCCGGCTGGTCAGCCGGGTCCGCACGCTGCTGGACGCCGAACTGGCGGTGCGGACCGTCTTCGACGCGCCGACCCCGGCCGCGCTCGCGGCGCTGCTCGACGGCGCGGACGCGGCGCGGCCCCCGCTCGTCCCGGTCCCGGAGGGGGAGCGGCCCGAGGCGCTGCCGCTCTCGTTCGCGCAGCGGCGCATGTGGTTCCTGGGCCAGCTGGAGGGCTCGGCCACCGCGTACAACCTGCCGTGGACGCTGCGGCTGACCGGTGAGCTGGACCAGGACGCGCTGGCCGCCGCGCTCGGCGACGTCGTGGACCGGCACGAGGCGCTGCGCACCGTCTTCCCCGCCCGGGACGGGGAGCCGCGGCAGCGGGTGCGGTCCGGAGCCGGGGTCGCGCTGCCGGTGTGCGCGGTGTCGGCGGAGGAACTCGACGGCGCCGTCGCCGAGTTCGCCCGCAGGCCCTTCGACCTGACGCGGCAGATCCCGATCCGGGCCGCGCTGTTCGCGCTCGGCCCCCGGGAGCACGTGCTGGTGACGGTCGTGCACCACATCGCCGCCGACGGCTGGTCCAACGCGCCGCTCGCCAGGGACCTGTCGGCCGCGTACACCGCCCGGCTGGGCGGCACGGCCCCGGAGTGGGCGCCGCTGCCGGTGCAGTACGCCGACTACGCGCTGTGGCAGCGGGAGCTGCTCGGCGACCCGGACGACCCGGACAGCCTGGCAGCCCGCCAGCTCGGATACTGGCGGAAGGCCCTGGAGGGGGCTCCCGAGGAGCTGCCGCTGCCCACCGACCGGCCGCGCCCCGCGACCGCCGGCTACACGGGCGGCACCGTGGACTTCACGGTCCCGGCCGGGGTGCACGCGCGGGCGCTGGCGCTGGCGAAGGAGTGCGGCGGCAGCCTGTTCATGGTGGTGCAGGCGGCGCTCGCCGCGCTGCTGAGCAAGCTGGGCGCGGGCGACGACATACCCGTCGGCACCCCCGTCGCCGGGCGCACGGACGAGGCGCTGGACGACCTCGTCGGGCTGTTCGTGAACACCCTGGTGCTGCGCACCGACGTGTCCGGGGACCCCACGTTCCGGGAGCTGGTGGGCCGGGTGCGGGACGCGGGACTGGCCGCGTTCGAGCACCAGGACGTGCCGTTCGAGCAGGTGGTGGAGGCGCTGACGCCCGCCCGCTCGGTGGCGCGGCACCCGCTGTTCCAGGTGATGCTGGCCCTGCAGAACAACGCCGGCGCCGCCTTCCGGATGCCGGGCCTGACCGCCGAGGCGGGCGCGGCGGGGACCGGCGGCGCCCGGTTCGACCTGGCCATCGACGTGGCCGAGCGCACCGGGGCTGAGGGCGGGCCCGCCGGGCTCGCCGGGCGGCTGGAGTACAGCACCGACCTGTTCACGCACGCCGGGGCGCGTACGCTCGCGGTCCGGCTGTGCCGCCTGCTGCAGCTGCTGACCGCCGAGCCGGAGCGGCCGCTGGGCGAGATCCCGGCGCTGCTGCCGGGCGAGCGCACCCGGCTGCTGCACGACTGGAACGGCGCCCCGGCGCACCCGGTGGACGAGCCGCTGCACGCCCGGCTGGACGCGGCGGCGGAGCGCTACCCGGACCGGACGGCGCTGGTGTACGACGACGGCGCCGCCTCGCTCACGTACCGCGAGCTGCACACCGAGGCGGACCGGCTGGCGCGCGACCTCGTGGCGCGCGGGGCCGGACCGGGGCGGCTGGTGGCCATCGCGCTGCCGCGCACGCCGCGCATGGTCGTCGCGGCGCTGGCGGTGCTGAAGGCCGGCGCCGCGTATCTGCCGGTGGACCCCGCGTATCCGGCGGACCGGATCGCGTACATGGTCGAGGACGCGGCCCCGGTGCTCACCGTCACCGACTCCGGTGTCCGCGACGCGGTCCCCTGCTTGGCGGACGTCCCCCACCTGCTGTTTGCGGGGTTCGAATGCGAAGGGGCCCCGGAGGAGCCCGGGGCCGCCGGGGGCGGCCCCGCCCCGAGCCGGCAGGCGGGGCCGGACGACGCCGCGTACGTCATCTACACCTCCGGATCGACCGGCCGCCCCAAGGGCGTGGTCGTCCCCCGGGGCGCCCTCGCCAACATCCTCGCGGAGACGCAGCGGTACCTCTCCCTCGGCCCGGACGACAGATTCGTGTCGGTCAGCACCTTCGGCTTCGACGTCGCCAACTCGGAGCTGTTCGCACCGCTGCTGTCCGGCGCCACCCTCGTCCTGGCGGGGCACGACACCGTACGCGACCCGGCGGCCCTCGCGGCACTGCTCACCCGGCAGCGGGCCACCCGGCTCCACGCCACCCCGGCGCTCTGGCACACGCTGGTCAGCGAGCGCCCCGAGGCGCTGCGCGGCGTGCACGCGCTGAGCAGCGGCGAGGCCATCAGCCCGGCACTGGCCGCCGCCGTGCACGGCGCCGCGGCCCGGCTCACCAACCTGTACGGCCCGACCGAGACGACGATCTGGTCGACGGTCGCCGACCTGGACGGCGTCACGGACCCGCCCATCGGCACCCCGCTCGCGGGCAACCGGGTGTACGTCCTGGACGCCGCGCTGCGCCCGGTGCCGACGGGGACCGCAGGCGAGCTGTACATCGGCGGCACGGCCGTGACGCGGGGCTACCACGGACGCCCCGCGCTCACAGCGCAGCGCTTCACGGCCGACCCGTACAGCGCGGAGCCCGGCGCGCGGATGTACCGCACCGGGGACCTGGCGCGCTGGACGGCCCGGGGCGGGCTGGACTACCTGGGGCGCACCGACCACCAGGTGAAGATCCGCGGCTTCCGCATCGAACTCGCGGAGATCGAGGAGGCGCTGCTGGCCCACCCGGCGGTGGACCGCGCCGTGGTGGCCGTACGCCGCGACCGCGCCGACGGCATCGACCGGCTCGCCGCGTACGTGGTGCCGCACGCCGGCACCGCCGCCGACGCCGCCGAGTTGCGCGCCCAGCTGGCCCGTGCGCTGCCGGAGTACATGGTCCCTGCGACCTTCACCGAACTGCCCGAGCTGCCGCTGACGCCGAACGCGAAGGTGGACCGCAAGGCGCTGCCCGACCCGGCGCCCGTGGCGGCCGAGGCGGGCGGCGAGCCGCGCACCCCGCTGGAGGAGACGCTGTGCCGGGTGTTCGCCGAGGTGCTCGGCCTCGAACGGGTCGGCATCCGGGACGGCTTCTTCGAGCTGGGCGGCGACTCCATCCGCTCGATCCGGCTGGTGGGCCGGGCCCGGGAGCTGGGCGTGGCGCTGACGCCCGCCGATGTGTTCGTACACCGCACGGTGGCGGGCCTGGCGACCGTCGCCGTAGCGGAGGGCTCCGGTCCGGGCGCGGACGGCGACGCCTTCGGGCGGGTGCTGGCCGTCCGCCCGCGCGGCACCCGGGAGCCGCTGTTCTGCGTGCACGGCGGGGTCGGGCTGGGCTGGCCGTTCCTGGAGCTGGCCGGCGCGCTGCCGGAGGACGTTCCCGTATACGCGCTCCAGTCCGGCGGAATTCTGGAATCCGAGGAACTCCCGGGCAGTGTCACGGAATTGGCGGAAGAATACGTGGCGCGCATACTGGAAATTCAGCCGGACGGGCCGTATCGTATTGTCGGGTGGTCTTTCGGGGGTCTGGTGGCCCACGAAATGGCCGTTCAGCTCCAGCGGCGCGGACAGCGGATCGGGCTGCTGGCGAATCTGGACGGCTTCCCGGCCGCCGCGGGAGAGCCGTCCGCCGATCTGAGCGAGCGGGCGCTGCTCACCGAGGTCCTCACCCGGTTCGGGCTGGCCCAGCCCGGCGCCGAGCCCACCCGCGCCGCCGTCCTGGGCCTGCTGCGGCAGGACGGGAACCCGCTGGCCGAGCTGACCGAGCAGCAGCTCGGCAACCTGCTCCAGGTCATCCGCCACCTCAGCGAACTCGGTTCGGCGCACCGCCCGGACCACTTCGACGGCGAGCAGCACTTCTTCGCCGCCACGCAAGGCGCCCCGCAGGGAGGGCTCCCGGCCGCCGGCGCGTGGGCCGCGCACTGCGGCGGCGTCACCGTCCACCCCGTCACGTCCGATCACGACGGCATGCTCGACCCCGGCCCCGCCGCGGAGACAGCCGCCGTCCTCAGCACCTTGCTCGCTTCTGAAACGCCGGAAAAAGGAACGGGTAGACACTGATGACCAATCCATTCGACGACGAGTCGGGCACTTTCGTTGTCCTGGTCAATGACGAGGGGCAGCACTCGCTCTGGCCCGCATTCGCCGACATTCCGCACGGCTGGCGCACGGCACTCGCCCAGACCACCCGAGAACTGGCCCTGGCCTATATCGAGGAGAACTGGACCGATCTGCGCCCGCGCAGTCTGCGGGCCGCCGACGCCGCCTGAGCCGGGCGCCCGGCCATCCCCCCAACC
>NZ_JAAKZZ010000053.1 GCF_011045075.1 Streptomyces boncukensis
TGGGGGATCCGATCGAGGCGCAGGCGCTGCTGGCCACCTACGGTCAGGACCGGGGCGGGGAGGGCCGGCCGGTGTGGTTGGGGTCGGTCAAGTCCAACATCGGGCATACCCAGGCCGCGGCGGGTGCGGCGGGTGTGATCAAGATGGTGATGGCGCTGCGCAACGGGCTGCTGCCCCCGACCCTGCACGTGGATGAACCCACCCCGCAGGTCGACTGGTCGACTGGCGCGGTGGAACTGCTGACCCAGGCGCGGGAGTGGCCGGAGGTGGACCGGCCGCGCCGGGCGGGTGTCTCCTCCTTCGGGATCAGCGGCACCAACGCCCACATCATCCTGGAGCAGGCACCGGAACCCGTCGATGAGGCGGCACCGGCACGTACGGTGCGGCCGGGGCTGGTGCCCTGGGTGGTCTCGGCGCAGTCCGAGCCCGCCCTGCAGGAACAGATCAAGCAGCTGCGGTCCTTCGTGGCCGAGCGGCCCGAGCTGGATGTGGTGGATGTCGGCTGGTCGCTGGCCACCACACGCGCCGCCCTGGAACACCGCGCAGTCCTGACCGGGGACAATGTCCTGGCGACCGGGGTGTCCGGCGAGGGCCGCCTGGCGTTCCTGTTCACTGGTCAGGGCTCACAACGCCCCGGGATGGGCCTCGACCTCTACGAGCAGTTCCCGGTCTTCGCCGAAGCCTTCGACGCGGTCTGCGCCCGCCTGGATGTCCGACTGGAGCGTCCGCTGCGCGCGGTGCTGGCCGACGGCACCGGGCTGGAGGGCACCCTGTGGGCGCAGGCAGGACTGTTCGCCCTCGAAGTCGCCCTCTACCGGCTGGTGGAATCCTGGGGCATCACCCCGGAGGTGCTGCTGGGTCATTCGTTGGGTGAGATCACCGCCGCGCATGTGTCGGGGATTCTCGATCTGGATGACGCGTGCACGCTGGTCGCGGAGCGTGGCCGTCTGATGCAGGGGCTTCCGGCTGGTGGCGGGATGCTGGCGGTGCAGGCCGCCGAGGCGGACGTCGCCGACTCCGGGCTGGATGTCGCCGCCGTCAACGGTCCCCAGTCCATCGTGCTCTCCGGCGACCTGGAGACCATCGAGCGCTACGCGGCCGAGTGCGCGGGGCGCGGCTGGCGGGTGAACGTCCTGGCGGTCTCGCACGCCTTCCACTCAGCCCTGATGGAGCCGATGCTGGAGGAGTTCGCGACCGTACTGGACGGGCTGACCTTCCACCCGGCGCGGATTCCGGTCGTATCGAACCTGACCGGTGAGGTCGCCGAGCCCGGCGCCATGCAGCAGCCGGAGTACTGGCTGCGCCAGGTGCGTGAGACGGTCCGCTTCGCCGACGGTGTCGCTGCCACGGGTGCGTTCGGTGTGACCCGGTTCCTGGAGCTGGGACCGGACGGTGTGCTGTCCGGCATGGCCCAGGAAACTGCCGTCGATGCGGTGTTCGCGCCGATGCTGCGCAAGGACCGCGACGAGACCAACACCGCCCTGACCGCCCTCAGCCGCCTGTGGACCACCGGCACCCGCATCGACTGGACGAAGGTGTTCACCGACTGGGGCGGCCGCACGATCCCCCTCCCGACCTACGCTTTCCAGCGTCGGCGGTACTGGCCGCAACCGCTGCCGGAGGGTGTCAGGGCCTCCGGTGCGGGGCATGCGCTGTTGGGGACGGCCGTCTCGTTGGCCGAGGATGATGGGGCGGTATTGACGGGCCGGTTGTCGGTGGGTGTGCAGCCGTGGCTGGCTGATCATGTGGTGCTGGGCCGGGTGGTGGTGCCGGGGGCGGCGCTGGTGGAGATGGTGTTGCGTGCGGGCCGGGAGGTGGAGTGCGGTGTGGTGCGGGAGCTGGTGTTGCAGGCGCCGCTGGTGCTGCCGGACTCGGGCGGGGTGCAGGTGCAGGTGCGGGTGGGGAGCCCGGAGGAGTCGGGTGAGCGGCCGGTCGCGGTCCATGGCCGGGTGGACGGCACACAGGCGTGGGTACTGCATGCCTCCGGCACACTGACCGGGCAGACCGGGCAGACCGGTTCCGGGGCGGACTTCGACCTCGGGATGTGGCCACCGCAGGATGCGGTCGAGGTAGGGGTGGAGGGGTTCTACGAGGCGCTGGCCGGGGCGGGTTTCGGCTACGGTCCGGCCTTCCAGGGGGTGCGGGCGGCCTGGCGTGCGGGGTCGGTGGTGTATGCGGAGGTGGCGCTCGCCGAGCCGGTGGAGGGGCTGGGTATTCACCCCGCGCTGCTGGACGCCGCGCTGCACCCGGCGGGTCTCCTCGCCGACCAGGGCGAGGGTGATGGTGGGGGTGGGGGTCCGCGGTTGCCGTTTGTGTGGTCGGGTGTGGAGTTGTTCGCGGTCGGCGCACAGGCGTTGCGGGTGGCAGTGCACGCTCAAGGTGACGGCGTCAGGGTGCAGGCCGCGGATGGTGCGGGGCGGCCGGTGCTGGCGGTGGCATCCCTGGTCTCACGGGAGGTGGCGGCCGATCAGCTCTCCCCGGCCGGGACACCCGACGAGGACGCCCTCTTCACCATCGAATGGAAGGCCCTGCCCCCGGCCGATCCGTCCGCGCCGGGAGACTACACCCCGCTGCTGGTCGGGGGCGGGCCGGTGGAACTGGTGACGGGTGAGGTCCTGCGGGGCGTACAGGAATGGCTGGAGGCGGAGCAGGCCCCCGCCGCACGCCTGGCCGTGGTGACACGCGGTGCCGTGCCCGCAGTCCCTGGCGACCGTGTGGATGTGGTGGGTGCGGCGGTGTGGGGCCTGGTGCGCTCGGCCCAGTCCGAGCATCCCGACCGGATCGTCCTGGTGGACACCGACCCCGCCCTCGCAGCGGACGAAGAGGTGCAGGAGGCGTTGCTGGCGGCTGGGGGTGAGCCGCAGGTGGCCATCCGCGACGGGCAGGCATGGGTACCGCGCTTGGTACGGGCCGGGACCGGGGACGGGCTGGTGCTGCCGCAGGCGCGGGAGGGATGGCAGCTGATACCGGGAGACGACGGCACGCTGGAATCCGTGCGTGCTGTGACCTCGCAGCCAGAGGCGCTGCGTGCGGGGCAGGTGCGCGTCGCGGTCCGTGCCGCGGGGGTGAACTTCCGCGATGTGCTGATCGGACTGGGCATGTACCCCGAGCCGGGAGTGATGGGCTCGGAAGCCGCCGGAGTGGTGACCGAGACCGGCCCGGGGGTGGAGGACCTGCGGCCGGGAGACCGGGTCTTCGGCTTCTTCAACGGAGCCTTCACCACCGAAGCGGTCACCGAACGCTGCCTGCTCGTGCACGTCCCGGCAGGCTGGACCTGGGCACAAGCCGCCTCGGTCCCCCTGGTGTTCGCCACCGCATGGTACGGACTACGCGACCTGGCCGACCTCAAACCAGGCGAATCGGTACTGATCCACGCCGCAGCAGGCGGCGTGGGCATGGCCGCAGTCCAGCTCGCCCGCCACTGGGGCGCCCAGGTATACGCCACCGCCAGCCGGCCCAAATGGCCCACCGTGGCCGGGGCGGGCGTGGACCACTCCCGCATCGCCTCCTCACGCGACACCGCCTTCGAGGAACAGATACGCACCGCCACCGACGGCCGCGGCGTGGATATCGTCCTCAACTCCCTGACCGGGGAGTTCATCGACGCCTCCCTACGGCTCCTGGCACCCGGCGGCCGCTTCATCGAGATGGGCAAAACCGACCTGCGCACCGACACCGGCGTGCCCTACCACCCCTTCGACCTCTCCGACGCCGGCCAGGAACGCATGGGACAGATCCTGACCGACGTGGTAGCCCTCCTCGAACAGGGCGCGCTGAAGCCGCTGCCACTGCAGGCATGGGACATACGCCAGGCCACCACCGCCTGGCGCCACATGGCCCAGGCCCGGCACGTGGGCAAGAACACCCTCACCCTCCCCACCCCCCTCAACCCACACGGCACCGTCCTGATCACCGGCGGCACCGGAACCCTCGGCACCCTGCTGGCCCGGCACCTGACAGCCGAACACGGCATCCGGCACCTGCTGCTCCTCTCCCGCCAGGGCCCGCACGCACCCGGCGCCACAGACCTGACCACCGAACTGACAGAACTCGGCGCCACCGACGTACGGATCGCAGCCTGCGACGCGGCCGACCGCGACGCCCTGGCCGCCGTCCTCGCGGACATCCCCGACCACGCACCGCTGACGGGAGTGGTGCACGCCGCCGGAGTCCTGGACGACGCCGTCTTCACCGCCCTCACCGAGGAGCGTCTGGGCACGGTGCTGCGGGCGAAAGCCACCGCCGCCGCCCACCTGGACGAACTCACCCGGGACGCGGACCTGAGCATGTTCGTCCTCTACTCCTCCGCCTCCGCAACCTTCGGCACCCCCGGCCAGGCCAACTACGCCGCCGCCAACGCCTACCTCGACGCTCTGGCCACCCGACGCCGCGCCCAGGGCCTTCCAGCCCACTCCCTCGCCTGGGGCATGTGGCAACAAACCAGCACCATGACCAGCCACCTCACCGGCGCCGACCGCACCCGCGCCACCACCACCGGCACCACCCTCACCAACACCCAGGGCCTCACCCTGTTCGACGCAGCGCTCACTCACCCAACCCCGCATCTCCTCCCCATCAACCTCGACCCCGCCACACTCCACAGCCATCACAACATCCCGCCGCTCCTCCACGCACTGGTGCACCGCCCTCTGCGGCGCGCCCTGGAGGAAGCGGCGCCCAGTGGGCCGTCACTGGCCGACCGGCTCGCAGCGATGCCCGCCTCTCAGCACGACGCGGTCCTGCTGGACTTGGTGATCACGTCCTCGGCAGTGGTCCTCGGGCACACCTCACCCGAGGCGATCGCCGCGGAGCAGCCCTTCAAGGACCTCGGGTTCGACTCGCTGACCGCGGTCGAGCTGCGCAACCGGCTGGCCACCGCCACTGGGCTCCGGCTACCCGCCACCCTCGTCTTCGACTACCCCAACCCGGCCGTACTGGCGGAGCACCTGCGGGACGAGCTCGTCCCGGCGGACAGGACACCGGGCGAGACGCTGCTGGACGAGTTGGCGCGTATGGAGGGCGAGCTCGCCGAGCTGACGGGCGGGGAGCTCGAACTGACGGCTGGGGAGCGGGCGATGGTCCGCTCCAGGTTGGAGGTCATGCTCGAACGGGTACGGAACGGGGAGCGGCAGGCTGCCGGGGCCGACGACAGGGATCTGGCGACCGCCACGGCCGACACCATCTTCGCGCTGGTCGACGAGGAGCTCGAAGGCTGAGACCCGGGCTCCGCACCCGGCGGCGACCCCGAGGTGGCCCGCGATCTCGCTATAGGGGTTGACCGGCGGACGATAGGGGGTTCACGGTAGGGGTTGCCGTCTGCGCTCTCACCTCTGAGGATATTCCCAAACGACCACTTGGATACTCACACATTCATGCGATGTCGCAGGCGCGGCCGACCCCGCGGCGCCTACGACGACGAGGGATCGGTGGATGACGGCTGTGCAAGACGATATCGGATTGTGGATTCGCCGGTACCATCCGGCACCGGACAGTGCCATCAGGCTGCTGTGCCTACCGCACGCTGGCGGCTCCGCCAGCTTTTACTTCCCGGTCTCCCGGTCGCTTTCGCCGACCGTTGAAACCCTGGCCGTACAGTACCCGGGCCGCCAGGACCGACGTTCAGAACCGAACATCGACGATCTGCCCACCCTCGCCCGCGGGATCCTGGGTGCGCTCGACGGATGGCTCGACAAGCCGCTCGCGCTGTTCGGACACAGCATGGGTGCGACGGTCGGTTTCGAGCTGGCGCGCATGCTGGAGCAGGAGCGGGGTGTGGTACCGGCCTGGTTGTTCACCTCGGGGCGGAGGGCCCCGTCCATGCCGCGGGACGAGCGGATCCACCAGGAATCCGACGAGGGGTTCATCGCGGAGCTGCGACGCCTGAACGGCACCGACGGCAACATCCTCGGCGACGAGGAGATGCTGCGCATGATCCTGCCGGCGGCCCGCTCCGACTATCGGGCGGCGGAGACCTACCGCTATGTGCCCGGCGCTCCACTGAGTTGCCCGGTCACCGCCTTCGTGGGCAACGACGACCCGAAGGTCACGGTCGCAGAAGCGCGGGCCTGGGAGCAGCACACCACCGCCGAGTTCGACTTCCACCAGTTCGACGGGGGACACTTCTATCTCACGACGCACCAAACCCAGTTGCTGAAGATCATGGCGGACCAGTTGCGGTCCGTCTCATTCCGGTAACCCTGCTCGAAGTGGCCCGCCATGGGCCGATTGTTCAGCCTGGGAACTGTCCGTGCGGAAACCTGCGGAAACCCGAGGCAATGCCGTGCATTACCTCTCTATGCGTCACGTGCATATGCGTCACGTGGCACCACACCGCGATGGCAGGGTCCGGGCAGTACCAGCATGCATCGTAGCGGGCCCGACTCCTTGCGTTAAGTACTTCGTACGCTTCAGTTCGCAGTATTCAGTCACTGACATGGTGCGGGGCTTTCACCGCAGTGTCGTGAGCGCTAACGGAGTCGAGACGACCGCTGGTTAGCTCACGGAGAGTGTGTCTATGGTCCGGGTCGAAGGGGATGCAGAACTAGCCGTGCTCCGCGCGTCCCTCACCGCGTGCGTCGGCGGCACCGGAGGGGCAGTGGTCATCCGCGGCCCGGTCGGGGTCGGCAAGACCGAGCTCCTGCGCAGCCTGGCGCGGGAGGCGGCCGCAGCCGGGGTCACCTATATCGGTGCCACGGGATCCCAGACCGAGCAGGCCATCTCCATGGGCGCGATGACGCAGCTCCTCGCCGGGTTGGAGCTGCCGGACGAGGAGGCGGCGCGGGCCCAGCGGCTGCTGGAGGCCGGAGCGCTCGCCTCGACGCTGCACGACGGCGACGACGAGTCGTCGACCCATGCCATCGTGCCGGTCCTGCACGGCCTGACGAGCATCATGCTGGCCGTGGCCGAGCGGACGCCCCTGCTGATCGGGGTCGACGACGCGCACTTCGTCGACGCGGCCTCGCTGCAGTGGCTGCGCTACTTCGTGCGCCGTATCGACCGCGCACGCGTCCTCGTCGTGCTCAACGACACCACGACGGTCCGGCCGACGCAGCCGATGATCTGGGCCGAACTGCTCAGCCAGCCGCACCGCCAGCTGATCCGCCTCAACATGCTGTCACCGATGGGCGTCGCCGCGGTGCTGCGGGCCGAGGGCATCGACCTTGAGGACAACACCCCGGCGGCGCTGTACGAGGCGACCGGCGGCAGCCCGCTGCTGCTCATGGCGCTCATCGAGGAAATCCGGGCGGCGCAGGCGCGCCGGTGGGCCGGCCATCCCGAAACCTCGTTCCCCTCCCCCGGGTACGCCTTCGGGCCGGCCGTGCTGAACTGCCTGATGCGCAGCGATCCCAGCCTGCTGCCGCTGGTGCGCGCCGTCGCCGTACTGGACGAGGCCGTGCCCGTCGCCTTCCTGGCCGAACTGCTGGAGTGGACGACTTCCGCCGCCGCCTGGGCTGTCGACGCCGCCACCGAGGCGGGCCTGGTCGCGAACGGCCGGCTGCGCCATCGGCGGTCCCGCGAGGCGGTGCTGGACCTGATGGGTCCGCAGGAGCGCGCCACGCTGCACGCCCGGGTCGCCGAGCTGCTGGACCGTGCCGGTGCCGCGCCGGTACGCGTCGCACGGCACTGGGTCGCGGCGCGTCAGCCCATGCCGCCGGGGTCGGTGCCGGTGCTGCTCAAGGCGGCCGAGCAGGCCCTGGCGGAGGACGACACGGGCCTCGCTCTGGACTGTCTGCAGCTGGCCGGCCGCGAGGACGCCGACCCGGATTCACGCATCGGCCTGGAGGCGCTGCTGGTGCGCGCGAAGTGGCGGCTCGACCCCGCCTTCGCGGAGCGCCACGTGGACAGCCTCCTGGGCGCCTCCCGGTCCGGGCAGCTCTCCGCCGAGGACTCCCTCGCGCTGGTCGCGCCCCTGGAGTGGTACGGCAGGCCGGCCGACGCCCAAGCGGTGCTGGACCGGGTCGAGGCGTCCACCCGGGCCGAGGGGCACGACCTGGCGGTGCCGCTCTACAACGCCCGCATGGCGCTGGCGTACTGGTACCCGAACGTGGTCGAGCCGGTGCGGGAGGCACCGGTCGCCTCGTCGGCGCAGTCGGTCACCACGGCCCAGCTCAAGACGCTGGCGGCGGGCATCGTCCAGACCGTCTACGCGGCCGGGTACACCGACGACGCCGTGGCCGACGCCAAGGCTCTGCTGCAGAGCAGCCGCCTGGAGGACGACACCCTGTACCCCATCCAGATCGCCCTGGAGACGCTGGTCTTCGCGGACTGCCTGGATACCGCGGCGTCCTGGTGCGACCGCCTGCTCGGCGAGGCGCGGCGGAGGTCGGCGCCCACCTGGCAGGCCGTGCTCTTCGGGCTGCGGGCGATGGTGAGCCACCGTCAGGGCGAGCTGGCCGAAGCCGAGCGGCATGCCCGTGCGAGTCTCCTGCAGATTCCGCCCAGAGGGCTGGGCGTGCTCATCGGCATGCCGCTGTCCGTCCTGATCATGACCGCTACCCGGGCGGGCGAGAACGAACAGGCGCTCAGCCATCTGAATGTGGCAGTGCCGGACGCCATGTTCCAGACCACGATCGGCTTGCACTACCGGCACGCCCGGGGCCACTACTACCTCGCCTGCGGCAGCCACGAGGCCGCGATCGAGGACTTCGAGGCATGCGGCGATCTGATACGCCGCTGGGGCCCGGACGCCCCGGGCCCGGTGCCGTGGCGCACCGACCTCACCGCGGCCCGGCTGGCGGGCGAGTTCTCCGCCGATATGGTGGCCGCCGACCAGATCGAGCGCTTGGGCACCCAGAACGCCCGCACCCGGGGCATCACACTGCGGGTCCTGGCCGCCTCCAGCGAGCTGCGCAGCCGGCCGCCGATCCTGCGGGAGGCGGTCGAGCTGCTGCGGGCCACCGGGGACCAGCTGGAGCTGGCCGACACCCTGGCCGAGCTGAGCAACGCCCAGCACGCGCTCGGCGAGTACACCCACGCCCGGGTCATCGGCCGCCGGGCGCGACAGCTCGCCAACCAGGCCGCGGTGGTCGTGCCGGAGCAGTACCGCCTGCCGGCTGAGGCGGTTGCCGCGATCGACCCCCCGGAGGACGACCCGGCCATCTTCGAGCTCAGCGACGCCGAGCGCCGGGTCGCCTCCCTCGCGGCCCAGGGGCGCACCAACCGGCAGATCGCCCAGAAGCTGTTCGTCACGGTCAGCACCGTCGAGCAGCATCTGACGCGGGTCTACCGCAAGCTGCAGATCAACAGCCGCTCGGACCTGCCGACCATCCTGCTCTCCTGGGTGGGCGATCCGAGCTGAGGACGGGCCGGCCCGCGGGTTAGGGGTGTCCGGTAGGGGGCGATCATCATTATGCTCGCGAATCCGAGAACATGAGGGCGAGGCTAGGTGAGGAGCTGGCGCCGATGCGGCCGGGCGAAAGGGCGTTGCGCGCGCAGCTGGCCTTCTTCCGGGACTTCATCCGGAATCAGGCCGAACAGGGAGACCCGTACGCCAATGTGCTGGGCGTTCCGGAAAACCCGTATCCCCATTACGAGGAGGTCCGGGCCCGGGGCCGCCTCTACCGGAGCTCTATCGGTTCCTGGGTGACGGCGGACCACAAACTCGCGAACGAGATCCTGCGGGACCGGCGCCTCGGGGTCCGGAAGGCCAACGGCGAGAAACTCCCGGAGATCATGAGTTTCGACAATTCGCTGCTCGGCGCCGACCCGCCCGACCACACCCGGCTGCGCCGCGTCATGACCCCGACCCTCAACCCGCGTATGGCCGGGGGCTGGCGGCCCCGCGTCAAGGAGATCTGCAGCCGGCTGATCGACGACATCCTCGCCGAGGACAAGCCGTTCAACCTGATGACCGCCTTCGCACAGCAACTGCCCGTCGCCGTGATCGCCGACCTGGTGGGCATCCCGGAGCGCTGCCGCGCCGACTTCTTCCACATCAGCCGCCGGATCACCCCGCTGCTGGAGGGCGTGGTCACCTACGAGCAGACGCAGAGCACCGAGGCCGCGATCAAGGAGATGACGGATCTCTTCGTCGACATCATCGCGCTGCGCAAGGCCGATCCGCAGGACGATATGATCAGCCGGCTGGTGCCGCTGGTCGACGAGGGCACACTGAGCATGGACGAGCTCGTGCCGATGGTCACCTTCGTGCCGCTCGCCGGCAGCGAGACCACGGTCAACCTGGTCGGCAACGGGATCCTGGCGCTGCTGGCCCACCCGGAGCAGTGGCAACTGCTCGTCGAGCGGCCCGAACTGGCGGCCGGCGTGGCCGAGGAGACGCTGCGCTACGACCCGCCGGTGCAGCAGTACCGGCGCATCGCCCACGAACGGATCGAGCTCGCCGGCCACACGCTGCCCGTCGACGGCGAGCTGGCGATCATGGTCGGCGGGGCCAACCGTGATCCGCAGGTCTTCCCCGATCCGGGCACCTTCGATATCACGCGCGACATCGGCGCCGACACCCTGGCCTTCTCAGCGGGAATCCACTACTGCATGGGTGCGTCACTGGCGAAGCTGGAGGCGGAAGTCGCGTTCGAGGCGCTGACCGCGCGGATCCCGCGGCTGCGCCGCGCCGGCCCGATCCGGCGCAGCGGATCGTTCATCATTCGCGGCATGCGGGAATTCCCGGTGGCCGCCCGCTGAACCATTCCCGTGGGCTCATCGGCCCATCGGCCCATGGCGGCGAGGGCGGATGGCGCCAGAGGCGAGTCGGTGGCTCATGGTGTGTGGTGGGCGGCGTGGTGGGCGGCCAGGACGTCGCCGCCGAAGTCGGCCTCCGGGTCCCGCCACACGGCGTGGGCGTGGTTGACGCCGCGATGGATATTGGTCCACTCGATGAGCAGCCGCGGGCCCTGCAGACGGTAGTAGTGCGGCTCGCCCGCCGTGGTGGAGCCGGCCCAGGCGAGGTGCACGGCGTCCAGCACCGCCGGGTCGTCGTAGCGGGGCAGCGGGGAGACCCCGTCCGGGACGCGGTCGAGGTAGGTGCCGAGCAGGGCGCGCAGCAGCTCCCGCTGCGCGGTGTCGAGTTCGGCGCCCGGCAGGCCCTTGGGCGCCGGGGTGAGGGCCAGCGCCCGCTGGTTCGCACCGTCGAGGCCGGTGGCCGGCTGCTCGGCGCGGTCCGGGGTGTGCGGCCCTGGGCGCCAGAGTTCGCCGCGCCTCACCACGCGGTCGTCGATCCGGGTGCTGTTGCCCGCCACGATGTCGTTCGGGGCGCGGGGCAGCAGCACCGCGCGCGCCGCGGACTCGGGGCGCAGGGAGCGGACCAGCTCACGGGCCAGGTCCTCGGCCGTTCCCAGCGGGCGCAGCGTCGCGCCGCCCAGCAGCGGCGACGCGGCGGGGTCGGCGCCCAGGAAGCACGGCGTGGTGGCGGCGACGCGGCCGTCCACCACGAGGTTGTTGAGCGAGACGTGGTGGCCGCCGAACCGCCACCCCCACGGCTGCGGCCCGCCGGGCTCACCGAAGACCCGCAGGTAGTACATGCTGGGGTCGCGGGTGCGCTCCCGCCCCCAGTTCACCGAGAAGCCCTCGGTGCGGTCGAGCACGTTCTCCAGGCCGAGCACGGTGGCGACGGTGGTGTACCCGGCTTCTGACAGCCCGGTCGCGACCAGCCGCATCACCAGCCGGTGCTGCGCTGGACGCTGCTGGTGGAAGGTCAGGCCGCCGTGGTCGGTGGGCGTGTAGAACCAGCGGGTGCGTTCGGCTTCGGCCGCGCCGCCGGCGCCCGGGGGCGGGCCGACCGCCACCGCGCGCTGGCCCGCGTCCAGGGAGTCCAGCCACGCCCTGGCTGCTTCGGCCATCCGGCCGGCGACCTCGCGGCCGGCGTCACTCATGGCCGCGAGGCCCCGTCGGGCTGCTCACGCCGCGTCCACTCCGAGGTACTCGCGCACCCACTGGGCGATGGTGTCCGCGAACTCCACCCCGATCCCGTGCCGCCCGCCCTCGATCGGGCGCAGTCGGGCGTTCGGCATCCGCTGCTCCATCAGGACGGCGCCCTCGTAGGGCGCCGGCCGGTCCTCCGTGCCGTGCACGATCAGGGTGGGTGCGGCGATCTCCCCGAGGTGGTCCCGGATCTCGTGCTGCCGGGCGGCGGCGTGGCGGCGGGCGCTCTGCTCGGGAGTTCGGGCGGTGAGCGTCTCCCGGGCCGGCCGGGCGCGCATCGCGGCCTGGCCTTCGGGGGTGAAGAAGTACTCCGGGGCCGCCTTCTTCCGCTCCTCGTGGGACATGGTGAAGAGCTTCTCGATGACCTCACGGCCCAGCTCGTAGCTCGGCGTGGTGGCGACCAGGATGAGGGATGCGACCCGTTCGGGATGCCGGAGCGCGGCGTGCTGGGCGACGGCGCCGCCGAAGGAAGTGCCGAACAGGTGCGCGCTCTCAAGCCCCAGCGCGTCCAGAAAGGCGACGAGGTCATCGGCGAGGTCGCCCGCCGTGTACGGGTCCGGCGGGTTCACGGTGAGCCCCGAATCGCGCTGGTCGTAGGAGATCGCCCGGATCCCCGCGCCGAGGTGCGTGCGGAGCGTGGTGTACGCGGTGCGGTCGCTCTCGCCGCCGTGTACGAGCACGAGCGGCACACCGCTGCCGGCGTCGATATACCCGACTTCGAGCTCACCCGCTCGCACCGTGGAACTGGCCGATTCGGCAGTCTCGCTCCCTGGCTGCTGCGTTGTCATCGCCGACCTCCTAGTCACCGCGATACATAGACCTCTATGCGATTTGAGATGAGCGTATCACTTAATGCTCAGGGGTCGACGGCATCCGGGGACGGGCGATCAGCCCGCCCGCGCCCAGCCGCGCAGCGCGCCGCGGTACGCCTCGGTCAGCCGGCTGACGACCTCCCGGCGGGTCAGGTCGGTCTCCTGCAACAGGTCCTGGAGCTCCCGGGGATCGAACATCATGTTGCCGAGGAAGACGGCGTACTCGATCATCTCGCCCGGGAGGCCGAGGTCGTCGAGCAGTCCCCGCACCGGCCCGCTCCAGGCGTCCCGCATCACCACGATGATCTCGTTCCCGCTGTGCAGCCGCTCCAGATAGCCCCGTCGGGACCGGAGCTGCACCAACGCCGGGCCGTGCTCGGCGAGCAGGTCCAGCCATTTGTCCACAACGGAGTCGAACAGCGGTTGCCCTTCCGCGGTCGACGCCGCGCTGAAGTCGCGGAGCTCCTCGACGACGCTGAGCACATACGCCGCGAGCACGTCGTCCACCGAGGAGTAGTAGCGGTAGGCGGTGGCCGGGCCGATCTCCGCGCGGGACGCGACCGCCTGCATGGTGAGCTGCTCGGGCGCCTCCCGGGCAAGTTCGCCGACGGCCTCCAGGAGGCGCCGGCGGTTGCGGCGGGTGTCACTGCGCAGCCTCCGCCCCCCGCCTGGGGCCTGCTGATCGCTCACGGGCCTCCTCCGCCTCGTCGACGTGCAGGAAGAGGGTATCCCGTCCGAGCGCGGCGCCGACCGCCTCGACGTGCGGGAACGCGGTACGCACACACCCGGCCCCGTCAGGTGCGCGCACGGCCGAGGTGGCGAACGAGGCGTTCCAGCCCCGACCGCAGGTCGTCCTCGGAGGCCGCGAACGAGATCCGGACGTGCCCCTCCCCCGAGGGCCCGTACTCGGCACCGGCCCGGACCAGCACCCCCCGCTCGGCGAGCTCGCGGGCGACCGCCTCGGAGCCCCTGTCGGCGTCGTAGCGGAGGAACCCGTAGAACGCCCCCTCCGGCGGGACCAGATGCAGGCCGGGAACGCCGGACAGGTGCGCGACCACCAGCTCGCGACGCCGCCGGTACCGGTCGGCCATGGCGTCCACGACGCTGTCCGGCAGATCGAGGGCGGCGAGAGCCGCGTGCTGGGCCGCCGTGTCCGACGAGCCGTTCAGGGTCCGGTGCGCCTGAGCCGCCGCGTCCACCACCTCGCGCGGCCCGGTCAGATATCCCACGCGCCAGCCGGTCATCGCGTATGTCTTGGAGAACGTCTGCACATACACCGTCCGGTCGCGCAGGGACGCGATCTCCAGGGCCGAGGTCGGCTCATGCCCCGGGTAGGCCAGCCGGTGGTACGCCTCGTCGCTGACGACGAGGACGTCGGAGCCGTCGAGGAGCCCGCCCAGAGCCCTGAGTTCCTGCTCACGGTGCACGATGCCGGTCGGGTTCGACGGGTTCGAGAAGATCATCATCGCGGCGCCGGGAAGCGCGGCGGCCAGCGCGTCAAGGTCCCAGTGCAGATCCGGGGCCAGCGGGACGAAGTCCACGGTGCCCCCGGCGAGGACGACCAGGTCGGCGTAGAGCGAGTAGGCGGGCTCCGGGACGACCACGCGGTCACCGGGGCCGACCATCGCCAGCACGACCGCAGCCAGCGCGGCGGTGGCGCCGTGGGTGACCACGACGTCGTCCGCGGTCCAGGTGCGGGCGGGGTGCGCCGGCAGCCTCGCCGCGAGCGCGGCGCGCAGCTCCCGCAGGCCCTGCTGGTCGGCGTAGTGGGTCTCCCCCGCGCGCAGCGCCGCCACGGCGGCATCGATCACCGGCGGCGGTGTCGGGAAGTCCGGCTCGCCCATGGCGAGGGAGACCGCCCCGGGCGGGGCCGGGGCGAGGGCCGGGCGCCGTGAGCTGCGGCGCAGCTCCGCCATCCGGGAGGCGGGCAGTCCGGCGGTCATCGGGCGGTCTGGGGGCGGTCGGGGCGCGCGGCGAGGATGCGCTGCCGGAGCGCCTCCTCCTTCTCGCCGATCCCGTCGACCGCGTCGGCGACCTCCCGCACGCGGTGCCGTGGGACGGTGACGACGCCGTCGGAGTCGCCGACGAGCACATCGCCCGCCGCCACCACCACGCCGCCGACGGCCACAGGTGCGCCGACGGCACCGGGCCCGTCCTTGAAGGGACCGGCGGGTGTGACCGCCCGCGCATAGACGGCCAGGCCCATCTCGGACAGCGCCCGGACGTCGCGCACCGCGCCGTCGACCACGGCGCCGACGACTCCGGCGTTCACCATGATCTCGCCGATGAGGTCGCCGATCAGGGCGCGGGTCATGTCGCCGTGCCCGTTGACGACCAGGACGTCGCCCGGCCGGGCCTCGTCGAGCGCACGGTGAACGGCCAGGTTGTCGCCCGACCGCACGTCCACCGTCAGCGCGTTCCCCAGGAGTGCGGCGCGCCCGGTGCACAGCCGGATGCCGCCGTCCATGACGGTCATCCGCTGCAGCGCGTCGCCGACGTTGGCGGCCGGCACCTCCCCCAGGCGGCGGGTCTCCGCTGCCGCTGTGCGATCCCAGCTCGGAGCGATGGACACGCTGTCCGCTGCCGCAGCGATGAACACGATGACACTCCATTCTCAAGTGAGGTGCCACTCTCAGTTATGGGGACCATAGTTCCCCCGGTGTCCGGCTGCAATCGTCCGAGCCGCAGAGCCGATGGAAGCCCCGCCCGAGGGCGGCGCTCAGCCCGCTTCGGGCTCCTGGCGCACGGTGGCGGCGATGCGGGTGAGCGCGGCCGAGAGATGGCGGCGCTGAGCGGCGGTGAGCGGATCGAACACCAGCCGCTTCACCTGCGCGACGTGCCCCGGCGCACTCTCGACGAGCTTCCGCCGGCCGGCGTCGCTCAGGGTGGCGAGGGTGTAGCGGCCGTCTCCGGGGTCGGGCCGGCGGGCGACCCAGTCCCGGGCTTCGAAGCGGTCCATCACCTTCGACAGACGGGGCTGGGCGCTGTCGCAGTCCCGGGCCAGGTCGCCGAGCCGCATCGTGGCCTCGTCGGCCATGGACAGCCGGGCCAGCACCCCGTACTCGAAGTTGGAGATGCCCGCGTCTCGCTGCAACTGGCGGTCAAGGGTCGCCGGGAGGGCGATGACGACTGTGAGCAGCGCCTGCCACAGCTCCTGCTGGTCGTCGTCGAGCCAGGGTGACTGGGAGTCCATGAGCCCTATCATACTTGCCCAGGCAACTCGCATCACTTGCCTGGGCAACCTTCGGCGCGCTACCTTTTCACTTGCCTCGGCAAGTGAAAGTCGATGCGGCTGACCTGAGCGTCCCGACGGGCCTCACCTTCCCGCCTGATCGCCGCATCCCTTGGCGACGACTGACGCCGACTGATGACAACTGACGACAACTGACGACAACTGACGACAACTGACGACAACTGACAACGACACCGATACACCCTGGAGGAAAGTGCCATGAAGGCCATGCGTTTCCACGAGTTCGGCAGCAGCGAGGTCCTGCGCTACGAGGACGTCGACCGTCCGGTCCCCGGCCCCGGGCAGGTGCTGGTGCGGGTGGCGGCCACGTCGTTCAACCCGGTCGACGACCACATCCGCGCCGGTGTCCTGGCCGAGATGCTGCCGGTCACCCTCCCGTACGTGCCGGGGATCGACCTGGCGGGCACCGTCGCCGGACTCGGCCCGGACGTGACCGGCTTCGAGGTCGGCGACCGGGTCGTGGCGATGCTGCCCCTCGGCTCCGCAGGCGGCACCGCCGAGTACGCGGTCGCCCCGGCCGAGTCCCTGGCCCCGGCGCCCCGGACGACCGAGCTGGTCGACGCCGCTGCGCTGCCGCTGACCGGCCTGGCGGCGTGGCAGACGGCGTTCGAGCTCGCCGAGCTGAAGCCCGGCCAGACCGGCCAGACCGTCCTGGTCAACGGGGCGGCGGGCGCGGTGGGCAGCCTCGTGGTGCAGCTCGCCGCCGATGCGGGAGCGCAGGTGACCGCGGTGGACGGGCCGCAGCACGCCGACCGCCTCCGGGACTACGGCGCGCACCGGGTCGCCGACCCCCTCGACCTCGCCGCGGGCCCCGCCGCCGTGGGCGGCCCCTTCCAGGTCGTGGTGAACCATGTGCGGCTCTCCCCGGAGGAGCTGGCGCAGCTGACGCACTACGTCGCCGACGGCGGGGTCGCCGCCAGCAGCGCGGGCCCGGTTCCCGAGGACCCGGCCCGGGGGGTGCGCAGCGCGAACCTGTGGGTCCGCAGCGACGGAGCCCAGCTGACCGAGCTGGCCGCCAAGGTGGATGCCGGCGCGCTGCGGCTCCACGTGGCCGCCCACCGCCCGGCGACCGAGCTGGCCGCCGTGCACGAGGAGGCAGGCGCCGGGCGGCTGCCCGGCAAGACGGTCGTCCTCGCTCCCTGAGGACAGGGGGAGAGGTGCTTCGAGCTTCGGCGAGTCCAACCCGCTGCAGCGCGTCTGGCGCGACACCGAGGCCGGGAGCCGGCACGCGGTCCTCAATCCCGAGGTGGCTGCCGAGATCTACGGGAAGTCGCTGTTCGGCATACGGGGCTCGGTGTCCGCGCTGGTGTAGGGCGTGACCGAGCTCGAACCGGGTGACCGCCTCACCGAGCACGGCCGTGTTCAGTCGGTGGCCGGGGCTGTGCGGGTGAACTGGGCGGCGTGCAGCCGGGCGTAGGCGCCCTCGGCGGCGAGCAGGTCGTGGTGGGTGCCCTGCTCGGCGATGCGGCCGTCCTCCATCACCACGATGGTGTCCGCGTCGCGGATGGTGGACAGCCGGTGGGCGATCACGAAGCAGGTGCGGCCGGAGCGCAGCGCCGTCATGGCGCGCTGGATGAGCACCTCGGTGCGGGTGTCGACCGAGCTGGTGGCCTCGTCCAGAACAAGGATCGGCGGATCGGTCAGGAAGGCCCGCGCGATGGTGATCAGCTGCTTCTCGCCCGCGCTGAGGCCGGCCCCCTCGCCGTCGACGACGGTCTCATACCCGCGCGGCAGGGTGCGGACGAACGGGTCGGCGTGCGCCGCGGCGGCGGCCCGGACGACCTGTTCGCCCTCGGCGCCCTCGGCGCCGTAGGCGATGTTCTCGGCGATGGTGCCGCCGAACAGCCAGGTGTCCTGCAAGACCATGCCCACCTTCCCGCGCAGCTCGGGGCGGGGCAGCGCCGCGATATCGACACCGTCCACCGCGATCCGCCCGCCGGAGACCTCGTAGAACCGCATCAGCAGGTTGACCAGGGTGGTCTTGCCCGCGCCGGTGGGCCCGACGATCGCCACGGTGTGGCCGGGCTCGGCGGTCAGCGACACCTCCTCGATCAGCGGCTTGTCCGGCTCGTAGCGGAAGGACACCCGCTGGAACTCCACCCGCCCGGCGCCAGCCCTCCCGCTCTGCCCGCTCTGCGGGCTGCCGGCGTCCGGCCGCTGCTCATCGGCGTCCAACAGCGCGAACACCCGCTCGGCGGAGGCAAGTCCGGACTGGATGATGTTGGCCAGCGCACCCATCTGCGTCACCGGCCGGTTGAACTGCACGGTGTAGGTGACGAACGCCTGGATGTCCCCGACCGTCATCGCCCCCGCCGTCACCCGCAACCCGCCCACCACGGCCACCAGCACATAGTTGAGGTTGCCGATAAGGTTCATCACCGGCTCGATCACACCCGAGAGGACCTGCGCACGGGAACTGGAGCGGTAGACGGCCTCGTTCCGCGCGGCGAACTCCAAAGCGGCCTCCCGCTGCCGCCCGTGCACGGTGACCACCTCATGACCGGTGAACGTCTCCTCCAGATGGGCGTTGAGCTTGCCGGTGGCCTCCCAGGAGCGGACGAACTGCGGCTGGGCCCGCCTCGCCAGCGCCTTGGTCACCCACAGCGCGACCGGAATCGTCACCAGGGCCACCAAGGTGAGCAGCGGCGAGATCCACAGCATCATCACCAGCGCCCCCAGCAGGGTGAGCACGTTGGCGATGACGCCGGTGAGGGTCTGCTGCAGCGTGAGCGCGAGATTGTCGATGTCGTTGGTGACCCGGGAGAGGACCTCACCGCGCGGGCTCCGGTCGAAATACCCCAGCGGCAGCCGGTGCAGCTTCGCCTCGGCCTGCTCCCGGAACCGGAAAGCGGTGCGCTGCGCCAGCCGCACCGCCAACCGCCCCCGGGCCAGCGCCGCCAGCGCGGAGAGGACCACCAGCACCGCGATACCGAGGAGAATCCGCCCGATCGCCGGGAAGTCCACCTCCGCATCACCACCGAGCCCCTGGACGACCCGGTCGGTGACCCGCCCCAGGATGTAGGGCACGACCGTCGCCAGCCCGACGCTGGCGGCGTTGACACCCACCGCGGCCACCAGCAGCCTGCGATCCCCGCCCATCGCACGCAGCATCCGCAGCCCCGAACGGCGCAGCTCCAGCGGCCTGTTCTTGCCGTCCCGGTCCTTGTCGTCCTGCCCGCTCACCGGGCCTCCTGCTCGGTCATCTGCGACAACACCATCTCCTGGTAGGTACGGCAGGACGCGAACAGCTCCGCATGGGTACCGCTCCCCACCACCCGCCCCCGCTCCAGGACCACGATCCGGTCGGCATCCCGGATACCGGCGATCCGCTGGGCGACGACCACCACGGTTGCGTGCGCCACCTCGGCCTCCAGCGCCGCCCGCAGAGCCCGCTCGGTAGCGTGGTCCAGAGCCGAGAAGGAGTCGTCGAACAGATAGATCTCCGGCCGGGCGACCAGCACCCTGGCAATGGCCAGCCGCTGCCGCTGCCCCCCGGAGACATTGCTGCCGCCCTGCCCGATGGGAGCCTCCAGCCGCTCCGGCAGGCCCTCGACGAACTCCCGCGCCTGGGCGACCTCCAGAGCGCGCCACAGCTGTGCGTCGGTGGCATCCGGGTCGCCGTAGCGCAGGTTGGAGGCCACCGTGCCGGAGAACAGGTAGGGCCGCTGGCCCACCATGCCCACACTCCGCGTCAACACGCACGCGTCGAGGGTGCGGACGTCGACGCCACCGACGCAGACAGTGCCCCAGGTGGCGTCCATCAGCCGGGGCACCAGCCGCAGCAGGGTGCTCTTGCCACTGCCGGTCGAGCCGACCAGCGCGGTGGTCGTACCCGGCTCGGCCACCAGATCGATCCCACACAGCACCGGCGCCTCGGCCCCGGGGTAGCGGAAACCCGCATCCCGCAGCACCAGCCGCCCCGGCCGCGACTGCACCGCAACCGGGACAGCGGGCGGCGCCACGCTCGGCTCGGTGTCCAGGACCTCGCGGATCCGCACCGCGCACGCGGCCGCACGCGGGGCCGTCTGGAACGCGTAGGTCGCCAGCATCACCCCGAACAGGATCTGCGACAGATACTGCAAGAAGGCCACCAGCGAGCCGACCTGCATCTCGCCCTGCTCCACCCGGTGCCCGCCGAACCACAGCACCCCCATCCCGGCGAACTCGACGATCAGCATCACCGCCGGGTTCATCAGCGCCTGCAACCGGCCCACCCGCAGCGCCACACCGCTCAGCCCACGATTCGCCTCGGCGAACCGCCGCTCCTCATACCGCTCCCGGACGAAGGCGCGCACCACCCGGATCCCCGTGATCTGCTCCCGCAGCACCCGGTTGACCCCGTCCACACGCTGCTGCATCACACCCGACAACGGCACCATCGACCGCAGGATCAGCACGATCACACCGACCAGCACCGGCAGCACCACCAGGAACAACAGCGACATCGCAACGTCCTGCCCGAGCGCCAGCAGCACACCGCCCACACACAGAATCGGCGCCGTCACCACCATGGTGAAACCCAAAAGCAGCAGCATCTGAATCTGCTGGACATCATTGGTACACCGCGTGACCAGCGACGGCGCCCCGAACCTCCCCATCTCCCGGGCCGAGAAGCCCTGCACCCGCGCATACACCCCAGCGCGCACATCCCGCCCCACCGCCAGCGCGATACGCGTCCCCAGATACACCGCCGCCCCCGCACACACCACCTGCACCAGCGTCACCGAGAGCATCAACCCACCGGTCCGCAGCACATGACCGACATCCTCACGCAGCACACCGTCGTCGATGATGCTCGCGTTCAGCGTCGGCAGATACAACAGCGCAAACGTCTGCACCAGTTGCAGCAGCACCACCCCCACCACCCGGCGGGCATACGGCCGCAGACAACGACGCAGCAGACCAACCAGCACCCAGAAAACACCCCCTCAGTGGCTATTGCCCCTCAGAGGCACTTTAGCACCGAGTGTAGAGGGCACGGGGGCGCGCGCATGCGCGCGCACTCATCCGAGCTGTTCGCCGCCGGTGCCCCGGCGGTTCCGGTGCGTCGCGGCGTCACAGCGCTGCCGGGCCCACCCCCGCCGAGCCAGCACGCCTGCGCAGGTTGTGCCATGGTGCTCTACTCGTCCCCTCCGCCGACGGCCGCAGTTCGCCCACGTGTAGATCTTGGGCAGCCGCGGCGGCGGGGCTCAACTCAGGCCAGGGGCTGGTGGTTCGCACAAGCGACCCGATACGGGTGCCGCGCCTGCCAGCGCTCGATGGCCTCGTGCAGACCGGGCACGGTGAACACCTTCGCCAGCGCGTCGGCGTCCGCCACGGTGAACTGCACGATCGCGGTCGCGATCAGTGCCGGGATGTCTTCCTCGCCGGGGACGGGCAGATGGCGCCGGGTGGTGACGGACTGCACGAGACCCGAGTCGAGCATGATGCGTTCGATATCCGCGAGGTACTGATCGAGCGCGGAGCCCGGCAGGGGGTTCTGGAAGGACACAATCATCGTGTGGTGAATCATGCAGCCATTCTTGACGGCGCACGCCACCGGCGTCCAAGACCGGTTCGGCATCCGTCAATAGCCTGCAGGCATGGCTGAACGACCCGGGGTGCCGACGACGCCCTGCGGGACGCGGTCGCCGCCGGGATCGCGGACGGCATCTTCTTGCACCAGTTCGACGTCGGCACGACGCTGATGTAGGGCGCGAGGGCGTGCACACCTGTCGGGATCCAGGATCTGGCGGCCCCGCGAACGTCCGCGGGCCGCTTCGGCTCGAATCTCCTCAGTGGTCCGCCACGAGGAACCGATGGGTGATCAACGCCCATTCGTAGTATCCCCGTATCCAGGTCCTGCAGTTTTCGGTGAACTTCTCGGCCATGGACCGTTGATCGGGGGGCAGGTGTGCGTGGATCTGCTCTGTCAGAAATTCGAGGTCGCGTATGCGCCTGTTGCCGAATTCCACAGTGGCTTGGGCGGCCTCGGTCACGGTGACGCCCTTCTCACGGGAGAAGGCCATCACCAGGTTGTGGACGTCGCCGTGTGATGCTTCGCGGGCGTAGGAGGCGACATCGTTCACCGCGCCGAGTACGTCACTGGTGCAGTCCGCGAGCGGCCGGAGTGCCCGGCGCGCGTCGTCGGCGAGCTCACCACTGGCCACGCGTTCGATGAAGTCGAAGCTGGGTTCCATGGCCATGCACACGCGGCGGTGCACCAGCAGGTTCTCTACCGGCAGAACAACGTTGAGCCGACGATAGTATGCCTCGGTGACGTAGGCGCTGAGGTAGTCCCGCAGGTTGTTGAGCAATCGCAGCCGCCAGTCTGGGCTCATCCGCGTGGTCCAGGAGACCTGATCGGCCAGTGCTCGCGCGGCTGGGCTGTCCCCATGGTGTTCAGCGTTCTCCTCGCCACGTTGTGCGGCATCGAGGTAGGCGAACAGCGGCTTCAGTACGCCCTGTACGCGGTCTGGGGCGGGACAGTGTCGGGGCGTCGAACTCGTCGTCGACGATGGACGTCCAGGTCACCCACGCACAGATCAGACGGGCACTCATCTCGTCCCTGCACCCGGGGTGGGTGAGCGCGGTGAACTCGGGGATGCGCCATTGTTCGACCTTGTGCCATTCGTCCTCCGTGCCGACCAAGCCGCAGGACGTGCACCAGTCCTTCAGCCAGCTCGCCAGTTGCGCGGAGCCGGGGAACTGTTCTGAGGGCGGGATGATGGGAAACGGAATGTGGAACTGCGCACTTTCGAGGTCGCATTGACTTTGAGGGGGCATCGTCTTCCTCTGGGGCGGTGGATAGGAGACACGGATGGTGTCGCTGTCGCCCTCGGCCAGCAGCACCTCGAAGGCGACAGTAGATTTGACGGCGTCCTGGAGGGTGGGGGTGCCTCGGGCTCAGGTGGCGCGGTGGGCCATGAGATGGGCCAATGCCTTCAAGTCCGCAGCAGCCCGTGGTTCGGGAACGGCTTCCGTGAGTGCGGCGAAGGCCCGCTGCAGCTCCTGGGCCGCCGCCTGCTCGGCAGCACGTCGGCCGCCGGACTCCTCGATCAGCAGCACGGCTTGAGGCACGAGCGGGTCATCCAGGGGGCCGAGCCGTGCATACATGGCAGCGAGCTTCTGGCCAGCCGTAGTGTCCGTGGCCATGGCGGCCAGCACGGGGTAGGTCTTCTTCCGGGTGGCGAGATCGCGGCCGACCGGCTTGCCGGTCACCTTCGCGTCCCCATACAGGCCGAGCAGATCGTCGGTGATCTGGAAGGCGAGCCCGACGTGCCGACCGAAACGGGCCAGATGATGTATCCGCCCCCGCTCAGCCCCGCCAGCCAGCGCACCCAGCGTGCATGCGGCCCACATCAGAGCACCGGTCTTGCCCCCGGCCATCGCCACGTACTCGGCCACGGTCACATCGCTGCGCTGCTCGAAGGCAGTGTCCATCGCCTCGCCCTCGATCAGCTCCAGTGTGGCGTGGGCGAGCACCTGCACCGCGCGGGACACATCGATGTCCGGAGTGTCGGCGAGGACATGAAGGGCCAGTGTGAGCATGGCGTCGCCGCCGAGCAGCGCGGCGGGTATCCCGAACTGCCTCCATACCGTGGGCCGGTGGCGGCGCAGTTCGTCGCGGTCGATCACGTCGTCGTGCACGAGGGAGAAGTTGTGCACCAGCTCCACCGCCACGGCGGCGCCGATGGCGTCCTTGGCGCTGCCACCGACGGCTTCGCAGCTTGCGTACACGAGCGCGGGCCGCACCACCTTGCCGAGCGCCGGGCCGTTCACCGTTCGGCCATGCTCGTCCAGCCAGCCCAGGTGATACCCGGCGAGCACTCTCATCTCCCGGGGCAGGCGCCCGACACCACCGCGCAGGGCAGGTGCCGTCAGCTCCAGCGCACGGCCAAGGAGATGCCAGGCCGGGGCCGATTCCTGCGACTGCGGCAGCGAGGACACAGGCATCGACTTCCTCCACAGGGCGATGGCCATGGCGGGACGACACCCGGCGTGCGGCCTGTCTGCTTGTGCCCAGGCACAGCCGGGTATGGACAGTGCACCGCCCACCACCCCCGCGCTACAAGGCTCCACGGCCGCAGATGCCGTGCACACCGTGCAACCTTGTGCCCTTGTGCCCTTGCTCGGGGCGGTGCGGCTAAAGCCGAGCCGGGAGGGAAGACGTGCACCGTAACCCGAACACCCGCCTGCGTCACCTCATGGAGGAGGCCGGCTGGAGCCAGGCCCAGCTCGCCGCCGCCGTCGCCGCCGTAGCCGCCGAGCGGGGCATGCGTCTGGGCTGCGACCGGTCCTCGGTGTCAAGGTGGCTGTCCGGTACCGTCCCCCGCCC
>NZ_JAAKZZ010000540.1 GCF_011045075.1 Streptomyces boncukensis
GGCACGGGGTCGGTCGTGGCGAGGACTCCGCCGGGACGCAGCACCCGGAACGCCTCCGCGAGGAACGTCTGCCGGGTGTCGAAGTGCACGGAGGACTCCAGCGCCACCACCCTGTCGAACGAGGCGCTCTCGAACGGCAGGGAGGTCGCGGAGCCCTCGCGCAGATCGAGGCGCTCCCCGAGATCCAGCTCCCTGGCGCGCTGCTGTGCCACACGGACCTGGGCCGGGGTCACATTGATGCCGACGATCCGCTCCGGCTTCCTGGTGCGCATCCAGTGGAAGTCCTGCTCGGCGTAGCCGAAACCGACATCCAGGACATGGTCCCCGGCGGTGATACCGGCCGTCTCGGCCAGCTCGTCCGCCAGCGCCTCGCACGCCTCGTCGTGGTCGGCGCAGTCGGGCGCCCAGTAGCCGTAGTTCACATACCGGGTCCTGAGCCCCATGAGGTCGCCGTAGAACTCCTTGCTGTGCAGGCGGTCCAGCAGCTCGTAGAACGAGCGCACCCTGTCGTCCGGGGACGGGGCCGAGCGCCGGAAGGCACGCCCCGGCCCTCCCCGCGGCCGGCCGCCGGACCTGTCGTTGATCGCTTGCTCGCCCATCCTCACCCTTTCGCTGCCGTGGTGACCGCTGCTCTGACCTGCGACTAGCGCGCTGCCCCCAGCCATACCGGCAGCCGCACGAGCTGCCTGGTGAAGGGGAGGGGCTTCCACTCCAGGTCGTCCTCCGGCACGGCCAGCGCCAGATCCGGGTACTGGCGGAGCAGGACCTCCAGCGCGACTTCGCCCTCCTGGCCGGCCAGCGAGGCGCCCAGGCAGTAGTGCGCGCCGTGGGAGAAGGACAGGTGCGAGCCCCCGGTGTCCGCGGGCCGGCGGGTGATGTCCAGCACCTCCGGCCGGTCGTAGTGGAGCGGATCGCGGTTGGCGGTGCTCAGCAGCGCCTGGACGCGCTCTCCCGCCCGGATCCCGGCGCCGCCGATCGTCAGGTCCTCGGTGGCGAAGCGCGGCATGGCGATGCCCGCCGGGCCGCACCAGCGCAGCAGCTCCTGTACCGCGCCCGGCAGCAGCGAGGGGTCCTCGCGGAGCATCGCGAGCTGCCCGGGGTGGGTCAGCAGCGCCACGACGCCGTTGCCGATCAGATGCGCCGTGGTGTCGTGCCCGCCGACCATCAGGGCCAGCACCATGGCGATGAGCTCGTTGTCCGAGAGCCGGTCGGCGCCCTGCTCGCGCGCCTGGACGAGGCCGGTGAGCAGGTCGTCCCGCGGCTCGGCCCGGCGCAGGCCGGCCAGCTCGCGGATGTGCTCGCTGATGTCGGCGAGCATCGGGTTCATCCGCCGCGGATCCATGCTGGTGCAGTCCTGGCTCCAGGCGTGCCACTGGTCCCGGTGCTCCTCGGGCACGCCCAGCAGCTCGCAGATGACCGTGATCGGCAGCGGGTAGGAGAAGTGCTCGATCAGATCGACGGTGCCGCTCTCCGCGCGGGCCGGGAGAGCGGAGGACAGCTCCTTGGCGATGGCCTCCACCCGGGGGCGCAGCGCCGCGATCCGCCGCGCGGAGAAGGCCCGGATGACGAGCTTGCGCAGCCGGGTGTGGTCCGGCGGGTCGGTGTGCACCATGTTCCCGGCGACGCAGGGCGCGTACTCCCTGGCGATGCCCAGGGTGGTCAGCATATGGGTGTAGTAGTCGGTGCCGCCGGGGCCCGTGCGGGGGTTCATGACCAGGCGCCGGTCGGCGAGCACCGCGCTCACGTCGTCGTGCCGGGTGACGAGCCAGACGGGATCGCCGCCGAACGGATCCTCGATCTGCCGGGGGGCCTGCGGCGGGTATGCCTGAGAGGTGTACTCGATGGTCATCGAGGGCCGCCGTCGCCGGCGGATCCGTCCTCTCCGGCCTCGTCCAGCGCCCCCGCGATGTACTGGGCGAGCAGGGTCGGTGTGGGGTGCTCGATGATGGCGACGAGCGGGATCTCGATCCCCGTGAGCGTCATCAGATTCCGGGTGAGCTCCAGGGCCTTGAGCGAGGTGAGCCCCTGTTCGAGGAAGTTGCTGTCGTCGTCGAAGGTGGCGAAGTCGAGCACGGAGGCGGCCTGTTCGCGTACCGCGTCCCGCAGTATCCGCTCGCGTTCCGCCGGCGGGGCGGCAGCGATCTCCGCCTGGAGCGCGCTGCCGTCGAGGACGGCCTGGTCGTCGTGCCCGGTGGTCTCTGACTGCTGCATACCGTCGTGTCCTGACGTGGTGTCGGCCCGGAGCGGGCGGCGGATGAGGGCGGTGGCCCATGACGGAGCTCCCGCCGGATCGGTGATCCGCGGCGAGTACGCCGCCATGGTGGGACAGCGCTCTAAAGGCCCGCCAAACGGCTCCGGCGGGCCGCTTTAGCCAGGCGTTACAGCGGTGTCCGAGCATCGGGGCGCGGGGTTCCCGAGGGCTCAGGAGGAGTGTCATGACGTCTCCATCGGCGGTGCCGCCGACCGCGGGTCAGCTGGCCGAGTTCTACGGCCCGCTGGGGTCGCTGCTGCAGCTGGCCTGGGACGACAACTTCCACTTCGGATACTGGGAGGGGCCGTCCGACGCCAGCTCCGTCGAGGAGGCGACCGACCGGCTCACCGACCTCCTCGCCGAGCGGCTGCGGGTGGGGCCCGGGGACCGGGTGCTGGACGCCGGATGCGGGATCGGCAAGCCGACGCTGCGGGTGGCGGCGTCCACGGGCGCCCGCGTCCACGGCGTGAACATCAGCGAGCACCATATCGAGCAGGCCACGGAAGCCGCCCGGGCCGCGGGCGTGGCGGAACAGGTGACCTTCCAGTACGCCGACGCGATGGAGCTGCCGTTCGCGGCAGGCTCCTTCGACGCCCTCCTCGCCCTGGAGTCGATCGTCCATATGGACCGGCCGAAGGCGCTGCGGGAGTGGGCGCGGGTCCTGGCGCCGGGCGGACGGGTGGTACTGACCGATGTGTTCCCGCTGGAGCCGGGGTCGGGGCCGCAGTCCCTCACCGGGGGCGGAGCGGCCGCCGACGCGGCCGGGCCGGAGGACGACTCCTCCATTGCCTCACTGACCCGGTTCGAGGACTACGCCGCGCTGGTCTCCGGCGCCGGGCTGGAACTCGACGAGCTGACCGATGTCACCGAGAACACCCAGGGCACCTTCCCCCGGATGCTCGACGCCTTCCTCAAGCACCGCAGGGAGTTCGAGCGCCGGCACGGCGTCAGCGTGGAGGACGTGCTCAACTCGGCCACGGTCTCGCAGTCCCAGGCGTCCGCGGCAGGCTGCCTGATCATGGTCGCCCACAAGCCGTGAGCACTCTCCGGGCACCTCGCGTGTCCGGCGCCCCGTGCGGCGGCCCGGCACCGGGGCCGTGTCCCTAGGGGGTGTTTCGAAAGCCCCGTGCGGCGCATGGGGCGTCCGGTGCGTGCTCTCGGCGTGCCGGGTGAAAGCCCTCGTACTGGGCGTACTCGGGCTTTCGGCCGGTGCGGCGAGAGCACGTGCCGGGCGTTCCAGGTGGCGTGCGGGGCTTTCGAAACACCCCCTAGTGCCGTGACCGGACCGCGGGGGCCCTCTCCTCCAGCCAGTAGCGCCGCCGCTGAAACGCGTAGGTGGGCAGTGCGACCGTACGCCGCCCCGGCACCCCGTCGAACACGGCGGACCAGTCGACCGCCGTCCCGCCGGTGTGGAGCAGGGCCAGCGCCCGGCACAGCGCCCGCACCTCCGGCTGCCCGCGCTCCAGCACGGCCGGCACAGGGGGCGCCTCCGCGCCGGGACCGGGGCCCAGACGCACCCACGGACCGCCCTCCGCGAGGGCCTGCGCGGGGATCGGCCGGTCCTGAGCGGGCCGCTGCAGCCGCTCCAGCCAGTGCTCCGGCGCGGCGACGTCCGCTCCGAGCGGCTCGCCGGTGCGGACGTCGACGACCGGCACGGACGCCTTCCGGAACGTGACCGCGCCCAGCGTCTCGCGCACGCCCTCCCCGCCGGTGTCGCGGGTGTCGCCGGCGTCGGCAGCGGCCAGCGCGGTGACCAGCGCGCAGGCGTCGGGCAGGTCGAGCACTCCGGCGAGATGGGCAGCCGCGATCTCGCCGGTGTCGCGGCCGGTGACCCTTCCCGGGCGGACTCCGGCCGACTCCAGCAGCCGGGCCAGGGCGGTGTACAGCGCGAACAGAGCGGCCCGCGCGTAGCGGGGACGGTCCGGCAGCTCCGGGCCGCCGTCGAGGACCGCCCGCCGGACGGACCGCTCCAGCCCGGCGTCGAACACGGCGCACACCTCGTCGAACGCGTCGGCGAAGACCGGGAACCGCGCGTGGAGCCCGGCGCCCATGCCCGGATACGGGCCGTCCCCGCAGTCGAGGGCGAACGCCGGCTTGCCCGCAGCGGCCGGAGCGCCGTCGGACACGATCACGCCGTGGTGCGGCTCCCCCCGGGCCAGGGCCGTCAGGCCCGCCAGCAGCTCCTCGCGGTGCTGGCCCAGGACCACGGCCCGGCATTCGAACGCCGAGCGCGTCGCGGCCAGCGACCAGCCCACGTCCACCGGCGCAGGCCCGGGGTCGGCCGTGAGCCGCGCGGCCAGCGCCGACGCCTGCTCCCGCAGGGCCGCGGCGTCGCGCCCGGACACCACCCACGGCACCACGCCACCGGGCACCACGCCATCGGGCACCGCACCGCGCGGCGCCCCCTGCTC
>NZ_JAAKZZ010000541.1 GCF_011045075.1 Streptomyces boncukensis
TCCACGAGCAGGGCCATCTCGTAGCCGACGAGACCGATGTCGGCCTCGGGATGGGCGAGGACGGCCAGCGAGGAGCCGTCCGAGATGGACATGATGAAGAGGAAGCCCCGCTCCATCTCCACCACCGTCTGGTTCACGCCCCCGCCCTCGAAGATGCGGGACGCACCCGCGGTGAGCGAGGTCAGCCCCGAGGCGACCGCCGCCAGCTGGTCGGCACGGTCCCGCGGGAAGCCCTCGGACATCGCGAGCAGAAGTCCGTCGGCGGAGACCACCACCGTGTGCGACACCCCCGGGGTGTTGTCCACGAAATTGGTGATCAACCAGTTCAGGTTCTGCGCCGCCTGGCTCATCGGGCTCACACTAACGCTCCTGATCGTAGGTGCTGCCGGGGCCGAAGCCCTGTTGGTCATTCTCGTTGGCGTCGCCCGCCGTGCGTCCCCTGCGGACACCGCGGTGCAGGTTGCTCAGTCTGCCGCGCACGTCCTCGGGCGCACGGGAAACCGAGGGGCCGCCCTGCGGGCTCTCCTCCGCGGCGCCCTCGACCAGATTGGCCCTGGGCACCCGCTTCGGCAGGCCGGAACTGGTGACGCCGCCGGCCTGCGGAGCGCGCAGCAGACCCGCCGCCTTCCAGCGGTCGTCGTTCTCCGACGGCTGCCGGCCACCGGGCTCGGCTCCGGATCCAGGTCCGGGTCCGGTTCCGGTTTCCTCCGGCGACGGCTGCTGCCGAGGCTGCTGAGGCACCGGAGCCGGGGCTTCCTGGTGGGGCTGGTGCTGCGCCGCCGGCCCCCCTTCGGGCTGTGAACGCCCCGGCTCACGGCGCGGAAGTCCCGCACCCGTGGTGGGCGAGAACATCCCTGGGAGGGAGTCCGGACGGTCGAAGCCTACGCGGTCCTGGCCGGCCTCGGGAGCGCTCGTTGAAGATTCCGCTTCTGCTCCGTTGAGACCGTACTGGCCCGCACCCAGGGGCCGTTGAGGAAGCGGCGGTGGCTCCTCGTACGACTCCTGGGGGATCTGCTGGGGCAGCGCTCCGTGCGGCTCCTGGTACGCCTCCGGGTACGGCCCCTGCTGCGGCTCGCGCGGCTGCGCGTACGGCTGCGCGTACGGGTCCGCCTGCTGCTGTCCGTACGCCGGCTCGTAGGGCTGCGGGTACGGCTGCGTCTGCTGCTGCCCGTACGGTTCCTGCCCGTACGGTTCCGGCCCGTAGCCGGGCTGCTGCGGGTACGGCTGCGCGGGCTGCTCCGGCTCCGGTGGCTGCTGCTGCGGCGGCTGGAGCTCCTGGCGCTGCGTCCGGGCCTGGTGGGCCTCCAGCGCCGCGCGCATCTCCTCCCGGCGCTGGGAGCGCCCGATCGGGCCGAGCGGTGCCTGCCCGCTGCCGTCCTGGGTGTAGCGCGAGTCGTCGAAGCCGAGCTCGGCGGCGGTGGGGGCGTGGGGCAGCGGCTCCGGCCCCGGCTGCCGGGGTCCGGGCTGCGGCGGGGGTCCGGACTGCTCCTCGGGGACGATACGGGAGACCGTGAAGTCCTCCTCGGCCCCTTCCGCACCGCCGCCGCCGTGGGTGATGACGTCCGGCAGCATCACCAGCGACGTGGTGCCCGCCTGCTCGCCCGAGGGGCGCAGCTGGACCCGGATGCCGTGCCGGTCGGCGAGGCGGCCGACCACGAACAGGCCCATGCGCTGGGCGACCGCCACATCCACGGTGGGCGGGTTGGCCAGCTTGTGGTTGATGTCGGCGAAGTCCTCGGCGGTCAGACCGATGCCCTTGTCATGGATCTCGATCATGACCCGCCCGTCGGGCATCCGGGTGGCGCGCACCCGCACCTTGGACTGCGGCGCGGAGAACGAGGCGGCGTTCTCCAGCAGCTCGGCGAGCAGATGCACGAGGTCGTTGACGACCTGGCCGTGGATCTCGCTCTCCGGGACGCCGGAGATCTCGATCCGCTCGTAGTGCTCGACCTCGGAGGCCGCGGCCCGCAGCACATCGACCAGCGGCACCGGCTCGGTCCACCGGCGGCCCGGCTCTTCGCCCGCGAGGACCAGCAGGTTCTCGCCGTTGCGGCGCATGCGCGTGGCGAGGTGGTCCATCTTGAAGAGGCTGGCCAGCTGGTCCGGGTCGGCCTCGTTGTTCTCCATCTCCGTGACCAGGGTGAGCTGGCGCTCGATGAGGCCCTGGTTGCGGCGGGAGAGGTTGGTGAAGATCGCGTTGACGTTGCCGCGCAGCAGCGCCTGCTCGGCGGCGAGCCGGACGGCCTCGCGGTGCACCTGGTCGAAGGCGCGGGCCACCTCGCCGATCTCGTCGCGGGTGGTGATGGGGATGGGCTTGACGCGGGTGTCGATCTGGCCCGGGTCCGTCCTGGAGAGCTGGTCGACCAGCATCGGCAGCCGCTGCTCGGCGACGTCGAAGGCCGCGCCGCGCAGGGTGCGCATGCTGAGGCTCATCGCCCGCGCCATCCGGCCCGCGAGCACGAACGCGATCAGCAGCGCCACCACCACGACGGCGGAGTTGACGATCATGTCGCGACGGGCGTCGGAGGCTATCTGGTCGGTCTCCTCGACGGCGTGCGCGGCGAGGTCCTTCTCCACCGCGCGGTACGCGTCGAAGGTGGCGGTGGCGGTGCCGGTCCAGGTCTTGTCGGTGATCCCCTGGGCCTTCAGCGCGCCCGCGCCCGCGCCGCTGCCGATCGCCTGGACCATCTTGCTCTTCGAGGGCGGCGACACGAACTTCTCGTTGTCCGCATCGGCCTCCTGCTTGGCCTGTTCGCCCAGCTCACGGGTGGCGTCCTTGGCCTTGCCCTGCTCGCTCCGCAGCAGCCGGACGTCCTGCGGGCGGGCGCCGGAGGTGTACTCCTCCAGTGCGACCCGCTCCAGATAGGCGTACGAAGCCAGCGCGGTGAGCTGCTCCTGCTTGTCCTTCTCCGAGGGGCCCGGCTTGGTGAGCAGATGGGTGCCGAGCGCGCGCTGCAGCGAGGCGGCGGACTTGGCGAGGGATATCGCGTAGACGGTGCGGCCGTAGGAGGTCACATTGCCGGTGCCGAGACCGAGTTCGTTGGCGAACTCCATCAGCGGGTGCTGGACGGCGACGTAGCCCTCTTCGGTCTGCGCGCCCGGGAGGTCCTTGGTGAAGGCACCCTGGCGGAGCACTGGCAGGCGGGGCTCCACCTCCTCGAACGCCTTGAGGCGGCGCTTGAGGCCCGCCTTGCCCGGCATGTCGGCGACGGCCGTCCGGAACTCCTTGGCCGCCTGGTCGGTGGCGTTCCGGGAGCTGCTGACCTCGCTGTCGTCCTTGTCGCCGCGCAGCAGCGGGGCCGCCGAGCGGTCCCGCTCGTCGACGATCGCGTCGGCGTAGTCGGAGGCGGCGGCGACGAGCTTGGCGGTGCGCTGCGCCTCCCCGGCCTCCCGCCAGGTGGAGAAGTCGGACTCCACCTTGAAGCCGCCGAAGATGAGCGCGACCACCACCGGGAGCAGCAGGATCGCGTTCAGCCGGGTGGGGACGCGCCAGTTGCGCGCGCGGAAGCGGCTGCCGCCGCCCCGCGGGCCGGCCCCGTCCGGGGGCTCGCCTCCCGCGGCGCCCACCGGAGCACCGGCGGGTCCGGCGCCCGGCCCGGCGGCACCATGAGGCCCCCCCGGCCGCGGCGCCGCCGACGCGGCGGCCGGGGACGGCGGGGTGAAGTTGCCCCGCGCCGCTCCCTGGTCCCGCGGCGCGGAGCCCGCTTTGCTTCGCCTCACTCGACTTCTCACCTCTCGGCGCTCGGTTCCCGTCAGCGCTGCGCCGTCGCTACTGCTGAGTCAGGGAATTGCAGCACGTCAGACCCGCTCTTTCCAAACACTTGGTTTATTCACGCAGGGCGAGAACGCGTGCGAGGAAAAACGGGCATTGGGGGCCGTGCCGCGCCAAAAGGCAGGGGATTTGTGCGCAGAGTGAAGCGTTCCGCTCGCCAGCAGTGTTCACATCGCCGTAATCGACAGCCGAAACGTTATGAAGGCGAGTCCGGACATGGCAAAGAACACAGCCAGCGCATCCGGGACTGCGCGGGGCGGACGAACCGCTCCCCGCGCCGCCCCGCGCTCGACACAGCGGACGCCCACCCGGGCGGGTCTCCGCGCGCCCGGAGGCGGGTGCTCACTTCAGGCGGGCCAGCAGGGCGTGCTCCACCAGGGTGATCAGCGCGCTCTTGGCCTCGGCGCGGTGCCGGGCGTCCGTGGTGATGATGGGGGTGTCGGGGCCGATCTGGAGCGCTTCGCGCACCTCCTCCGGGGAGTAGGGCTGGTGGCCGTCGAAGCCGTTGAGGGCGATGACGAACGGCAGCCCGCTGTTCTCGAAGTAGTCCACCGCCGGGAAGCAGTCCGCCAGCCGCCGGGTGTCCACCAGCACCACCGCACCGATCGCCCCGCGCACCAGGTCGTCCCACATGAACCAGAACCGGTCCTGACCCGGGGTGCCGAACAGATACAGGATCAGGTCGTCGTCCAGGGTGATCCGGCCGAAGTCCATGGCCACGGTGGTGGTCGACTTGGCCCCGGTGTGCGTCAGATCGTCGATGCCCGCCGACGCCGAGGTCATCACCGCCTCCGTGCGCAGCGGATTGATCTCCGAGACCGCGCCGACGAAGGTCGTCTTGCCGACGCCGAAGCCGCCGGCCACCACGATCTTCGCGGAGGTGGT
>NZ_JAAKZZ010000542.1 GCF_011045075.1 Streptomyces boncukensis
CCCGCCGGCGGCCTCCGCACCCTGGCCGAGGGCGAGGCCCGCCCCACCCTCGCCCGCTGGGCCGCCGGACAGCCGTGGATCGCCGGGTGCGGTGCGATGCTGCTCGCCCACGGCTGCCCGCAGGACGCGGACGCCGCCCGGGTGCGCGGCGAGCACCTGGCCGCCGGGTACGCCATCGGCGTCGCGCAGGTCGCCGCCGGGGCGCTGGGGCTGGCCTCGCGGCCCGTCGGCTCCTGGCAGGGCGCCGACCTCGGGGCCGCGCTGGGAGCCCCGGAGGGGCGGCACCACATCGTGCACGGCTTGGCCCTGGGCCGCGGAAGGACGCGCCCCGAAGGGGCGCGGGGAACTGCGCGCTCAGCCCAAGAGGCGCCGCAGTCCGCAACGAACGGACAGGGGCAGCCCGCACCCGGCCCCCCGGACGGAGAACAGGGAGAAGAGGGAAACCACCGATGATGCTCCACCCCGAGCTGCTGCGCGCGGCCCGCACCGCGCGCACCCCGCTGCTCGGCGCCACCGGCCTGCTCGGCGCCGTGGCGCTGACCCACCTCGCCCAGGCCGTGCTGTTCGCGCTCGCGCTGGCCGCCCTCGCCCGGGGCGACAGCGGCGCTCTCGCGGCGCCGCTCGCGGGCGTGCTGGGCGCGGTCGCCGTGCGGGCCGGGCTCGGCTGGTGGCAGCGGCGGCTGGCGTCCCGCGCCGGCACGGCGGTACGGACCGGGCTGCGGGACGCCCTCCTCGAACGGCTCGGCGCCGGCGCGTCCGTCGCACGGGCCGGATCGGCCCGCGCCACCCTCGTCGACGGCGTCGAGGGCGTGGACGCGTACATCTCGCGCTATCTGCCCCAGCTGCTGATCACCTGCGCCGTGCCGCCGCTGCTGCTGGCCGCGGTGGCCGCCGTCGAGCCGTACGCGGTCCTGGCACTCGCGCCCGCGCTCGTCCTCGCGCTGTTCGCGCCCCGCTGGTGGGACCGGCTGCTGGCGCGCCGCGGACAGGAGCACTGGGAGTCGTACGACGCGCTGGCCGCCGACTATCTGGAGGCCCTCCAGGGCATGCCCGCGCTGCGCGCGGCCGGAGCGGTGGCCCGCACCCGGGCGCGGCTGGAGCGGCGGTCCGCCGCGCTGCACCGGGCGACCGTCGCCAAGCTGCGGGTGTCCCTCGTGGACACCGGGGTCACCGATCTCGCCATCCAGGGCGGCACGGTGGCCGCGGCGCTCGTCGCCTGCGCCTCGGCGGCGTCCGGGCGGACCGCGGCGACCGGCACCTACCTCGTCCTCCTGCTGTCCTCCGAGTGCTTCCGGCCCATCCGCGACCTGTCCCGCGAATGGCACGCGGGCTACCTCGGCGTCTCGGCGGCCGACGGCATCGCCCGGCTGCGCACCGCGCCGGACGGCGTCCCGGACACCGGTACGGAGAGCGGGCGGTGGACGGCGGCCCCGCAGATCCGCTTCGAACACGTCGGCTTCAGCTACCCGGGCGCCGACAGGCCCGCGCTGACGGATGTGAGCTTCACGGCCGAGGCCGGGCGCACGACCGCGCTCGTGGGCCCCTCGGGCGCGGGCAAGTCCACCGTGCTCGGCCTGCTGCTGCGCCACCGGGACCAGGACGAGGGGCGGGTGACCGTCGACGGCCGGGACACCTCCGCCTACACCCTGGACGCGCTCCGCCGGGGCATCGCCGTCGTCTCCCAGGAGACCTATCTCTTCCACGCCACCGTCTCCGAGAACCTGCGGCTGGCACGCCCGGACGCCGACGACGCCGCGCTGCGCACGGCGGCGCGCGCCGCCGGGGTGCACGACGAGATCGCCGCGCTGCCGCAGGGCTACGACACCCTCGTCGGCGAGCGCGGCGCCACCCTCTCCGGCGGCCAGCGGCAGCGGCTCGCCCTCGCGCGGGCGCTGCTCGCGGACGCGCCGGTGCTGGTGCTGGACGAGGCGACGAGCGCCGTGGACGAGCGGCGCGAGGCCCGTATCGGCCGCGAACTGCTTCGGGCCGCCGCCGGGCGCACCTGTCTGGTGGTCGCCCACCGGCTGCGCTCCGTACGCCACGCGGACCGCATCGTCGTCCTGGACGGCGGCCGGGTGGAGGCGACCGGCACGCACGCGGAACTGCTGGAGCAGAACGCCCTCTACGCCCGGCTGGCGGCGGCATGACCGAGGGCCGCGCCCCGAAGGGGCGCGGGGCTGCGGTCCCTGGCGGCTGCGCCGCGGTGCGCGCTCAGCTGCAACGGTGCCGCAGTCCGCAACGAGCAGTCAGCGGCACCCCGTGCCCGGAACCCGGAAGAAGGCAGGCGCTATGACACCGGAGCCCCCACACCCGGGAGCCCTGCGCGCCCTGCTCCCCGTCCTCGGGGCGCACCGGGCCATGACAGCCCGCACCTTCGGCGCCGCGCTCGTCAACCAGGCGTCCCTCGTCGCGCTGGTGACCCTCGCCGCGCACACCGTGGGCACCGCCGTCATCGAGGGCTCCGCACCCGGCCCGGCCCCGCTCACCGCGCTCCTGGTGCTCGTCCTGGTCCGCTCGCTGGGCATCTGGCGCGAGATGGACCTCTCGCACGACCTCGCCTACCGGGTGCTCGCCGAGCTGCGGGTGCGCGTGTTCGACGGCCTCGCGCGCAGCGCGCCCGCGCGGGTCCGCGGACGGCGCAGCGGGGACCTCGCCGCCGCCGCGCTCGGGGACGTGGAGGCGCTGGAGTTCTTCTACGCGCACGCGGTGGCCCAGCTGCTGGCCGCCGGAACGGTGTTCGGCGCGGGCGCGGTGACCCTGGGCATCGTCGACCCCTGGCTGCTCGCCGCGGTCCTGCCCGTCGCCGGGCTGCTCGCCCTCGCGCCCCTGGTGGACGGGCGCGGCCGGGCCGCGCGCGGGGCCCGTACCCGCAAGGCCGCCGCCGAGCTGTCCGCCGAGGCGGTGGAGACCGTGGACGGACTGCGCGAACTGGTCGCGTTCGGCGCGCTGGAGCGGCGCCGCGCCCGGCTGCGCGCCTGCGGGCGGCGCCTGGGCGCGGCACAGCGGGCCGAGCACACCTGGGAGGCGGGCGCCGCCGCCGTGCGGGACGTGCTGGTGGTCGCGGCGGTCGTGGGCGTCGTCGCCGCGGCAGCGCACACGCTGGACGGCGCCTGGGCCCCGGCCGCGATGGCGCTCTCGCTGGGCGTCCTCGCGCCGGTGGCCGACGCGGCAGCGGCGCTCGGGCAGGCGGGCGGGCTGCGCGCGGCGGCGGCCCGGGTCGGCGCCGCGGTCGACGCGCCGCCCGGCGCCCCCGCGCCCGCGCGTCCGCGCCCGCTGCCGGACGGCCCGCTCGGCGTCCGGCTGCGCGGAGTGCGCTTCGACTACGGGGGCGGCGCGGTCCTTAACGGACTGGACCTGACGGTGCGGGCGGGGGAGACGGTGGCCCTGGTCGGGGCGTCCGGCGCGGGCAAGTCCACCTGCGCCCATCTGCTGGCCCGCTTCTGGGACCCGGCGGCGGGCGCGGTGGAGCTGCTGCACGCCCGGGGCGCGCTCGACATCCGGGAGGTCGCCGAGGCGGACCTGCGCTCCGCCGTCTCCGTCGTCGGCCAGGAGACGCCCCTCTTCCACGGCACGCTCGCCGACAACCTGCGGCTGGCGGCCCCGGACGCCGACGACGCGCGGCTGCGCGAGGTGGCACGCCGCTGCGGGGTCGATGCGGTCGCCGCCGAGCTGCCGGACGGCTACGACGCGCTGGTGGGCGAGCGCGGCAGCACCCTCTCCGGCGGGCAGCGCTCCCGCGTCGCGCTGGCCCGCGCGCTGCTCACCGACCCGCGGGTGCTGGTCCTGGACGAGACCACCGCGCATCTGGACGCCGCGGGCGACGCGGAGCTGGCCGCCGCGCTCGCCGCCGCGTCCCGGGACCGTACGACGCTGATCATCGCGCACCGCCCGGCCACGGTGCGCCGGGCCGACCGGATCGCCGTGCTGGCGGGCGGCCGCCTGGCGGAGGCGGGAACCTGGGACGAACTCGCCGGGAGCGGCGGAGCGTTCGACCGGGTGCTCACCCGCTGACGCGGCGGTCCGCGGTCCGGGCCGCCGCGGAGCGTAGGGTGGGGCGGCATGACGCAACGGACCGGGCAGCACCCCGTGTTCGCCCGCTTCTACGAGAAGGTCGCCGGCCCGGCCGGGGAGCGGGCGGGCATCACCGCGTACCGGCGGCGGCTGCTGGACGGCCTGTCCGGCGAGGTCGTGGAGATCGGCGCGGGCAACGGGCTGAACTTCCCGCACTACCCGCCCGGGGTGCGGCGGGTCGTCGCGCTGGAGCCGGAGGCGCGGCTGCGGGCCCTGGCCCGGCTGCGGGCCCTCGACGCGCCGGTCCCGGTGGAACCGGCCGACGGCCGCGCCGAGCGGCTGCCCTTCCCCGACGGCTCCTTCGACGCCGCGGTGGCCTGTCTGACGCTGTGCTCGGTGGCCGATCCGCCGCTGGCGCTCGCCGAGCTGTACCGGGTGCTGCGGCCGGGCGGCGAGCTGCGGTTCTTCGAGCACGTACGGGCGGGGACGCGCGGTATGCGGCGGGTCCAGCGCGCCGTCGACGCGACCGTGTGGCCGCGGTTGATGGGCGGGTGCCGCACGGGGCGGGACACCCGGGCGGCGCTTTGTGCCGCGGGGTTCACCATCACGGACGTCG
>NZ_JAAKZZ010000543.1 GCF_011045075.1 Streptomyces boncukensis
GTGCTGGGCAGGGGCAGCCCCTGCCCAGCACGATCCGCCGGACACGGCCTAGCCTGGCCCCGTCATGGACACCGCACCCCGCGCCACCCTCCCCGACGGGCTCCGCTTCGCCTTCGGGACGCTCACCACCCTCCCCGTGAACATCCCCCGCTGGGACCGGAGGGCCGCCCGCGCCGGCATGCTCTGCGCCCCGCTCGCCGGGCTCGTCGTCGGCCTCGCAGCCGCCGCGCTCGGCGGCGCCCTGCTGCTCCTGGGCGCCTCCCCGCTGCTCGCCGCCGTCGGAACCGTCGCGGTGCCCGCCGCGCTCACCCGCGGCCTCCATCTGGACGGGCTGGCCGATGTCGCCGACGGGCTGGGCAGCGGGAAGCCCGCCGGGGACGCGCTGCGCATCATGAAGCAGTCGGACATCGGGCCCTTCGGCGTGCTCACCCTCGTGCTGGCGCTGCTGGCCCAGGTCGCGGCGGTGAGCGAGCTGTACGCGCGGAGCTGGGCGCACGGCGCTGCGGCGTTCGCCGTGGCCGCTGTGGTGGCGCGGGCCGCGCTCACCCTGGCCTCCCGTACGGGGGTGCCCGCCGCGCGCCCGGAGGGGCTGGGCGCCGCCGTCGCGGAGACGGTGCCGGTGCGCGCCGCCTGGGGCACGGCCGCCGCCGTCACGGCCCTGGCGGCCTGCGCCGGGCTCGCCGTCTCGCACACGGGGCGCCCCGCGGGCGGTGCCGCCGTGTACGCCGCGGCGGCCGCTGTGGGGCTGGCCGCCACCGAGGCCCTGCTGCGCCGCTGCCGCCTCCGGTTCGGCGGAGTGACCGGCGATGTCTACGGCGCGCTGGCCGAGTCGGCGGCCACCGCGGCACTGATCGTGCTTGCGCTGGGCTGACCGCCGTGGTTGCGTGCGCTCCCAACGCCCCGCCCCGAGGCGGGGGCTGAGCGACACCGGGCGGGGGCCCCGGCGCCCCTGCGCGAAGCCGGGCATACGATGCCCGCAGCGCCCGAATCAACGGAAGAAGGTCTCTCGCACGTGTCTGCACTGACTCTCAGCACCTCGTCCGCCGCGACACTGCGCGCGGACGCCGTCGTCGTCGGCGTCGCCAAGGGCGCCAAGGGTCCCGTCGTCGTCCCCGGCGGCGAGGGCGTCGACAAGGCGTTCGGCGGGAAGCTCGCCGCGACCCTGGAGACCCTCGGCGCGAGCGGCGGTGAGGGCGAGGTCACCAAGCTCCCCTCGCCCGGCTCCGGGCTGAAGGCGCCACTGGTGGTGGCCGTGGGGCTCGGCCAGGAACCGGAGAAGAAGGCGGGCTACGGCGCCGAGGCGCTGCGCCGGGCCGCGGGTGCCGCAGCCCGCGCGCTGGCGGGCTCGAAGAAGGCCGCGTTCGCGCTGCCGGTCGAGGACGCCGCGGCGGTCGCCGCCGTCGCCGAGGGCGCGCTGCTGGGCGCGTACGCCTTCACCGCGTACCTCGGCAAGGAGAACGCCCGGGGCGCGGCGGACGCGGCGGGGAAGGGCGCCAAGGGCAAGGGCGCGAAGGCCGCCAAGGGCGGCCGGAGCGAGCAGGAAGCGCGCGCTCCGCTCGCCGAGATCGCCCTGGTCGGCGCCAAGCCCCGGGACAAGGAGCACAAGGCGGCCGCCGAGCGCGCCCAGGTGCTCGCCGCCGAGGTGCACCGCGCCCGCGACCTGGTCAACACCCCGGCGAACGGCCTGGGCCCCGCGGACTTCGTCGCGCAGGCGCAGGCCGCTGCCAAGGAGCACGGTCTGAAGATCGAGGTGCTGGACGAGAAGGCGCTGGCCAAGGGCGGCTACGGCGGCATCCTCGGCGTCGGCGTCGGCTCGCAGCAGCCGCCCCGGCTGGTCCGGATCGGCTACACGCACCCGAAGGCCAAGCAGACCCTCGCGCTGGTCGGCAAGGGCATCACCTACGACTCCGGCGGCATCTCGCTCAAGCCCGCCGGCGCCAACGAGACGATGAAGTGCGACATGAGCGGCGCCGCCGCCGTGTTCGCCACGGTCGTCGCCGCCGCGCGGCTGGGGCTGAAGGCCAACGTCACCGGCTGGCTGGCGCTCGCCGAGAACATGCCGTCGGGCTCGGCCACCCGCCCCGGTGACGTGCTGACGATGTACAGCGGCAAGACCGTCGAGGTGCTGAACACCGACGCGGAGGGCCGGCTGGTGCTGGGCGACGCGCTCACCCGGGCCTGCGAGGAGACGCCGGACGCGGTGGTGGACGTGGCGACGCTGACCGGCGCGATGGTGGTGGCGCTCGGCCCCCGCACGTTCGGGGTCATGGCGAACGACGACGCGTTCCGCACCGCCGTCCACGAGACCGCCGAGGAGGCGGGCGAGCCGGCCTGGCCGCTGCCGCTCCCCGCCGAGCTGCGCAAGGAGCTGGACTCCCCGGTCGCCGACATGGCCAACGTGGGCAGCCGGATGGGCGGCGGGCTGACCGCCGGGCTGTTCCTCAAGGAGTTCGTGCCCGAGGACACCCCCTGGGCGCACCTGGATGTCGCGGGTCCGGCCTTCAACGACGCGTCGGCCTTCGGCTACACCCCCAAGGGCGGCACCGGCTCCGCCGTGCGGACGCTGGTGCGGCTGGCCGAGCGGACCGCGGAGGGCGATCTGGGCTGATTGCCCCGGTTGCAGTGGGGCCCCGTTCGCCGCGAGCGATCGGGGCCTACTCATGCGTAGCCGGGCCCGCGTCCCGTTGTCCGCCAACAAGTGCGAAGATGGATCCTCGGCAGGACAGGGCCCCGCAGCGGCTTGATCACAAGCCGGGACCAGGGCCGAGCAAGCAAGACAGCGGCCGTACGTAAAGCCGCCCGGTCGACGTCGACCGGCACCGGCGTACCCATGCATGGAGGACGTGACGTGGCGAACGACGCCAGCACCGTTTTCGACCTAGTGATCCTCGGAGGCGGTAGCGGTGGCTATGCCGCTGCCCTTCGCGCCGCGCAGCTCGGTCTGGATGTCGCCCTGATCGAGAAGGACAAGGTGGGCGGTACCTGCCTGCACCGGGGCTGCATCCCGACCAAGGCGCTGCTGCACGCGGGCGAGGTCGCCGACCAGTCCCGCGAGAGCGCCGAGTTCGGTGTCAAGACCTCCTTCGAGGGCATCGACATGGCCGGCGTGCACAAGTACAAGGACGGCGTGATCTCCGGGCTCTACAAGGGCCTGCAGGGGCTGGTCGCCTCCCGCAAGGTGACCTATGTGGAGGGCTCCGGCTATCTGTCGTCGCCGACCTCCGTCGATGTGAACGGCCAGCGCTACGAGGGCCGGCACATCCTGCTCGCCACCGGCTCCGTGCCGAAGTCCCTGCCGGGCCTGACCATCGACGGCGAGCGGATCATCAGCTCCGACCACGCGCTGACCCTGGACCGGGTGCCGAAGTCCGCGATCGTGCTGGGCGGCGGCGTGATCGGCGTCGAGTTCGCCTCGGCCTGGAAGTCCTTCGGCACGGATGTGACCGTGGTCGAGGGCCTCAAGCACCTGGTGCCCGCCGAGGACGTCGACAGCTCCAAGCTGCTGGAGCGCGCGTTCCGCAAGCGCGGCATCAAGTTCAACCTCGGCACCTTCTTCGACCGGGCCGAGTACACCGCCGACGGCGTCAAGGTCACCCTCGCCGACGGCAAGGAGTTCGAGGCCGAGGTGCTGCTGGTCGCCATCGGCCGCGGCCCGGTCTCCCAGGGTCTGGGCTACGAGGAGGCCGGGGTCGCCATGGACCGCGGCTTCGTGCTGGCCGACGAGTACTGCCGGACGAACGTGCCGACCATCTCCGCCGTGGGTGACCTCATCCCCACGCTGCAGCTCGCGCACGTCGGCTTCGCCGAGGGCATCCTGGTGGCCGAGCGGCTGGCCGGTCTGAACCCGGTGCCGGTGGACCACGCCGGGGTGCCGCGCGTGACGTACTGCAACCCGGAGGTGGCCTCCGTCGGCCTCACCGAGGAGCAGGCCAAGGAGCGGTACGGCGCCGACAAGGTCGTCACGCTCAAGTACAACCTCGCGGGCAACGGCAAGAGCAAGATCCTCAAGACCGCGGGCGAGATCAAGCTCGTCCAGGTGCGGGACGGGGCCGTGGTCGGCGTCCACATGGTGGGTGACCGCATGGGCGAGCAGGTCGCAGAGGCCCAGCTCATCTACAACTGGGAGGCGCTGCCTGCCGAGGTGGCCCAGCTCATCCACGCCCACCCGACGCAGACGGAGGCGCTCGGCGAGGCCCACCTGGCCCTCGCGGGCAAGCCGCTGCACTCCCACGACTGAACACCGAGTCCGTCAGGGCGCGACCCACCCGCAATTCGTAAGGAGCAAGAGAAACCATGGCGGTTTCCGTAACCCTGCCGGCGCTCGGCGAGAGCGTCACCGAGGGCACCGTCACCCGCTGGCTGAAGGCCGAGGGTGAGCAAGTGGAGGCCGACGAGCCGCTGCTCGAAGTCTCCACCGACAAGGTCGACACCGAGATCCCGGCCCCCTCGGCCGGGACGCTGGCCTCCATCAAGGTGGCCGAGGACGAGACGGTCGAGGTCGGCGCCGAGCTGGCCGTCATCGACGACGGCAGCGGCGCCCCGGCCCCGGCCGAGGCCCCGGCCGCCGCCGAGGCGGCCGCGCCCGCGCCCGCCGAGGCCCCGG
>NZ_JAAKZZ010000544.1 GCF_011045075.1 Streptomyces boncukensis
GGCGGGGCGGGCTCCGGAGCCGGACGCGGAAGCGGTCGGCCGCCGGGGCCGGAGCGGGAGCGGCGGATTCCGTTCCCCACCGTGGACGAGATCACCCGGCACTGTCTGACCGACGACGAGCCGGAGACGGTCCACGTCGAGATCCATCTGCCCGGCAGGCCGGAACCCGACCGGCTGCGGGCCGCGTTCGCCGAGGCGATGCGCCGCCATCCGCGCATCCTCGTCCGCCAGTCCCCCGCACGCTGGTGGCGGCTGCGGTACGAGTGGGTGCAGACCGGCGAGCCGGACCGCGACCCGGTGTCGTATCCCGGCGGCACGCTGGAGGAGGCCAGGCGCCGGGCGCTCGACACCTGTCCGCGGCTGGACGCGTCCCCGCCGTTCCGGGTGGAGGCCGTCGCGCACGAGGGGCGCTGGGTGCTGCTCGTCACCATCAACCACACCGCGCTGGACGGTCCCGCCTGTCTCCGGGTGATCGCCACGGCGGCCGAGCTGTACGGGGGCGCGGACAACTCGCCCGCGCCCCCGCCCGTACGGAAACCGGAACGGTCGGACAGCGGTGGTCCCGGGCTGCCGCAGGCCGAGCCCTCGACGTCCGCGTGGACGCGCCCCGCGCGGGTCGCCGCCGACACCCTGCACCCGGGCGCGCCCGGCAACGGCATGCTCGTCTCCGATCTGCCGGTGCCCGCGCGCCCGCCCCGCGGACCGGACGGGACCAGCCCGTACACCGTCAACGACCAACTGCTGGTGGCCACCTGGGTCACCGTGGCGCGCTGGAACCGGCTGCACGAACAGCCCCGGCGCCCGGTGCGCATCACCATGCCGGTCGACGACCGTCCGCGCACCGCCGACATGCCCATCGGCAACGGCACCCGCCTGGTCGAGGTCACCTTCGGCACGGAGGAGCGCGAGCTGCACGACACGCTGACGGCGTCCGGCGCCCCGGACCGCGCCGCCATCACGCGGATGCTGCGCGCGACCGCGGCCCGCACCCGCGCCCTGAAAGCCGTCAGCAGGCCGCAGCTCGGCTTCAGCGGCGACCTGCTGACCGCTCCGGTGCTCCCCGTCGGACTGCGCGCGGTGGGCGTGCGCGCCCTGCGCGACGCCGCGGGACCCTGGGCCTCCAGCACGCTGCTGTCGAACATCGGGCGGGTGCCCTATCCGCTGGACTTCGGCGACGCGGGCCGCGCCGAGGCGGTGTGGTTCTCGGCGCCGAGCCGGATGCCGCGCGGGCTGTCGGTGACGACCGTCTCCACGGGCGGGCGGCTCCAGCTGGCGCTCCGCTGGTCGCACGCCCGGCTGGACGACGCAGCGGGCGCCCGGCTGGGCGCGCTGTTCGCACGCGCCCTGGCCGACACGGCGTACACACCGGACGAGCAGGAGGGCGAGGGCCCATGACCGGGAGCACCGACACACCCGCGGCCCGCGCGGACGGCCACCGGCCCGGCGGTCGGTCCGGCGGTCGGCCCGGCAGTCTCCAGCGGCTCTACGAGGACCCGGCCACGCCCGTCGCCTCGGGCGCCGACCGCTCGCGCCGCCAGGCGGCCATCCTGGCGCGCGCGCTGGGCAGCGCTCCCGGCACCGTGCTGGACATCGGCTGCGGCGACGGCTCCGCGGCCGCCACCGCCTCCCGGCTGCTGCGCCGGCACCACATCGTCGGTGTCGACTGGTCGCAGGACGCGCTGCGCCGCGCCGCCTCCCGGCTGACCGCCGTACGGGGCGAACTGTCCGAGCCCGGCCTGCCGTTCCGCACGGACTCGGCGGACGCCGTGCTCTTCTCCGAGGTGATCGAGCACCTGGTGGACCCGGACGCGGCGCTGGACGAGCTGCACCGCGTGCTGCGCCCCGGCGGCCATCTGCTGCTGTCCACCCCGAACCTCGCCGCCTGGTACAACCGCGCGCTGCTGCTCGTCGGCACCCAGCCGGTCTTCTCGGAGGTGTCGCTGCGCGGCATCCACGGCCGCCCCGGCTCCCAAGTGGTGGGGCATCTGCGGCTGTTCACCGCGCGCGCCCTGCGCTCCATGCTGCCCGCCGCGGGCTTCGAGGTCGTCCGTATCACCGGCGCCCCGTACCACGATGTGCCGCGCCCGTTCCGGCCGCTGGACCGGGCCGCCTGCCGGACGCCCTCGCTGGCGTCCATCCTGCTCGTCCATGCGCGCGCCGTGGCCCGTCCGCCGGAGGGACCTGGGGAAGGGCCCGAGGATGGCCCCCGCTGATGCTGTGGGGCGTCGCGGCGGCGCTGGTGGCCAACCTGCTGTTCAGCGCGGGCTTCGTCATCGAGAAGCGGGCGCTGTCGTCGCTGCCGCCGCTGTCGGCGGGGCGCCCCGCGCTGGTCGTGCTGCACCTGCTGCGCAGCCCGCTGTGGATCGTCGGGGCCGCCTCGCTGCTCCTCGGCTTCGCCGCGCAGCTCGCGGTGTACCGCACCCTCCCGCTGATCGCGGCCCAGGGGCTGTTCGTCACCGGGCTGGTGATGCTGCTGCTGCTCTCCGCGCTCTTCCTCGGCGAACAGGCCAGCGGGCGGGAGCGGCAGGGCATGGTGGCGATCCTGGGCGCGCTGGTGATGATCGTCTTCTCGCTGCACAACAGCTCGGAGACGATCGGCAGGGGCGCCCCGCTGCCGCTGCTGCTCGGGCTCTGCGTGCCGTCCCTGGCGCTCGGCGTCGGCCTGTTCCTCGCCGCCGAGCGCCGCTCGCGGCGCCGCCACCGGCTGCCGACGGCGGGCGTCTCGTACGGCGTCGCGGTCGGGTTTCTGTACGGCGTCAGCTCGCTCGCCATCAAGGGCGTCGCCGGGCTGCTCGACTTCGACGACCCGTCCGGCACCCTCGCCTCGGTGCTGACGTCGCCGTACCCGTACATCCTGCTGTTCACCGGGTCCAGCGGGCTGGTCCTGTCGCAGACCGCGCTCCAGCGCTGCCGCGCCTCGCTGATCGTCCCGGTGTGCACCACCGTCAACTTCCTGTACGCCACGGTGAGCGGTTCGGTCGCCTTCGACGAGCCGCTGCCGGACGCGCCGCTCCGGCTCGGCCTGCGGCTGGGCGGAGCCGCACTCGCCATCTGCGTGCTGGTATCCCTGCCGCGCCACGAACCGGACGCGGCTGCCCACGGGAACCCGGACGCCCCGGACGAGGCCCCGCAGAAGGCCCTGGAGAAGGCCCCCGAGAAGGACCCGGACGCGCTGCCGGGGTCCCCGTCGCGCGAGCTCCCGGCCCTCCCTGCGGCGGGCCGCCCGCTGTCCGCGACACTGCCCCCCGTCCCGCCCGAGAAAGGCACCGACGATGCCCCGCATCTCCGCTGACGACCCGCTGCTCAAGATCCTCGCCTGCCCTCTCGACAAGGGCCCGCTGACGCTCCTGCAGCCCGAGGAGGCGCTCTACAACCCCCGGCTGCGGCGGCGCTACCCGATCGTGGACGGCATCCCGCAGCTGCTCCCCTCCTCCGGCGAGCAGGTCTCCGAAGAGGAGCACCGGCAGTTCCTGGGGCGCGACGCGGACCCGGGGGACCGCGCGTCATGACCCTCGCCTCCCGCGTCGGCCCGCATCTGCCGTCCGCGGCGCTGCGGTGGGCCACGGACCTGCTGTACCCGCGCTTCGAGCCCGAGCTGGGCCGGCTCGCGGACTTCTGCCCGCGCGGCGGTACGGCCGTGGACGTCGGCGGCTGGTACGGGCCCTGGACCCGCCGGCTGGCACAGCGTGCCGACCGCGTGGTGACGATCGAGCCGGTGCCGCACCTCGTGCGCCGGCTGCGCGCGACCGTGCCGCCCAACGTGGAGGTCCTGCAGGCCGCCGCCAGCGACCGCGCGGGCACGGCCACGCTCTGGCTCACCGCGGACGGCGGGGGCGACCGGGGCGTGTCCTCGCTGGTCCGCCGGGAGGTGCACGGCACCTCGCTGGACGTCCCGTGCGTGCGGCTGGACGAGCTGGACCTGCGCGACGTCGGCCTGCTGAAGATCGATGTGGACGGCAGCGAGCCGGCCGTACTGCATGGCGCGGAGGCGACGGTCAAGCGGGAGCAGCCCGCCCTCTTCGTCGAGCTGGAGCTGCGGATCCAGCCGCTGGAGCCGGTGCTGGCGCTGCTGGACTCGCTCGGCTACGCGGGGTGGGTGCTGCCCGCGCGGGACTGGGTGCCGCTGGCGGACTTCGATCTGGCCGGACACCAGCGCCGTACGGCGCATGTCGCCGAGCACGGGCTGGTGCGGCGTTCGCTGGGGCCGCGACGGCGCCGCTATGTGAACTCGGTGCTGTTCCTGCCGGGGGACCGCCGCCCCGGCTGACCCTCCCTGAGCGTGTTGCGCAGGGGGTGCCCCGGTGCGTACGTCGCAGACTGCGGGTACGTGGTCAGCCGGTCGCGCAGTTCCCCGCGCCCTTCGGGGCGCTCAGGCCGTCTTTCGGGGCTTGGTGGCCTTCTTCGCGGTGGTCTTCTTGGCGGTGGTCTTCTTGGCGGTGACCTTTTTGGCGGTACTCTTCTTCGCCGTGCTCTTCTTCGCGGGGCGGTCCGAGAGCTCGTGCACGGTCGCCTGACCGGAACGCTCCCCCCGCGCCTCCTCCACACTCCGCTCCAGCACGGCCATGAGGTCCACCC
>NZ_JAAKZZ010000545.1 GCF_011045075.1 Streptomyces boncukensis
CGCGCACAACTCCACCCTGAAAGGGGCGGAAGGAACCAGGAACCCACCCGGAGGGGTGGCCCCGAACCTACCGAGGCCACCCCAGACGGAAAATCCTCGCCCTTCAGGGCGATGGATGGGGGTTAACGGTCGGGGGTCCGGGTCAGGTGGGTGGGCGTGTGCAATACCGACGACCACCATGGCCAGGTCTGGGCCTGCGCCCGGTGCATCGACGCGCTGGCCCGGCGGATCAGAGCACAGGTGCTTCCTGCTGAAACCGAGTACCCGTTGGCATCCGTTGCGGTGCCGCGCCTCCGGGTCAAGTGGAGCACGGTCGGCGCCCTGGAGGTGCCGTCATGACCCGGGGCCGGTGTGAACACCGCAGGCTGAACCGTGGAACCGGGGGCGGCTGGTGGTGCAGTAAATGTGGGCGACAGATCTATCTCGAACGACCCAACGGGAGGTGAAACCACATGGCCGGACTCAGCTTCCCGGACGAGGAACGAGAAGAAGCGGAGGGGGCTGCCAGGGAGCTGCATGCGGAGCTGGCAGAGGTGGGCGTGGTGCTCGACGACATCGAGCTACGGGGGCCTTGCCACGAGATTCATCACGGGACGTACAAGGTCAGCCTCGGGAACCTGGCCCCAGAAGAAGTCAGAGCGTTCACGGAGGCTGTCCGAAAGCTGAAGCAGAAATCTCATCCAGGAGGCACCAAGTGACAGCGACGGCAACCTTCAACTGGCTCGCTGACTGACTCCTGCTGAATAGCGCACCCCAACTCCCGTCCCTCTGTCGGATGACATCCCCGCCCCGCACCGGCGGAGGGGCGGGCCTACCCCCTATAGCTCAGTCAGGAAGAGTCTGGGCAAGGGGGCGCACCACCCGAAAGCATCCCCACGATCCGAGGGAGTAACACCATGAGCGCACTCACCGTGGAGCAAGTCAGCGCTGACAGCGTGGTATTACGGTCGCTTGCGCTGGAGATCACCGGCCGATGCCAGAATCGCTGCCCCCTGCACTGCTACGCGAAGTCCGGCCCGGCGGGGAGCCACGGCACCATGACCCGCGACGACTGGTACCGGGTCCTCGACGAGGGCGCCGCCCTGGGGGTGCGCCAGGTGCAGTACATCGGGGGAGAGCCCACCCTGCACCCGCACCTGCCGCGGCTCGTGGATCGAGCGCTCGGTCTGGGCATGCGGGTGGAGGTGTTCTCCAACCTTGTCCATGTCCGGCCCTCGCTGTGGCACGTCTTCGAGCGTGCGGGGGTGAACCTGGCGACCAGCTACTACAGCGACGATCCCGCCGAGCACGAGCAGATCACCGGCGGCCGGGGCTCGTATGCCCGTACTCGCGCCAACATCGCCGAGGCGATACGGCGCGGCATTCCGCTGCGGGCGTCGCTGGTGCACGTCCTGGAAGGCCAGCGCACCGAGCAGGCCCGTGCCGAGCTGCGGCGCCTGGGGGGCGTGGGGGATCTCCGTGCGGACCGCGTGCGCCGCATCGGCAACGGCGACCGGGCACCGGCGAAGACGACGGATCACGATCCGGGGCAGCTGTGCGGGCGGTGCGGCCGGGACCGGGCAGCCGTACTCCCCGACGGGCGGGTGGCGCTGTGCGTCATGTCCCGCTTCCTGTCCGTCGGCAGCATCCACCTGGCGGGTCTGCCGGATCTCGTGGACTCGCCTGAGTGGCGCGCGGCACTCGCCCGCGTCCCGGCCCGAGATGGCGCCATGTGCCGGCCCCGCGACGGCTGCGAGCCCGCCATGCCGGACTGCGGACCCAAGCAGTCCCCATTCCCGGCCACGCCCGTCACGGCGTGCAAGCCGGACCAGGACGGGGAGGACTGCGCCCCGGCCGAGCAAGAAGCCTGCAAGCCCTCCTTCTGAAGGTATGTGATCGGTGTGAACTGGAAATCTCGCGCCGCCGAGCTGGCCGAGGACATCACGCATCCGACCTCCCGCTGGCGGCAGGCCGTCACCGACACCCCCAGGCACCTGTTCGTGCCCCGCTGGTGGTGGGCCGAGGAGTCCGGCGGCCAGGAGATGGTCGTAGGCGACGGCCCTTCCCGCGAGGAACGGTGGCTGCGGGTGGCCTACGCCAACCGGACCTGGGTCACCAGCATCGACGGGCAGCACGCCGACCACGCCCCCGACGACGCCAGGACGGCCGGGCGGCCCACTTCTTCCTCGACGCTGCCGGGCCTGGTGGTGGCCATGTTCCGGCATGCCCGCATCGCCCCTGGCATGGAGGTGCTCGACCTGGCGACCGGATCCGGCTACTCCGCCGCGCTGCTGTGCCACCGTCTCGGCGACCAGCATGTGACCACGGTGGACGTGGACCCGTATCTGACCCAGGCGGCAGCCGCCCGTCTGGCCGATGCCGGGCACCGGCCCGACGTGCACACCGTGGACGCCACCGCCCGGCTTCCCGGCACCTGGGACCGCATCGTGGCCATGGTGTCCGTCTCTGCCGTACCTGCCGCCTGGCTGGCCGCACTGAGGCCGGGGGGCCGGATGGTGTTCACCATCACCGGCACCGGGATGGTCATCGGCGCGGACAGGACCGACGACGGCGGCGCGGTCGGCCGAGTGGAGCCGTACCACGCCGGGTTCATGGGCGTACGCCACGACGGCACCGGCACCTACCCACCCGGCCTCATCGAGCAGATGCCGCAGGCGCTCACCGGCGAGGGCGAGCAGGTGACCACCGGGCGGTATCCGGTGTTCGATCCGGACTGCGCGTGGGAGCTGAACACGCAGCTCTACCTCGCCTACGGGCCGACTGACTATCGCTACACCGAAGAGGGCGGGCGGCGCGTGCTGGTCCTGGTGCGCCCGGACGGCTCGTGGGCGCGCGCCGAGGAGGACGACGACCAGCCGGGGCCGACCGTGCACCAGAGCGGCCCGCGGCGCCTGTGGGACGGCGTGGAGCGGCTGCGGCACTTCTACAACACCCGCGGCTACTGGGGCCCGCCGACCCTGCCGGTGCGCATCGACCCCGACGGCACCTGCCGCATCACCTGGGGCCCTCGCGAGGTCGTCATCCCACAAGCGACTGACTACCCAACCAACTAGGCCACGAACAGACCCCGGCGGGTGTCCTACCACCCCCGGGGCGCGGCCAACCTGAATGGAGCAGGTCAACATGCAATACCTTATCGCCTTCGCTGCCGTTGTCGCGATGGTCGTACTGGCGGTCGCCGCACATGACGAGTGGGACGAGAGGCACAGGGTCCCGACGCGGATCCAGGGTTGGACGCCGACGGCCTACGCGCCCCCGGCCCGGACGGGCGTCGACCTTCGGCACATCGATGCCGACGACATGATTGTCTTCATCGCAGAGGCCGACTGAACGACCACCCCCCAGGAACAGCCCCGCCCTCGGATGCCGCTGCGGGCGATGGCGCAGAAGGTGTGGGACCCGGAGCGGCCGAAGCGGAGCTGGGGGGACTTCACGAAGCTGGCCGGCGAGGTGTCGTAGCCCGCCGCGGCTCGCCGGGGCGCGCCGACGGCGACCTCTTCGTGACCGGCACCACCCGTTCCCCTGGAGCGCCTGGTCAGAGGGTGGAAAACGCGAAGACGGCCGAGGTCGCCACCCCCCACAGGAGAGACCCCGGCCGCCGTCGGTCACGGGCGCACTACGCCAGCGGCTTGCCCGTACTCACCTCAGCGCCAGGGGCGCGCATTCTGTTACCCGGCTCGTGCCGGGGGCGTACCAGCGCTTCCTACTCGCCAGTCCGGCATGGACGCGTGAGCGCACTTGGCTTAGCGTGCTGCATCGCATCGATGACGTTCGATGCGCGGGAAGACCGTTCGGTGCGCCAGGAGTGGAGCGAGACACAAGCGTGCAGGGGGACGACGCGGAGCTGACCGCTGCGGTACGCGCGGCGCAGGAGGGGGACGAGGCGGCCTTCCGCGCCGTCTACCGCTCCGTGCACCCGCGGCTGCTCGGCTATGTCCGCACCCTCGTCGCCGAGCCGGACGCCGAGGACGTCACCTCCGAGGCATGGCTGCAGATAGCCCGCGACCTCGGGCGCTTCACGGGCGACGCCGACCGCTTCCGGGGCTGGGCGGCGCGAATAGCCCGCAACCGGGCGCTCGACCATCTGCGGATGCGCGGGCGGCGCCCGGCGGTGGGCGGCGACGAGAGCGAGCTCACCGGGCTGCCCGGCGGTGCCGACACGGCGGACGAGGCGCTGGAGGCGCTCGGCACCGGCCACACCCTGGCCCTGATCTCCCGGCTGCCCCGGGACCAGGCCGAGGCGGTGGTGCTGCGGGTCGTCGTCGGCCTGGACGCGAAGAGCGCGGCGCAGGTGCTGGGCAAGCGCTCGGGCGCGGTCCGCACCGCCGCGCACCGGGGGCTGCGCAAGCTGGCCGAGATGCTGGAGTCCGACGAGGAGGCCCGGCCCCGCGGCCCGGCCCCCGCGCCCGGCGCCGCGCCGCAGGAGCAGTCCGCCGCGCCGCAGGAGCAGTCCAGGGAACAGGCACAGCAGCGGCGGGAGCGGCCCAGGGCCGGGCACCGCTCGCGGCAGCAGGGCCGCCAGGAGCCGGTGCGGGAGCGCGCACGGGAGCCGCGGGGCGGGTCCCGGG
>NZ_JAAKZZ010000546.1 GCF_011045075.1 Streptomyces boncukensis
CCTCCTCCACCGCGCCACCCAACTGCACTGACTGGCCCCCGAACCACGCCCCACGCCCCATACCTTCGTCGTAGAGCCCGGTTCGGGCTCGTGGTCTCCGGTCACGGCACTAGGTACTCGTTGATGCATCTGTACGCCGACAGAGGCGAGGGCAAGCTGTACCTGTGTGCCGTCAGGGACGTGCACTCCGACCGCAGATCGCAATTCCGCTCCCGCAAGGTCGCCGCCGTCCTCACCCGGCACGGCCTGGTCGGCTCCATGGGCCGGGTCGGGGCCGCGGCGACAACGCCGCGATGGAGAGCTTCTTCGCACTCCTGCAGAAGAATGTCCTCGACCGCCGTGCCTGGGCCACCCGCCAGGAGTTGCGGATCGCGATCGTCACCTGGATCGAGCGCACCTACCATCGGCGCCGACGGCAACGACGCCTGGGCCGATTGACCCCGTCGAGTACGAGACCATCATGACCCCACCCGCAGCCCTGGCCGCATAGCCCCGCTGTCACCCGATCATGCAGCAGTCCCACTCGGCTCGGCTGCACGCCATTCCCATCGGCTCGACCGCGATGCTCTGGTCTTCGCCACCATCACGAAGGGCCGGGCCGGACGTCGGCTGAGCGACGGCAACTGGCGCAAGTACACATGGTGCCGGCCGTCGACAACGCTCTCTTCTTCGACGCCGACGGTGACAAGAGCCGGGGCATCCCTCGCCCGAGCGCGGGCTGCCTCGCACAGCGCGCGGATCTCAGAGGTTTGTCGCCATTTGAGCACCTGGTCGGCCAAGACCTTCGCCCGGTGCTCCTCGACCTGCGCTCTGCGTGCCTCTCGGACAGCGGCGTACCACTGGCGCTGCTGCTCGGCCTCACGACGTTTTCGCTCCTGCTGGCGACGTTCCATCTCTGAGGCATGGCGTTCGAGATCACGCAGGAGGTGGCCGAGTCGGGGATTCCAACGTCCACCGTGCACCGTCGCTGTGCGTGTAGGCATGCTGATGCCAGGTCCCCACGGGTGCGCCGATTGCGAGACGGCCGTTGAACTCATGGTCGTACGTCGGGATACGAATCCAGGGGTTTCGCTCCTGACAGCGCAGCTCCTGCTGTGTCGGCTCGTGCGGCACCTTCGTCATCCGTTCCGTCAGCGCGAGCGGGAACGCGTGCCCCCGGATGACGACCACCATCTGGTGTACGGCCGTGCCGCTTTGCGGATCGGTTCGAGCCTCCACCTGGTACCCACGCTGCGCTGCCTCGGTCAGGAGCGCATGCATGATCCGCAAAGCCCGATCGACGTGCCCACGTGACAGATGCAGAGGGATGGCCTCGGCTTGGTCGCGGGTATCCACCACGGTCTTGGACCTGCCGAGAGCCCTGCGTGTCGCCCGGACCAGACGGTGAGGCCGCTCCAGCACGTCAGGAACGTCGACCGTGGGCACAGGCGGAGGCTGTGCCGCCTTCTCGGCTTCCTCATCGACCAGCGTGAAGACGCTGTCGCCTCGCTGGCGCCCGGTCCACCGGAGCTTGTGCCCTCGCGGGACGTGCCCGTGGTGAAGTGCGTGATAGCGGGCGGCCCGCCACCGGCCTCGTGTCTGCGGCCCCGGGGCGGGGACGGTGAGCTTCCCAGCGGTGGAGGACCGGAGGCGGGAGATCAACTCCCATCCGTCAGCGTGTACTTCACGATCCGGCTCCACCTCACCGATCTGCGGGCGGGCCCCAACGTAGTGCGGTCGTCCCTCGCGGGCTGCTACCACCCCTCGTTCGGGTCCTATCGACCTCGCCTGGTCCCAGCCGGGGCCATCGGTGGTGTAATGGGTGTTACGGGCGATATCCTGACGCCGAAATGACGCCCGTGACGCTCTTGATGCTCGTTGAGAGAGTGGATCGCGGCGACTGCATTCGGACGTCGGGCGCACATTTCCCACCCCGGCTGCCGCACGCGGACGTCGGCCTGGCCGGGCGATGGGCCACGCACCCTCCTGTACCTTGCCGGGGTATCGATCCCGGCGTTCGGCTTCGCCGTCTTCACGGTGAATTTCAACTCGGACGGACCGTGTCCCTCATACGGATACGCAGCCGCGGGACTCTTCCCGTGGGTGCCCTTGCCGGCGGATGGGCCGGCGTGCCTGACGGTTCGCGGGGGGTCCGCCCGTTCGCGGAGGCGTCCGGAACAAAGGAATCCCCCGGCCGGATTGACAGCCGGGGGATTCCTTTAGGACTATGGGTTGTTTGCGAATTCATCACCCCTGAACCGCAAAACACCTTCAATGAGGGCAGTCTATCCGGGCGGGAGTCGCCTTGTCAAATAATGCGTCGCACGACGCGGAATTGCAGCGTGAACAGGAATTCGTCGACCGGCTCTACCGCCGGGTCGACCACCTGCGCGGCGAAGCGGAGAGCGCCGTGGAGGGCGGACTCGGCCGTGCGGAGAGCGGGCAGCAGGCCCGGCTGGAGCGGGATGTGATGATCGCCGAGCAGTCCGGGCTGCTCGCCGCACTGAACTCCGTGGACGGGTCGCTGTGTTTCGGGCGGGTCGATCTCACCGGCGGCGGAGTGCACCACATCGGCCGTATCGGAATCCGCGCCGACGACGCCGACCGGACGCCCCTCCTCATCGACTGGCGGGCGCCCGTCGCGCGCCCCTTTTATCTCGCGACCGGCCACACTCCGATGGGACTGCGCCGCCGCCGGCACATCACCAGCAGCGGCCGTACCGTCACCGCGCTGCACGACGAGTTCATGGATCCAACCGACCGGGAGCGGACCGGGCACGAGGACCCGGCCGGGGACGCGGTGCTGCTCGCCGCGCTCAACTCGGCCCGCACCGGCCGGATGGCCGACATCGTGCGCACCATCCAAGCCGAGCAGGACCGAGTGATCCGTGCCTCGCACCAGCAGGTGATGGTGGTGGAGGGAGGGCCGGGCACCGGCAAGACCGCAGTGGCGCTGCACCGGGCCGCGTATCTGCTCTACGAGCAGCGCGAGCTGCTCGCCCGCCGCGCCGTGCTGATCGTCGGGCCGAACCCTGCGTTCCTCGGCTACATCGGCGCGGTGCTGCCCTCGCTCGGCGAGACGGGCGTCCTGCTCGCGACCCTCGGTGAGCTGTACCCCGGCATCCGCGCCACCGGCAGGGACACGGCGCGCGCCGCCGCCGTGAAGGGCCGCGCGGAGCTGGCGGAGGCGCTGGCGGCGGCCGTACGGGACCGGCAGACGACGCCCGAGCCGGGGGCGCCGCTGGTGATCCCGCACGACGACGGCGATCTCGTCATCGACTGGGAGATCGCCTACGAGGCGCGTCAGGCGGCGCGCGCCACGCTCCTCCCGCACAACCTGGCCCGCCCGCACTTCGCGTTCCACGTCATCGACGCGCTCACCTCGCAGCTGACCGAGCGGCTCGGCGCCGACCCGTACGGCGGACCCAACTTCCTCGGCCCCGACGACATCGCGCAACTCGGCAAGGGCGTCGCGGCCAGCCCCGAGGTGCACGCGGCACTCGCGGAGCTGTGGCCGCCGATGACGCCCGAGAGGTTCGTGGCGGACTTCCTGGCCGAGCCCACCCGCCTCGCGGCGGAGGACGCGGCGGCGATCCGCCGCCCGCACGGCGCGGAGTGGACGCCCGCCGACGTGCCGCTGCTGGACGAGGCGGCCGAACTGCTCGGCGTGGACGACAGCGCGGAACGCGCGGCCATGGAGGCCGAGCGGCAGGAGCGGATCGCCTACGCGCAGGGCGTGCTGGAGGTGGCGCGCGGCTCGGAGACGTACGAGTACGAGGACGCCGAGTCCGAGGTGCTCGGCGCGCACGACCTCATCGACGCCGAGCGGATGGCCGAACGGCAGGAGGAGGCCGACCACCGCAGCGCGGCCGAGCGCGCGGCGGCCGACCGCACCTGGACGTTCGGGCACATCATCGTGGACGAGGCGCAGGAGCTGTCGCCGATGGCGTGGCGGCTGCTGATGCGGCGCAGCCCCACCCGCTCCATGACGCTGGTCGGCGACCCGGCACAGACCAGCGAGGAGGGCGGCGGGCTCGGCTCCTGGGAGGAGATCCTGCGGCCGTACGTCGAGGACCGCTGGGAGCACACGAGGCTCGGCGTCAACTACCGCACCCCGGCCGAGGTGATGGACGTCGCCGCCGCCGTGATGCGGGCCGTACGGCCGGACTTCGAGCCGCCGCACTCGGTACGGGCCACCGGCGTACGGCCCTGGAGCCTGGCCTGCGCGCCGGACGAGCTGGCCGCCCGGACGGCCCGCGCCGCCGCCGACGGGTTGCCCGGCGAGGGTCGCCTCGCGGTGATCGCCCCGCACCGCCTGCACGCGGCCCTGGCCGCCGCCCTCCCCGACGCCACCACGGGCCCCGCCCTCGACCTCACCCGTCCGATCGCGCTGCTCGGGCCGCGCGAGGCGAAGGGGCTGGAGTTCGACTCCGTGCTCGTCGTCGAGCCGGGCGAGATGCCCACCAGCGACCTGTACGTCGCCCTGACCCGTGCCACCCAGCGCCTCGGCATCCTGCACGCGGGAGAACTGCCGGCGGGGTTGGGGGCGCTGGACGGGGC
>NZ_JAAKZZ010000547.1 GCF_011045075.1 Streptomyces boncukensis
TAGCCTGCTCTTTCGTTGTGTGTATTGGCTTGCCTGTTCTCACGTGGGGGGCCGTGCACCGGCCAACCGGTCGATTTCCGGCGATCAGCATGTGGAAGCGTCACCATGTGCGGTCTTGCTTGTGGTGATCCGTCCGCTGGCCTTGTCATCCTCATTCACTGAAGAAGCGAAGGCTACGACCGTGCGTACGTACAGCCCCAAGCCCGGCGACGTCCAGCGCCAGTGGCACATCATCGACGCCCAGGATGTGGTCCTGGGCCGTCTGGCCTCGCAGGCCGCCTCCCTTCTGAGGGGCAAGCACAAGCCGATGTACGCGCCTCACGTCGACACCGGTGACTTCGTCGTCATCATCAACGCCGACAAGGTGCACCTCTCCGGCAACAAGCGGACCCAGAAGATGGCCTACCGCCACTCCGGCTACCCGGGCGGTCTGCGCTCCGTCCGCTATGACGAGCTGCTGGCGAAGAGCCCGGAGAAGGCCGTGGAGAAGGCCGTCAAGGGCATGCTCCCGAAGAACACCCTGGGCCGTCAGATGCTCTCCAAGCTGAAGGTCTACTCGGGCGACCAGCACCCGCACGGTGCGCAGCAGCCCGTGCCGTACGAGATCAGCCAGGTCGCGCAGTAAGTCCGGCCACCCCCTAAGACTGAAGAGAAGCTGAGGAGAATCGTGGCCGAGACCACCGCTGAGGCCCCCGTCGAGGGCGTCGAGGAGTACACCACCGAGACCCCCGAGGTCCCGGAGGGCGAGTTCACCACCGAGTCGCTGGCGTCCCGCTTCGGCGACCCGCAGCCCGCCGCCGGCACCGGTCGCCGCAAGAACGCGATCGCCCGCGTCCGGATCATCCCGGGCAGCGGCAAGTGGAAGATCAACGGTCGCACCCTGGAGGGCTACTTCCCCAACAAGGTGCACCAGCAGGAGGTCAACGAGCCCTTCAAGGTCCTGGAGCTCGATGACCGCTACGACGTCGTCGCCCGTATCTCCGGCGGCGGCATCTCCGGCCAGGCGGGCGCGCTGCGCCTGGGCGTGGCCCGCGCGCTGAACGAGGCGGACGCGGACAACAACCGCGGCCCGCTCAAGAAGGCCGGGTTCCTCACGCGTGACGCCCGCGCCGTCGAGCGCAAGAAGGCCGGTCTGAAGAAGGCCCGCAAGGGCACCCAGTACAGCAAGCGCTGACGCCGCTGGCTGGAGCGCTTCCCTCGGATGCCCCGTCGGCACCTCGGTGCCGACGGGGCATTCGTCGTTCGGGTGGTGTCCCAGGCGGCTGTTTTGATCCACCTTTGATCCAACGGGGCGTATACGTGGGGTAGCGGGCCGGTGAAGGCCCTCCTGAGGAACGCGGAGGTATGAGAAGTGGGACGACTCTTCGGCACGGACGGTGTACGCGGCGTCGCCAACGAAGGGCTGACGGCCGAGCTGGCCATGGGGCTGTCCGTCGCGGCGGCGCATGTGCTGGTCGAGGCCGACCCCGGGCACGCCGAGGCGCGGCGCCCGGTCGCCGTCGTCGGGCGGGATCCGCGCGCCTCCGGGGAGTTCCTGGAGGCCGCCGTGGTGGCCGGGCTGGCCAGCGCCGGTGCCGACGTCCTGCGGGTGGGCGTGCTGCCCACCCCGGCCGTGGCGTATCTGACCGGCGCGCTCGGCGCCGATCTGGGCGTCATGCTCTCCGCGAGCCACAACCCGATGCCGGACAACGGCATCAAGTTCTTCGCGCGCGGCGGCCACAAGCTCCCCGACGAGCTGGAGGACCGCATCGAGAAGCTGTACCGCGACCACGCCTCCGGCGAGCCCTGGGCCCGCCCCACGGGCGCCGGGGTGGGCCGGGTGCGCGACTACGACGAGGGCTTCGACAACTACGTCGCCCACCTCGTCGGCGTCCTCCCGAACCGGCTGGACGGGCTGCGGGTGGTCATCGACGGCGCGCACGGCGCCGCGGCCCGGGTCTCCCCCGAGGCGTTCGCACGGGCCGGGGCCGAGGTGGTGACCATCGGCACCGACCCCGACGGCCTCAACATCAACGACGCCTGCGGCTCCACCCACCTGGAGGGGCTGCGCGCCGCCGTCGTCCAGCACGGCGCCGACCTGGGCGTGGCACACGACGGCGACGCCGACCGCTGCCTCGCCGTGGACTCCGCCGGCGAGGAGGTCGACGGCGACCAGATCCTCGCGGTGCTCGGGATCGCGATGAAGGAGGCCGGGCAGCTGCGGAAGGACACCGTGGTGGCCACGGTGATGTCGAACCTCGGCTTCAAGCTCGCCATGCGGCGGGAGGGCGTCGAGCTGCTCCAGACGGCCGTCGGCGACCGCTATGTGCTGGAGGAGATGAAGCGGGGCGGCTTCTCGCTGGGCGGCGAGCAGTCCGGGCACGTCATCGTCCTCGACCACGCGACGACGGGCGACGGCACGCTGACGGGGCTGCTGCTGGCCGCCCGGGTCGCCGCGACCGGCAAGCCGCTGGCGGAGCTGGCCGGGGTGATGGAGCGGCTGCCGCAGGTGCTGGTCAATGTGCCGGACGTGGACAAGTCGCGGGTCGAGACCGCGTCCGAGCTGGTGTCCGCTGTCGCGGAGGCGGAGCGGGAGCTGGGGGAGACGGGGCGGGTGCTGCTCCGCCCCTCCGGTACGGAGCCGCTGGTGAGGGTGATGGTGGAGGCCGCGGACGCCGACCAGGCCCGCTCGGTCGCGGGCCGCCTGGCGGACGTGGTGAAGCGGGCTCTGAGCTGAGCCGGCCGGGGACTCACAGCTTCCGCAGAGAGAGCCGTTCCACCTTGTGGTCGGGGCCTTTGTGGAGCTGGAGGGTCGCCCTCCCCCGCGTGGGGGCGATGTTCTGCTGGAGGTTGGGGCAGTTGATGGTGCGCCACGTGTTGCGCGCGTAGTCCAGCGCCTCCTCCTCCGAGACCTGCGTGTAGGTGTGGAAGTACGAGCGGGGGTTCTGGAACGCCGTCTGACGCAGCTTGCGGAACCGGTTGAGGTACCACCGCTCGATGTCCGCCGTGCGGGCGTCCACGTAGACGGAGAAGTCGAAGTAGTCGGCGACGGCCAGCCGGGTGCGGCCGTCGCTGCCGGGGAGGGCGGGCTGCAGCACGTTGAGGCCCTCCACGATCAGGATGTCCGGCCGGTGCACCGTCAGCCGCTCGTCCGGCACGATGTCGTAGACCAGGTGGGAGTAGACCGGCGCGGACACCTCCGGCTTGCCCGCCTTCACATCGGCGACGAAGCGGGTGAGGGCGCGCCGGTCGTACGACTCGGGGAACCCCTTGCGGGCCATCAGCCCGCGCCGCTCCAGCTCGGCCTTCGGCAGCAGAAAGCCGTCCGTCGTCACCAGCTCGACGCGCGGATGCTCCGGCCAGCGCGCCAGCAGGGCCCGCAGCAGCCGGGCGACGGTGGACTTGCCGACCGCGACGCTGCCCGCGATGCCGATGACGAACGGGGTGCCGCTCCGCTCGGGGCGCTCCGGCCGGTCCAGGAAGGTGTTCAGGGCGTTGCGCAGGCCGTGGGTGGCGGCGACGTAGAGGTTGAGCAGCCGGGAGAGCGGGAGGTAGATGTCCCGTACCTCGTCCAGGTCTATGACGTCGCCGAGGCCGCGCAGCTCTTCGACCTCGGCCGCGGTCAGCGGCAGCGGGGTGCGCTCGCGCAGGGCGCTCCAATCGGCGCGGCTGAGGTCTACGTAGGGCTTGGTGGACACGGGCCCATTGTGCGCGGGGCGCGGGGGAGGGGGGAGACCCGGGAGGTGTCCCGCGGCCCGAGGTGCGGTAGACATGGCAGGCCAGCGGGTTGGAAGGGGTACCTATGTGCGGAATCATCGGCTACGTGGGCGGGCAGCCGGCGCTGGATGTCGTCCTGGCGGGCCTGGCGCGGCTGGAGTACCGCGCATACGACTCGGCGGGCGCGGCCGTCCTCGCGGACGGCGGGCTCGCCGCCGCGGCGCGGGCCGGCAAGCTCTCCAACCTCCACAAGGAGCTCGCCGAGCACCCGCTGCCCACCGGCACCACCGGCATCGGGCACCTCCGGTGGGCCACCCACGGTGCGCCGAACGACGCGAACGCGCATCCGCAGCTGGACAACGCGGGCCGGGTCGCGGTGGTGCACAACGGCACCATCGAGAACTTCGCCGCACTGCGCGCCGAGCTGACCGGCCGCGGCCACGAACTGGCGTCCGAGACGGACACCGAGGTCGTGGCGCATCTGCTGGCCGAGTCCTTCTCGTCCTGCGGCGACCTGGCGGAGGCGATGCGGCAGACCTGCCGCCGGCTGGAGGGCGCGTTCACGCTGGTCGCGGTGCACGCGGACGACCCGGACGCGGTGGTCGGCGCCCGCCGCGACGCGCCGCTGCTGGTCGGCGTGGGGGACGGGGACGGCGACGGCGAGTACTTCCTCGCCTCGGAAGCGGCGGCCTTCATCGCCCACACCCGCGAGGCCGTCGAGCTGGGCCAGGACCAGGTGGTGGAGCTGCGGCGGGGCCACGGGGTGACCGTCACCGACTTCGAGGGCACCGCCGCCGACGTCCGCGTCTGCCGCGTGGACGGGGTGGACTGGGACGCCTC
>NZ_JAAKZZ010000548.1 GCF_011045075.1 Streptomyces boncukensis
AGAAAGGGCACGGGGGCTGAGCGGGAGCCACCGCTCCGGTGCCGCGGGGGCGGCGGCCAACTCGTCCAGCAGCCGCCAGGTGTCGGCGAGTACCGGCGGCACCGCGAGTCCGGCCGGCGCCGGTGCGGCCGCGGGGCCGGGGCGGGACCACCGCGTCAGCGCGTCCGGTGCCGGGGGTGTCAGCGCGACGGCGGCCAGGCCGTGTTCGGGCTCCGCACCGTCCCGGCGCCCGGGGAGCCCGGCGGCGGCCGCGAGCAGCGCGCCGTCCGCGTCCGGGCACACGCCCACGGCCCCCGCGAGGGCGAGCGCGGCGATGGCGTGCCCGGTGTCCAGCAGCAGCAGCGGCCAGGCGCGGTGCCCGTAGTGGGAGACGGTGCGGCGGGCCGTGACGGTGAGGACGGCGAGCGCGCCGGGCGGCGCTCCGCGCGGCGCGGGGCCGCGCGCGTGGAGCCGGTGGGCGCGCGGATCGTAGCCGTACCGGCCCGGCGGCAGCGTGCCGCCGGGCCCCTGGAGCAGGTGGGTGTTGACGGGGTGCAGGGCGCCCGCGGAGGCGGCGGGCCGCAGCCGGGTGCCCGCGAGGGCGCGCCGCAGCGGCCCGTCCAGTGCGGGCGGCACCGGCAGTGCGGGCCCCGGCCAGGCGGTGACCAGCCGCCCGGCCGGGAAGTCGGGGTCCGGCGGGCTCGTGGAGCGGGCGCGGGCGAGGGCCTCGCGTACGGAGGGCGCACCGCCGCTGCTGGGTGTCATGTCGCTGACCGGCCGCACTTCCGGCTCACATGTGGGGCGGCGGGGCGAGGGTGAAGTCCTCGGGCCCGGCCGGATCGGCGGTGCGCCAGCCCCGGGCCCGCGCCGCCTCGCCGAACCTGGGGCAGCCGAAGTAGCCGAACGCGGCGGGCGCGTTGGGGACGAGGCCGGAGACCAGGACGCGGGCGACCCGCAGCGGCGTCTCGGCCACGTCCTCCGTCGTCACATCGAGGGTGAGGACCCGGTGACCGCCCTGCGCGAGCCGCGCGTCGAGCTCCGCGCGGCTGCCGGGGGCGAGTTCGCCGACGGGTACGGTGCCGAGCGCGGGCTCGGTGAACCGGCCGGCGAGCGGCGCCGTCCGCGGGTCGAGCCACACCTGGACGTGCGCGCCCAGGTCGCGTACGGCGGCGAAGTCCGGGCCGCAGTCGTCCAGATAGCGCCGGTCCTGTCGGTGGTCGAGGTAGAGGCCGCGGGCGAGCAGCCCGGCGTCGACGGCCCGGTACACCCAGCCGTCGGCGTCCACGGTGCCCTGGGTGAACACCCAGGTGTGCACGGCCTCCAGCACGGCCTTGCGGGCGGCCTCGGCCGGGTCGTACCGGCAGGCGAACCCGGCGGCGTGGATACCGCGCCCCGCGTCGCGCACGAGGGCGGCCACGCAGGGCGCGAACTCGGAGGGCATCTCGACGAGGTGGACGTCCAGCCCGCAGCCGTCGAGGTCGCGCTCCAGGCCCGGCACGGAGGCGGGGTCGATGCCGCGCGCCGGCCCGTCCAGGTGCCACCACAGCTCCAGCGCGTCGCGCTCGACGACCTCCAGCAGGCCGCGCTCGACGGCGTCGTCGAGGCCCTGTCCGGTGGCGATGCCCGCGTAGTTCAGATGGTGGGTGCGCGGCAGCTCGCGCAGGGCGCCCTGCCGCCAGTTGAGGTGGCTCAGCGCGACGGGGACCCAGCACTCCTCCCCCGCCTCGGTGCCGCGCGCCCACAGCGCGGGGGTGTCGCCGGTCAGCGGCCGGTAGGGGTAGCCGGGCCGCTGGTACTGCCATGCGGCGTAGCGGGGCAGCGCGCCGGGCCCGTACACCCGGCGCCCCTCGGCGGCGAGTTCGGCGGCGGTGGCGCGGCGCGGCGCGTCCGGGTGGCCGGGCGGCGGGAGGCGGTTGCCGCAGTAGCGCTCGACGGCCTCGGCGATCGCGGCGAGCCGGGCCCCGGCCGGGTCGCCGAAGGTGGTGCCCAGCGAGACCCGGTCGGCGGGCCAGGCGCCGAACCGGCGCGCGTCGGAGACGTCGGCGGTCATCGCGGTGTAGCGGGGCGGGGCGCCGGAGGGGTGCGGGACGGACTCGACCCTGCGTATCAGCCCGCAGACCGGGTCCACGAGCGCCTCGACGTCCAGGGTGCTGGTCAACTCGGTATCTCCTGTGCGGGGTCGGCGGCGCGGGCGCGCCAGGCCACGGCCAGCGCCAGCGCGCTGCCCGACGGGCGTACGGTGCGCCGGGACGCGGCCAGCCGGGTGGCGGTGACCGGGTCCTCGCCGGTGTGCGGGTTGCGGGCGTGCGCGGGGAAGTGGTGCCCGGCGATCTCCAGTCGGAGCCGGGTTCCGGCGGGCAGCCGGCGCGCGAGGGTGCCGAGCGGCACGCTGAACGTGCGGGGCTCCCCGGCCGCCCCGGTACGCCGGACGACGCCGACCGCCAGCGGCTCGGCGCGCCCGTCGGGGCCGAGGGCGACCAGGCGGGCCGCCCAGTCGGCCGCGGGGGTGTCGGCGGCGGCGTCCAGCCGGACGTCCGCCGCCCCCAGCAGGTCGAGCGGCCGGGGCAGCGGAGGGGTCACCAGAAGGCACCGGTCGGGCACGCCGTGCCGGGGCACGTCCAGCGTGTCGGACCGTACGGGACGCCACGGGTCGGCGGTGAACTCCCGCCCCGAGACCACCCGCAGCCCGTCCCGGGCCCCGAACCCGAGCACCTTGCCGACAACGGGGCCGTGTCCGCGGGACGTCACCAGCAACCGGGCATCGCACCACACGTCGCTCGCTCCGAGAGCGACAACACCCCCGCGGTCAGCGGAGACCGCACCCGAGAGCGCCGCGCGGGCCCACCGCACGGAGAGCTCGCCCAGGTTCACCCGGTGCGCGCGCCGCGCACCGGGCGCCGGCTCGGCGGTGAGGCCGTGCCCCCAGGGGCCGAGCAGCAGCCGCGCGGGACCGCCCCAGCGGCGCCACAGCCGCACGGTGTCCTCGGCGAACGGGTCGTGCGTACCGCCCACGGCGAGCAGCGGCAGTCCGGCGGTGGCGGCGCGCGCCAGCAGCACGTCGCGCCGGCAGCCCTCCCACACGCCGGGCCAGGACGGCAGGTCCAGAAGGGTGTGCACGGGCAGGTGCTCCAGGCGCCCGGGGTCGAGCGGCGCGGGCCCGGACTCGGGGCGGTCGCCGTGCGCGGCCCACCACCCGGCGCGGGACAGCAGCCGTTCGGGTCCTGTGCGTTCGCGCGCGGTCTCGGCCAGGCCGAGCGCGGGGACTGCCGCGATCACCGCGTCCGGGCGGGCCGCCGGGTCCTCGCCCAGTGCGACGGCGAGCGCGCAGTACGCCGCGTAGGAGGAGCCGACGGCCACGACGCGCCCGTCGCTCCACTCCTGGGCCCGGATCCAGGCCAGGGTCGCGGCGCCGTCCGACTCCTCGTCGCGGTACGGGTGCCAGGCCCCGCCCGCCGCGTACCGGCCGCGTACGTCCTGCGCGACGGCGGCGAAGCCGCGCGCCGCCCAGGCGCTCAGCTCCGCGCGGTGGCTGCGCCGGTCGTAGGGGGTGCGCAGGACGACCGCCGGATGCGGGCCGGGGTGCGGGGGCAGCCGCACATCCGTGGCCCGGCCTGGCCGGTAGGGCGGGTGCGCGGGGCTCAGGTGCGCGGGGCTCATGGGGCGGTGCTCCGCGACGGCGACGGCGACGGCGACGGCGACAGGGACGGCAGTGGAGCCGCGTGCGGGACGGGGAGTACGGGGTGCGTCGTCACGGCCAGATCCCGCAGGTCGACGCGGCGCAGCCGGCGGCGTACGACGAGCGGCGCTCCGGACGCCCACGCGACGAGGTCGGCGCAGAGCAGCGCGGCGGTCAGCGCGGCCGACGCCTCGGTGTGCGCGGGGCCGGTGTCCGGCGTGCCGTGACCGGCCCAGTAGGCGGCGAGTTCGCGGTGCGCGGCCGTGGCGGCGAGCCGGCGCAGCCGTACGTGCTCCGAGGTGACGTCGCCGGGCGCGGCGGAGAGCGGCTCCAGCCACACCTGCCGGCCCTCGCGGTGGCAGCGCAGCCAGCCGACGCCGTGCGCGGGCAGCCGGTCCGCTTCCGCCCACAGGCCGTCCGGCACCGGGTCGGCCAGGCACCATACGACGGCCTGCCGCTCCCGCTGCCCTCGGCGGTCGGCGAGCAGGGCGCGGACCGAGGCGGGGCCGGCGGTGCGCACGTCGCCGCCCGCGTCCCGCACACAGCGGGTGAGCGGGCCGGTCAGCCGGCCGTCGCCGAGGACATGGACCGTGTGCCCGGCGAGCGGGGGCGCGCTCGCGGCGTCACCCGCGTACCCGGCCTCCTCGAACGCGCGGGCCAGCCGGTCGAGTCCGGGGTCGGCGCCCGCCTCGCCCCGGCCCGAGGTCAGGTGGGCGACGAGCGCCTCGGGGGGCACGTCGCCGGTGTCGATCCGCAGGAACTCCCCGTCGGCCGTACGGACGGCGAGGCCCTGGCCGGGCGTGCGGACGAGGACGACGCCGGGGGCGATCCGCGCGGTGGGGGCCACGAAGTCTCTCCTTGAGCGGGGCGGGGC
>NZ_JAAKZZ010000549.1 GCF_011045075.1 Streptomyces boncukensis
CCCGCCCGGTGCCAGCACCCGGAACATCTCGGCGAAGACGGCCGGCTTGTCGACGGACAGGTTGATCACACAGTTCGAGATGACGACGTCGACGGACGCGTCGGGCAGCGGGACGGACTCGATGGCGCCCTTGAGGAACTCCACGTTCCCTGCCCCGGCCTTCGCCGCGTTGGCCCGCGCCAGCGCCAGCATCTCGTCCGTCATGTCCAGGCCGTACGCCCGGCCGCGGGCGCCGACCCGGCGGGCCGACAGCAGCACGTCGATGCCCCCGCCGGAACCGAGGTCCAGCACCCGCTCTCCCTCCCGCAGCTCGGCGACGGCCAGCGGGTTGCCGCAGCCGAGCGAGGCGGCGACGGCGTCGCCGGGCAGCGACTCGCGCTCGTGCGCCGCATAGAGTCCGGAGCCGAAGCCCGGCTCGACCTCCACGGCCGCCCCGCCGCAGCAGTCCGCGCTCCCCTCACCGACCCGCACGGCCGCCGCCGCATACCCGGCCCGCACCTGCTCCCGCAGCTCCTCCGCCGCCCCGCCGGTCCGCTTCTCCTCGGACATGACGCCACCTTCCCTCCGGTTCGACCTCGGTCCGACCGACCTCTGCATCGATGCCTATCGATGCCTATCGATGCAGTAACCATGCCCTCTGTATAGAAGAACGTCAATACAGAGGGCGCGGGGCATGGGAGCGGCTTCACTCGGACGGCCTAACACCGGTCGCGGCGCGTCGTGCCATGGCCACAGGCTCATGGCAGCGGAAGGAGGCGCCATGAGCGCGGAGACCGATCGGGCGAGCAGCCCCTGGGTGTCCGGGGGCACGCTGTTCGCCGGGGTGCTGATGCTGGTGAACGGGCTGTTCGGGATGATCGCCGGAATCGCGGGCATCGGCGAGGACGACGTCTTCGGCCAGGTCGGGGACTACGCCTTCAAGCTCGACGTCAACGCCTGGGGCTGGATCCATCTGGTGCTCGGCATCGTGGTCGCGCTCACCGGGTGCGGCATCCTCACCGGCAACGTCTGGGCGCGGATCGCCGGGGTGGTGCTGGCGGTGCTCGTCGTGATGGCCAACTTCCTCTGGCTGCCCTATGTGCCGCTGTGGGCGCTGATCTCCATCGCGATCGGGGTGTTCGTCATCTGGGCGCTGTGCTCCGGGCTCGCCGCCGACAGCGGACAGGAAGCCGCATGACCCGGAACCCGACCGGCCCTGAGCAGGGCCCGGACGGCGCCGACTTCGCGGATGCGGACCGGGGGTTCCTCGGCGCCCTCTCCCCCGCCGTGATCAGGGCGGCGGACGGGCGGGTGGTGTGGGACGGGGAGGCGTACGGCTTCCTCGCCGGGCCCTGCCCCGGCACCGTGCACCCGAGCCTGTGGCGGCAGGGGCAGCTGTGTGCGCGGCAGGGGCTGTACGAGGTCACCGAGGGCGTCTACCAGGTACGCGGGCTGGACCTGTCGAACATGACGCTGGTCGAGGGCGAGAGGGGCGTACTCGTCATCGACCCGCTGCTCTCCGCCGAGTGCGCGGCGGCCGCGCTCGCCCTTTACCGCGAGCACCGGGGCGACCGCCCCGTGACGGGCCTGCTCTACACCCACAGCCACGTCGACCACTTCGGCGGCGCGCGCGGCGTGCTGCCCGAGAGCGAGGAGGAGGGGGTGCCCGTCCTGGCGCCCGCCCACTTCCTGGAGCACGCGGTGAGCGAGAACGTCTACGCGGGGACCGCCATGTCCCGGCGGTCCACGTTCATGTACGGCGACCAGCTGCCGACGGGCCCCGAGGGGGCCGTCGGCACCGGGCTGGGGCTGACGACGTCGACCGGCACGATCACCCTCGTCCCGCCCACCGTCGACATCACCCGCACCGGGCAGCGGGAGGCGGTGGACGGGATCCGGATGGTCTTCCAGCTCACCCCGGGCGCCGAGGCCCCGGCCGAGATGAACCTCCTGCTCCCTGACCGCCGCGCGCTGTGCGTGGCCGAGAACGCGACCCACACCCTGCACAACGTGATCACCCTGCGCGGCGCCGTGGTGCGGGACGCCCGCGCGTGGGCCCGCTATCTGGACGAGGCCGTCGAGATGTTCGACGGCGCGTACGACGTCGCGTTCGCCTCGCACCACTGGCCGACCTGGGGGCGGGAGAACGTACGGGAGTTCCTCTCCCAGCAGCGCGACCTGTACGCGTATCTGCACGACCAGACGCTCCGGCTGCTCAACCAGGGGCTCACCGGACCGGAGATCGCCGAGGAGCTGAGGCTCCCGCCCGCGCTGGAGCGCGCCTGGCACGGGCGCGGCTACTACGGCTCGCTCAGCCACAACGTGAAGGGCGTGTACCAGCGCTACCTCGGCTGGTTCGACGGCAACGCCGCACATCTGTGGGAGCACCCGCCGGCACAGCTGGCGCGCCGCTATGTCGAGGTGGCGGGCGGGCCCGAGCAGGCGCTGGCCAAGGCACGGGCGTATGTCGCGGCGGGGGACCTGCGGTTCGCCGCGACGCTGCTCAACCACCTCGTCTTCGCCGACCCGGAGGACGCCGGGGCGAGGGGCGTGCTGGCGGAGGTGTACGACCGGCTCGGGCAGGGCGCCGAGAACGGGCCGTGGCGGAACTTCTACCTCACCGCGGCCCATGAGCTGCGGCACGGCGTCAGCCCGGTCGGGCACAGGATCGCGGAGGATCTCGGCTCACCGGTGGTGCAGGCGCTCACCACCACCATGCTGCTGGACACCCTGGCGATCCGGATCGACGGACCGCGCGCGTGGGACGAGGACCTGACGATCGACCTGGCGCTCACCGACGAGCAGTGCCGGCACCGGCTGACGCTGCGCAACGGCGCTCTCACCCACCGGGCCGTCCCGCTGGGCCACCACGCCCGCAGCGCGGCCGGGCTGACGCTCTTCCTCACCCGGCCGCGGCTCCTCGGCGTGCTCGCCCGCAAGGGCCTGGACGGCTCGCCGGCCGACGACGGCGGGGGCGCCGACTACACCGACGACGGGGTCGAGTACGAGGGGGATCCGGCCCTGCTCGGACGGCTGTTCGCGTGCGTCACCGATCCGGATCCGTCGTTCCCCGTCATCACGCCGTAACGGCCCGAGCCGTGTCCCGCGGTCCCGCGGTCCTGCGGTCCTGCGGATCTTGCGGTCCCGCGGATCTCGCCGGGTCGGGGCCGCCCCTTGCGGCACGCAGCACGAGCCGCCGGGCACGGCACTAGGCGGTCGTCGGCAGGGGCAGCGGCAGGGCACGGTAGTTGGTGCCCGGCTTGATGCCGAAGACGTAGAGCCGGTCGCCCTTGCGCAGCAGCCGCCACAGCCGCGCCGCGTCCGGGATCCGGAGGTTGACGCAGCCCGCCGAGCCGCCGCGGTAGAGGTCGCGGTAGCTGCCGTGCAGCGCCTGGCCGCCGTCGAAGAACTGGGCGTACGGCATGGGCTCGTTGTTGTAGAGCGTGGAGCGGTGGTTCCGGTTCCGCCAGTAGATGCGGTGCCAGCCGTGCCGGGTCTCCATCCCCAGCCGGCCCGTACGCACCCCGACGGGCTTGAACTCCAGCTTGCGCGCACGGCCCTTGTGCACCCACAGGACCTGGTGGGCCAGATCCACGCAGACGACGCGGTAGGTGCGGCGCGGACACCGGGTGCGGAAGCGGGGGCTGGTGCGGGCCTCCTGCACCAGCGCCGTGCGGTAGGTCACCACGTCGGCCTTCCCCGTGGCGGGGATGGACTGGCGCTTCTGGAAGGCGCGGATCGCGCGGCAGTCGGCGGCGGACTGTCTGCCGTCCACCGGGAGCTTCAGATGGCGTTCCAGCTGGCGCTGGTAGGGCCCGGTGCCCGCACGGCACTCGGCGGGAGCGGCCGGGGCGGTGCGGTCGGCCGGGGTGGCCGCTGTCGCGACACCGGCCGGGAGGGAGAGCAGCAGGGCGAGGGTCAGGCTCTGAAGGGTCCGGCCCCGGCGTATGGGGAGATGTCCGTGTAGAGGGCGCATGGCTCTACGGATAGAGCCGTGCGCCCCCTGGGGCATCTCGGGTGCGGCAGTCGGATGAGTCACGGGCCGGCCACCCGCGGGGTGGCCGGCCCGTGTCCGCCCTACTTGCCGCCCTTACCTCCCTTGCTGCCCTTGCCTCCCTTGCCGCCGTTGCCGTCCTTGTCGCGGTCGTTCTTGAGGGTCACCGTGATTCCGTCCGATGCGTTGCCGCTGGTGAGGCGGTACGGGCCGGTCACCGTGCGGTCCGGGAGCCGGTAGCCGTCGGGCACCGCCGTCTCGCGCAGGTAGTACTCACCCAGCTCCAGCTCCCCGAAGGCACACCGACCCCGCGCATCCGTCGCGCACCCCGGGCCGGTACGCCGGTCCGGATCGTCGCCGGAGGTCTGCAGACCCGCACGGCCGTTCGTCTCCTCCCACGCCTCAAACACCGCGCCCGGCAGCGGATCACCACTGACCGCATCCGTCTTCACCACCGTCAACGAGCCCTTCGGCTCATCCGGCGTCCGCTCATTCCCCAGCGTCACCGTCACACCCTCCGACGCATTATCACTGGTCAAACGATACGGA
>NZ_JAAKZZ010000054.1 GCF_011045075.1 Streptomyces boncukensis
CTCCGTGCCCGCCCCCGACCCCCGCCTGACCAACGACGACCTCGCACCGGCCGCCGAGCGCAAGTGGAAGGTGTTCGACCTCTTCGCGATGTGGATGTCCGACGTCCACAACCTCGGCAACTACACCTTCGCCGCCGGCCTGCTGGTGCTCGGCCTGAGCGCCTGGCAGATCTTCACCTCGCTGCTCCTGGGCTTCGTGATCATCTACCTCGGCATGAACCTGATGGGCCGCCTCGGACAGCGCACGGGCGTCCCGTTCCCGGTCGTCAGCCGGATCAGCTTCGGCGTCTGGGGCGCCAACATCCCCGCGCTGATCCGCGCCGTCATCGCCATCATGTGGTATGGCATCCAGACCTACCTCGCCTCCGTCGCCGTCAACGTCCTGTTGCTGACGGCCGTCCCCGGCCTGGAGCCGTGGACCCGGCACGGCTTCCTCGGCCTGGACGCGCTCGGCTGGTGCTCCTTCCTCGCGCTGTGGGCGATGCAGGCCCTGATCACCACCCGCGGAATGGAGGCGGTCCGCAAGTTCCAGGACTTCTGCGGGCCCGCCATCTGGCTGGTGATGATCGTGCTCGCGGTGTGGATCCTGGCGAAGGCCGGCTGGTCCATCCCGCTCACCACCAGCCCCGAGCCGGTCTCGACGGGAGAGCAGGTCCGGCAGTGGTTCGGCGCCGTCGGCCTCGTCCTGTCCATCTACGGCACCCTGATGCTCAACTTCTGCGACTTCTCCCGCTTCGCGCCCGACCAGCGCACGGTCCGGCGCGGCAACTTCTGGGGCCTGCCCGTCAACTCCACCGCCTTCCTGCTGCTGACGGTGGTCGTCACCGCGGGCAGCATGAAGGTGTACGGGGAGGCCATCACCGACCCCGCGGAGCTCATCGCCAAGGTCGACAACACCGCGGCGCTCGTCATCGGCGCCCTCACCTTCGCGATCGCGACCATGGGCGTCAACATCGTGGCCAACTTCGTCTCACCGGCCTACGACCTGGCCAACGTCTGGCCGCAGAAGATCAGTTTCAAGGTCGGCGGACTGATCAGCACTATCGCCGCGCTGCTGGTCACCCCGTGGAACCTCTACTCCAGCCCGGCCGTGGTCAACTACTTCCTCGGCGGCCTGGGCGCCTTCCTCGGCCCGCTGTTCGGCATCATCATCACCGACTACTACCTGATCCGCCGCCGCCAGGTGGACGTCGACCGGCTCTTCAGCGCCGACCCCGCGGGACCGTACTACTACCGGCGCGGCGTCAACCCCCGGGCGCTGGCCGTCTTCCTGCCCACGGCCGGTGCGAGCGCGGTGATCGCCCTGGTCCCGTTCTTCGAACTGGCCGCCCCCTACTCCTGGTTCATCGGCACGGCGGCCGCCGCCGTGCTCTACGTCCGAGTGGCGCGCGACCGCGCCGGAAAGGCCGTCTGAGCCCCATGCATCTGCTGCTCACCAACTGCAACACGACCGAGGCCATGACCAAGGACATCGTGGCGGGCGCCCAGGAGGCCGCGAGCCCCGGCACCACCGTCACGGGCCTCACCCCGGCGTGGGGGCCGGAGTCCGCCGAGGGCTGGCTGGACAGCTATCTGTCCGCCGCCGCCGTGCTCGACCTGCTGCGCGGCCACCGCGAGCTGTACGACGCGGTCGTCCTCGCGGGCTTCGGCGAACACGGCCGCGAGGGCGCCCGCGAGCTGCTGGACGTGCCCGTGGTGGACATCACCGAGGCCGCCGCCCACCTGGCCTGCCTGCTCGGCCGCCGGTACGGAGTGGTCACGACCCTCGACCGCACCCGGGGCCAGATCGAGGACAGCCTGCACACCGCGGGCGTGGCCCGGAACTGCGCGGCCGTCGTCGGCACCGGCTTCAGCGTCCTCGACCTCGCCGATGTGAAGGAGCGGACCTCCGCCGCCTTCCTCGCCGCCGCACGGCAGGCCCGCGAGGCCGGCGCCGAGGTCCTGGTCCTCGGCTGCGCGGGGATGACCGGACTGCAGCGCCTGCTCGGCCGCGAGCTGGACATGCCGGTGGTCGACGGCGTCGCCGCCGCGGTACGCCTGGCGGAGTCGCTGGTCGGACTCGGGCTCACCACCAGCCGCGCCGGGAGCTACGCGAAGCCCCTGGCCAAGCGGCGCGACTGGGGCCCGCCCGGCGCGTGACCGAGCGGACGCGCCGCGCGGCGGGGTGTGGCCCGGGGGCGGTGGAAGGGCCACCTGCCCACCGCCCCCGGGCCACGGCCTGAGGGGCGGTCAGCCCTGGCGGCCGGGGAGTTCCTGGCGGACCGCGCGTGCGGCGGCGACCAGGTTCTCCAGCGACGCGCGGGTCTCGGGCCAGCCGCGGGTCTTCAGACCGCAGTCCGGGTTGACCCACAGCCGCTCGGGCGGTATGGCCTCAAGTCCCTTGCGCAGCAGCGCCGTTGCCTCCTCCGTACTGGGGACGCGCGGCGAGTGGATGTCGTACACCCCGGGCCCGGCCTCGCGCGGGTAGCCGTGGCCGGCCAGTTCATGGGCGATCTGCATATGGGAGCGGGCGGCCTCCAGGCTGATGACGTCGGCGTCGATGTCGTCGATGGCCTGGACGATGTCGCCGAACTCGGCATAGCACATATGGGTGTGGATCTGCGTGGCCGCGCGCACCCCGCCGGTGGACAGCCGGAACGCCTCGGTGGCCCACCCCAGATACGCGTCGCGGTCGGCGGCGCGCAGCGGCAGCGTCTCGCGCAGCGCGGGCTCGTCCACCTGGATCACCGAGGTCCCGGCGGCCTCCAGGTCGTTCACCTCGTCCCGCAGCGCGAGGGCGACCTGGCGCGCCGTGTCCCCCAGGGGCTGGTCGTCGCGGACGAAGGACCAGGCGAGCATGGTGACCGGCCCCGTCAGCATGCCCTTGACGGGACGGGAGGTCAGCGACTGGGCGTAGGTCGTCCAGCGCACGGTCATCGGCTCGGGCCGGGAGATGTCCCCGGCGAGGATCGGCGGGCGTACGTAGCGGGTGCCGTAGGACTGCACCCAGCCGTGCTGCGTGGCGAGATATCCGGTGAGCTGCTCGGCGAAGTACTGCACCATGTCGTTGCGTTCGGGCTCGCCGTGCACCAGGACGTCGATGCCCGCCTTCTCCTGGAAGGCCAGCACGTCGCGGATCTCGGTCTTGATGCGCTCCTCGTACGCCGCCGTGTCGATCCGCCCGGCGCGCAGCGCGGCCCGCGCGGTGCGCAGCGCGGTGGTCTGCGGGAACGAGCCGATGGTGGTGGTCGGCAGCAGCGGCAGGCCCAGCTGGTCCCGCTGCGCCGCCGCGCGTTCGGCGTACGGCCGGTCGCGGCGGGTGTCGGCCTCGGTGACGGCGGCGGCCCGCGCCCGGACCGCCGGGTCGTGGGTGAGCGCGGAGGCGCTGCGCGAGGCCAGGTCCGCGCGGTTGGCGGACAGCTCCCCCGCGATGGCGTCGGTGCCCTGGGCCAGCCCCCTGGCGAGGGTGACGATCTCGGAGGTCTTCTGCCGCGCGAACGCCAGCCAGCGCAGCACCTCCGCGTCGATGTCCCGCTCGGCCGCGGCGTCGAGCGGGACGTGCAGGAGGGAGCAGGAGGCGGACACATCGACCCGGTCGGCCAGTCCGAGGAGGGTGCCGAGGGTGGAGAGCGACGCCGGAAGGTCGTTGATCCAGATGTTGCGGCCGTTGACCACCCCGGCGACCAGGCGCTTGCCGGGCAGGCCGCCGACGGCGGCGACGGCGTCCAGGTTGGCGGCGGCGGCCTCGGTGAAGTCGATGGCCAGCCCGTCGACGGGGCTCTTGGCCAGGACCGGGAGGGCGTCCCCGAGACGGTCGAAGTACGAGGCGACGAGCAGCCTGGGGCGGTCGTCGAGCCCGCCGAGCTCGCGGTAGGCGCGGGCCGCCGCCGCCAGCTCCTGCGGGCCGCGGTCCTGGACGAGGGCCGGCTCGTCGAGCTGCACCCACTCGGCCCCCGCGGCCCGCAGGTCGGCCAGGACCTCGGCGTAGACCGGCAGCAGCCGCTCCAGGAGGCTCAGCGGCTCGAAGCCGGCGGCGACCCCCGGCGCGGGCTTGGCCAGCAGCAGATAGCTGACCGGGCCGACGAGGACCGGCCGGGCGGTGAGGCCCAGGGCGAGGGCCTCCTTCAGCTCGGCCACCTGTTTTGCGGAGTTCGCGGTGAACGAGGTGTCCGGGCCCAGCTCGGGGACGAGGTAGTGGTAGTTGGTGTCGAACCACTTGGTCATCTCCAGGGGGGCCACGTCCTGGGTGCCGCGGGCCATGGCGAAGTAGCCGGCCAGCGCGTCGGCCTCGACGGCCGCGCGGTGGCGTTCGGGGACGGCGCCCACCATGACGCTGGCGTCGAGCATGTGATCGTAGTACGAGAAGTCGCCGGTCGGCACCTCGTGGATGCCGGCGTCGGCGAGCTGGCGCCAGTTGGCCGCGCGCAGCTCTGCTGCGGTCCGGCCCAGGGCCTCGGCGGTGACGCGGCCCTTCCAGTAGCCCTCGACGGCCTTCTTCAGCTCCCGGTTCGGGCCCTGCCGGGGGTAGCCGTACACGGTGGCCCGTGCTGCCGCGGCTGCGGACTTCGCTGTCACGGAGATCTCCTTCACGAGATGTCTCGTCGGATCCCGGGACGGGACGAGAACGTGAAGGGGACAAACAGCGGCGGCGGTGGTGTGACGCGCGGCATGCGCCGGTCCGCCTGATGTGTTCGCCGACCTGCCCTCGAGGTCACCGGGATGTCCGCACACGCGTCGACGCGTGCGGGCAACGGGCAGGTCTTCGGACTCGCGGGCGTGCCTGCCGGTGACCGGATGCCGGTCCCGGCGGGCTCCTACTGGCCGTCGCTTCCCGGGCCCACGGTGGGCTCAGTGCTGATGACGGCGGTCGTTCCCGCTCACCGCTGCGGGGCAGTCCCGGACTTGCACCGGGTTCCCTCTTGCGACGCGTCCACCTGGCGGGTGGGGCGAACCAGTTGCACCGCCAGCCTAGACGGAGATCCCCGCGCGTGGGTAGTGCACCCGGCCGCGCGTGACGCGGAGGACCGCCCCGGAGCGGCCCTCCGCGTCACGCACGGCGGCACCCCGGGCGGCCCCCGGGGCCCGCCGCTTGCGGGCTCAGGGCCGGGCCACGACCTGCGCGGCGGCCGGCGCGAGGACCCTCCGCCGGCCCTGCCCTCCCGACCGAGCCCAGCACCCGGGCCCTGCACCGGCGTTCATCAGGCAAGTGCGTTGTCGGGCAACGAGGTGTCTGCTGCTTTCGGCCGCGGGACTGGTGGGCTCGCATGTTGAGGTGTCGCGTATTCCCCGTGCCGATGTGGGCACCGGGGGACGGGGGGGACGGCACCCGGCTGGTGCCGACCTCTCCCGAGCCCGGATCACTTGCGAAGCCGAGAACGGTACTCGCCCGGGGTGGTGCCTCGAGCACGTCTGAAGGCACGGCTGAAAGCGTGCGGAGAGCCGTATCCGACCGCGCCGGAGATCGACTCGACCGGCTCATCGGTGTCGCGGAGCCGGACGGACGCCAGGTCGATGCGCCACTGCGTCACGTACGCGCCCGGCGTCTGTCCGAGGGCGGACCGGAAACGCCTGGACAGCGTCGCCCGGGAGACGCTCGTCGCGGCGGCCAGGGTTTCCGTGGTCCAGGGGTGTTCCGGTCGGGCGTGGACACATGCCAGAGCGTCGCGCACGACCGGATCACGCATCGCTCCCAGCCATGAGCCGGACTGCTCCTGCGGGCGGCGGGCCAGCCAGGCGCGTACGAACTGGACGAGCAGAAGGTCGACGATACTGTTGATGGCGGCGGTGGTGCCGATCTGCGGCTGTGCGAGCTCAGCAGCGAGAAGTTCGACGGTCCTTCTGAGCTGCGCGTTCTCCCGGGCTGTGACGTGCATCGGCCGAGCGAGGGAGGTGAGCACCGGTGTGCGCACCTCCGGGTCCTGCTCGTAGTGCAGGACGATCACTTCCGTCTGCACCGGCGCCGAGCCCAGCCGCAGGGCCCGGCCATCGCCGAAAGCCCGGGCCGCCTCTTCCCGGTCGCAGGAGCCCATCGTCACGCCGGCGCCGCCGGCGATCCCGTGTGCGGTGCCCGGCGACACCAGGACGGCGTCGCCGGCCTGCACCTGAAGAGGATTCTCGCCTGGGACGTGGAGCCACACAGTGCCGCGGGACACCACGTGCAGTGCCGCTCCTGGAGAGGAGCCCAGCCACAGGCCCCAGGTTCCTCCGGCCTTCAGCACGACCCCGAGCGCCCCACGCGCACCCGAAACACGCAAGACCTCCGCCAGCCCATCCATGGGTCCATTCTCGTCCACCGCCGCGCACCGCCGCGCACCGCAGCCGATCGGCCGATCGGTCGATCGGCCGACGACGCAGGTGTCCTCGTCCACAGCTTCAGGCCACGTCAAGAACGACCTTTCCGTGCACCTTTCGCGCGAACAGCGCCTGGACGGCGTCGCCCACGTCCTGCCAGTCGCCTCGCAGTCCGACCGGTGCCGAGAGCCTCCCGGCGGCCATGAGGCCCAGCAGGTCCGTCAGCTCCCCGCCGGTCGGCGTCATGTCGCCGTAGGTGGCGATGCCGCGGGGCTCACCGAAGCCGAACAAGGCCCCTGACGGGAACGTGGTTTCCTGCCCCGAGGAGTAACCGACCAGGTGGATGGTGCCGCCTTCGGCGAGGGAACTCCACGCCTGGGCCACCAGCGGCCCGCCGACCGTGTCCAGGACGAGGTCGAACCGGTCCCCGGTCTCGGCCAAGTCGGTCAGGACCCTGTCGGCGCCGAGTTCACGGAGTCCGGCGGCCCGCTCCGGCGAACCGACGAGTGCCGTCACCCGGGCGCCCGCCAGCGCCGCCAGCTGGACGGCGAAGTGCCCCACGCCCCCGCTGGCGCCGGTGATCAGCACGTCGCGCGCCAGCAGGGAACGCTTGCGCAGCACCCGGAATGCGGTGACCCCGGCGATCCCCAGCGCGGCGGCGTCGGCCAGGTCCACGCCCTCGGGGACGGTGCCGAGCGAGGCGGGGCTGACTGCCGCCCGCTCCGCCCACGCGTGGGGAGCCATTCCCACTGCGACGCGCGTACCTTCGGGCGGCCCCGAGCCGTCGGATGCGGCGCGCACCACGACGCCGGCCGCGTCGTGACCGTGCACAGCGCCGGCCGGCCACTGGTGCACGTAATTCAGCTCTCCGAAGTTGAGACAGATGTGCCGTATCTCCACCAACGCCACACCGGTGGATGGTACGGGCTCATCGACATCGGCGAACCGGACGGGTCCGGCCTCACTGTGATCGACCACAAGGGCGCGCATAGGGGGTGTGTTTCCTTGTCTCGTGGATGTGCCTGAACACTCGGCGCGGCAACAGATCGAGTGCGCGAATGCCGCACTGCCGCCTTCTTGGAACCCTACGCAGGACCGGGACAGCGACCAGCCCCGTGCGAATCAATCAGTTGACGATCTGTGTCAGTGCGGCTCACGGCGCGTCGAGCGCCTGCTCACCGAGGTCGGAGGCACCTGGGCCCGCGCCCCCGGCGACCACACACGGTGACACCAGGCCCGGCCTCAACGAGGAATACGCGACACCTCAGCCGGGGTCCTGCACAGGTCTGGAGGCACGTGGAGGCAGGGGTCTCCTCTGGTCAGGCCGCGGGAACCAGGAATCCGGCGGGGGTCCAGGCGCCGACCGGCTCGGTGGTGCGGCGGCGGAAGGTGCGCCGGCGGGGTCGCTCGCCGTTCCAGGCGAGTGTGTCGAGCCATTTCATGATCTTGCGGCGATTCGCATGGGCGAGCTGGTAGGCCGGCAGGATCGTCTGGGCCCCGATGCCGCGGACGCGGCGGGAGCCGGCGGCTTCGATGGCCTCGCCGGGAGGGTTCTTGGCGTATCCGTGGTAGCTCTCGACGCTGTTGCGGAGCCGGAAGTAGACCTTCTGCCACTCCTTGCTGCCGTACTCCAGGACCTGCCAGTGCTTGGCGCCTGCTTCCGGGGCGCTGGTCACGGAGCGCTGCCGGCAGATCTTCACCGGGCCGGCAGCTGCCCTCGACGAGGATCGCTCCGTGGGTCCGGTCCTGCTTGCCGAGCTGGTCGCCGCGGTAGTCGTAGACCGGCTTGTAGCCCATGGCGCGGATGGGGAGCTGCCCTTCCCCGGCGTCGGAGTTGTTGTAGGCGCGGTCGGCGGCGACGTAGCCGGGTGCGTAGCCGCGGCTGCGAAGGCGCGTCAGGGGCTGTACGCCGTTGGGCCGGGGTTGGGGGTGCCGCCGTCGAGCAGGGCATCGCCGTGGGTGGTGTCGCGGGCGACGACGAGGTGGGCGTCGTAGCCGAACAGGTACTTCGTCTTCAGGGAGACCTTCTTGTCCCGTCCGGCCACCGCCTCGTTGGCCTTGCCTTTCCTGCCCTGTTTGCGGGGAGGCCGGATGACCGTGGCCAGGGAGCTGTCGTCCGGGTCCTTGTGATCGCCTTCGCGTACGTACCAGCCGGCGTCATCTGGGGCTGCGGGCACTACGCCACCTTCACCGCGCTCGCGGCAGTCGGCGGTGCGCTGTCCGTGCTGCTCGGCCAGAGCGCCGGGGAGGAGGCCGCGCTTCCTGGGTCGGGCATGGCGTTGACCCTGGCCGTGCACGGCGGTCGCCGCCTTCCTGGCTCTGGAGATCGTGACGCGAACCAGGGGAGCGGGCCGGCTCACACCGTGACGCGGTGCCGGGCCCCGGGTAGCTGACCAGGGCTCCGCACCACGACGGCCGATCCGTGCAGCGGGTCAGCCCGCCCGGTAGCGGGTGGCGAGTACCGGGCTCTGGCCGCCGAAGGCGGCCAGGTCGGCGGTGAAGACGTCATCGAGGAGCCGGCGGTCCTCGACGCCGGGGGCGATGACGGTCTCGCCGAGTTCGATGCCGCGCAGTGCGCCGGTGACGAGGTCTTCGGCGCTCATCCGGGGCACGGCGCTGGCGTCGATGCCCTGGGCGGCGTGGAAGTTGGTGGCCACGATGCCGGGGCAGACCACGTGGGCCTGCACTCCGGTGCCCTCCAGTTCGGCGCTGAGGGTCTGGGTCATGGCGACGAGGTGGGCGAGGGTTCCGGCGTAGACGGCGCGGCGGGGCATCACGGAGGGGCCCGCGGGGCCGCTGAAGGCGATCATGCCGGCGATGTTGACGATGGTGCCCTTGCCGCGCTGCTGCATGCCGCCGACCGCGGCGCGCATCAGCAGGGTGGGTGCGAGAACCTTGACGTTGACCACTTCGCGGGCCTGGTCCGCGGCGAGGTCGGCCAGTGGCATGTAGTGGGAGACGCCGGCGTTGTTGATCAGAATGTCCACCGGCTCGACCGCACAGGAAGCGGCGACGGCGTCGATGCCCTCCACTGTCGACAGATCGGCCGCAATCGTGCGGACCTTGACCTGGGGGTGGGCGTCGGCGAATTCGTCGAGGCCGGACTGGGTGCGGCCGACAATGATCAGATCGTGGCCGTCGGCAGCGAGGCGCTCGGCGAAAACCTTGCCGATACCGGAGGTGGCGCCGGTGACCAGGGCGAGGCTGTTCGTGCTCATGAGGGGGTGGTCCTTTCGCGGTCTGTCTCAGGCGGACGGGATACGGGCCTGGCGGAGCCAGGTCATTTCTTCGCGGTACTGGGCTTGGACGGCTTCGGGCCGGTCGTCGCCGAGGTGGTCGTCCCCGACTGGGAAGCCCCGGCGGTTGAGATCCCAGGCCAGGCACCGGTAGGAGGGCCGGTAGGCGGCCAGTTCCTGCGGGTCGATGTTCAGGCGGGTGTTGGGCAGGGCGGGAGTGATGGTGTCCTTTTCGTAGACGGAGGTGATCCGCACGATCCTCCACACGCCATCGGCGCCCCGCTGGGCCCGGTATTGCGAGCGGCAGGAGGAGGCGATGTCGGCCTCGACTCCGTCGACGTCGACGCGCCGTTCGATGACCAGCGGCAGCTCTGCCAGTGCACGGTCGCCGTGGACGCGCACCGCGGGTGGCCCCAGGTGGTGCACCGCCAGGTCGCCGCGCTGGGCTGTGGCCTGTTGGGTGTGGCGTACGAATCCGGCGCCGCTGCCGGTGTACCAGCTCATCACCACGACACAGTCGTCGGCGAAGCAGGCGGCCATCTCCTCGTACCAGCCGCGGTCGCGGCTCTGCCGCTCGCGCAGCACCAGCTGGGTGACTTCTTCTGCGGACATGACGGAACCTCTTTCCGGGGCCGAGCGGCGGTCAGGGATTGAGGTGGCCGATGAGCGCGGGCAGGCGGTGGGCGCCGGACAGGCCGCGTGCGGTGAGTGCGGCGGCGTCGATGCCCGCCTCACGCATGGCCTGGTCGAACAGCTTCATGTCCAATGCCTCGACGCCGGAAAGGTGCTCGACGTTGTCGGGAGCGACCATCGCGGGGGTATCCGGGGTGCTCAGCAGGTTCAGAGCGGTGCTGGACGCGCTGCCCAGCCTCAGCACAGCGATCAGCCGGCCCACGTCCATCTTCAGCTCAGCAGCCAGGTTCACGATGTCGGCGATGGCGGCCTGGTTCATCATCAGCAGAGCGTTGTTGAACAGCTTCGCCAGCTGCCCGGCCCCGGTGGCGCCGAGGTGAACGACGTGTCCGGAGAAGGAGTCGAAGATCTTCTCGCACCGTTCGGCGACCGGGCCCGGCCCGCCGACCATGGTGGTCAGCCGATGTTCCTCGGCTGCCGGACGGCCTCCGCTGACCGGTGCGTCAAGGACCTCGACCCCGGATGCGGCACCCATGTCGCTGAGCCGCACGGCCGCGCTGGGCAGGCCCGTGCCGTGGTTGACGACGACCGATCCCGGACGCAGCGCCTCCAGCAGCTGCCCGGCCAGCTGCAGCACGTCCCCATCGGTGCCGACGCACAAGGCGACGATGTCGCACGCGGCCGCCAGGTCCTGCACCGTGTCGTGGCGGACGTACGGCACTCCGCTCAGTCCGTCCAGGGAGGCAGGCCGTCGGGCCCAGGCATGCAGCGGGAAACCGGCCTCTGCGACCGCCCTGGCCATGGGCAGGCCCTGATCGCCCAGACCGATCCAGCCGACGACAGGGCCCGTGGATGTTCCTGTGTCTGTCATGCCCCCACGGTGTAGGCAAATGGGAAGAGCAGGTAGTAGACTCTCTTTCCTAGGACTACCAGTGCCAGGCATGCCTTCTCGGCGATAAGCCACACTGTCCGGTATGGCTACGACAGAACTCGGCGCAGCCCTGCGCCGCTGGCGCGACCAGGTATCACCCGAGGCAGCGGGGCTACCCGCGGGCGGCCACCGGCGGGCCGCAGGTCTGCGGCGCGAGGAGCTGGCCCAGCTGGCCGGCATCTCCGTCGACTACATCACCCGCCTCGAACAGGGCCGGGCCACCAACCCCTCCGCCCAGGTCATCGAAGCTCTCGCCCGAGCCCTGCGCCTGGAACCCGGCGAACGTGAACTTCTCTTCCAGCTCTCCGGACTCGCCGTGCCCGGACCCGACACTGTCCCCCGCCACATCACCCCCGGCGTCCACCGCATCCTCGACCGCCTGAACAGCACGCCTGTCGCCGTCTACGACGCCACCTGGACCCAACTGCTCGCCAACCCCCTCTACACCGCCCTCATAGGGGACTGGCACGGCCCCGACCGCAACGCCGCCTGGCGCGCCTTCATCACCTCCACCACCCGCGTGCGCCACACCCCCGAGTCCAACGGCGCCCTCCAGCAACTCCTCGCCGCCGACCTGCGCCGCACCGCCGCCCTCTACCCCAGTGACCCAGAACTTGCCGATCTCATCACCCAACTGCGGCGTCGCAGCCCTCGCTTCGGCGACCTATGGGACACCGACGCCACCGCTGAACATCAGGCCAGCCGCAAAACCATCGACCATCCCACCGTCGGCCCTCTCACCCTGGACTGTGACGTGCTCCATGTCGCGGGCAACCACCTGCGCATCATGTGCTACACCGCTGAACCCGGCACCGAAGACGCCGAACGACTCTCCTTCCTCGCCGTCATAGGGACCCAGGCCCTCACCGGCTGAAGCGGCTCGCTGCTGTCAATCACCGCCGGCTCCGAGCTCCACCAGCGGCATCCGATCGTGAGGGCACGAGGTAGCACACCCCAGCTCCCGGTGGCGGGCCGCGCAAGCACCAGATACTGGTTTCCCAGTCGGCCGATAAGCGGGGAGAGCTGGAGGGGCGGCAAGGCGAGCTCACGCCGCAGGTAGCGAACGGCCGCCCTGCGCGGTCGCTCGTCGCTGAGCAAGGGGACGGTCGGAACGGTCCATCCCGACTGGCCCGCCGTCGCGCACGCGCTGAGTGGACCGATCATCTGGTCGCCGGGAAGCGGGGAAAGGGTTGTCACTCAGTCCGGTGGTCTTCCGCTGAGCAGCGGATTCGCTTGATCGATGCGCCGAAGGATCTCGGGCATGGGATCAAACAGTCAGCCATCACCCCGGACCCGAGCCGCCACCCGCACAATCCCAGGCAGACCACACCGCCCTCCACTCCGGCCGACGCGCCGCAGCCGCTTCCGGGCGAGCCCCTGGCCGGCTGGGTGGCCGCAGTAGCCCGCCACCGGGACGTCGACACCATCAAGATCTTGAGGGAATGGCGCATCCAGCAAGCCGGCTCTCTGTCGCTGGCGCAAACGAGGCTTCCGCCGGCGACGGCCCGCCGGATTCACCGCCTCACCGGTATCGCCGAGGGCCGACCCCGGACGAACGGATGCCCACGCCCGCCTCTCCGCCGACCGGGAGGTCAGGAGGGCCGCAGTGTCGCGGCGGCGATCTCCAGGAAGTCGCGCACCAGCTTCTCGCGCCGGTCCGCGGGGGCGGCCAGGCACACCTCGGCCCCCTCGGCGTCCGTGACGGGGAGGGAGACGAGGTCGGGGCGGGAGTAGGAGCGCACAACGCTCAGCGGAACGAGCGCGATGCCGTGCCCGGAGGCAATGAGCTCGAACTTCTCTTCGAGGGAGTGGGTCCGCCGCCTCGGTATGTCGAGCATCCGCTCGCCGGCGAGGTCCGCCGAGGTGAGCTCGTCCCGGCACGCCAGCGGGTGTGTCGCCGGCATGCAGGCGACCCGGGGCTCCTGGCCGAGGGGGACGATGCGCAGCCCCGCCTCGTTGAACGGCCGCCGCAGATACCCGACGTGCGCCCGGCCGTCCCGGAGCGGTGCGTCCTGCTCCCGCCAGTGGGCCGGGACGACATCGGTCTCGACGTCCGGGTGGCGCGCGGCGAACGCCCGGAGCGCGTCCGAGACGTGCAGGCCGGAGGAGAAGGCGACAGCGAGCCGCCGGACGCTCCGGTCGGCGTCGTGCACCCGCCGCATCGCCGTGGCGACGGCCGCGAGGATCCCCAGCGCCTCCTCGTAGAGCTGCTTCCCGGCGGCGGTCAGTTCCACGCTGCGAGTGGTCCGCACCAGCAGCGTGCACTCCAGCTCCCGCTCGAACGCCCGGATCTGACGGCTGAGCACGGGCTGGGCGATATAGAGCTGTTCCGCCGCCCGGCCGAAGTGCCGGCGCTCGGCCACCGCGACGAAGTAGCGGAGCTTGCGCAGATCGAGATCCATGCCTGTACGGTATCAATGGCCCGGGAAGGGTATTGGACGCTGCGGACGGGCGGCGCCGAGACTCGAAACATGATCGTCATCACCACACCCACCGGCCAGATCGGCGGCCGGCTCCTGGACATCCTGCTGGACGAGGCCCCCGCCCGCGGCGAAGAGCTGCGCGTCATCGTGCGCGACCCCGGGAAGCTTCCCGACGCGGTCCGCGCCCGCGTCGACGTCGTCACCGGATCGCACGACGACGCCGAGGTCACAGACCGGGCCTTCACCGGCGCGGACGCCGTCTTCTGGCTGGTCCCGCCGGACGCGCGGGCACCGAGCGTGGACGCCGCGTTCTCCGGGTTCACCCGCGCCGCCGCGAAGGCGTTCACGGCCCACGGCGTGGGACACGTCGTCGGCGTCTCGGCCCTCGGCCGCGGCACCCCCGTCGCCGGCCGCGCCGGGCTGGTCACAGCGTCGCTGGCCATGGACGACCTGATAGCGGGTACCGGCGTGGCCTACCGGGCGCTCGCGAACCCGACCTTCATGGACAACCTGCTCTGGCAGGCGGCGTCGATCCGCGACCACGGCGTGCTCACCGAGACCGTCGCCGCCGACCGCGCGGCACCGAGGGTCGCCATCCGGGACATCGCGGCGGCCGCCGCCCGGCTGCTGCTCGACCGCTCGTGGACGGGTGCGGGCGAGGTCCCGGTGCTGGGCCCCGAGGACCTCTCGCCGAACGACATGGCGCGCATCGTCTCCGAGGTGCTCGGCCGCCCGGTCCGCTACGAGCGGCAGCCGCCGGACGACTTCCGCGCCGCGCTCACCGCACGCGGCGTCGGGGACGCGTTCGTCGACGGCTACGTCGACATGATGCGCTCCAAGGACGAGGGCCTCGACGCGGGCGTGCGGCGCACCCCGCAGAACGCGAGCCCGACCACCTTCCGCGCATGGTGCGAGGAGGTCCTGAAACCGGCCGTCGAGGCATGACCGCCGCGGCCGCTCTCCGGAGCGCGCCGCCGGGGTGTCAGCAGCGCGCCGTAGACTCCGCCGTGTGACGGCCACTCTCACCTCCGCGGACGGGCGGGACCAGCGCGCGGCGCGGCCCTCCCGGCGCCCGCGCCTCGCGCGCTCGCTGCCCCGGCTGCTTCCGGCCGGTGCGGCGGCGCTGTCCGGAGCGCTGCTGTACCTGAGCTTTCCGCCGCGTCCCCTGTGGTGGCTGGCCGTGCCCGCCGTGGCCGGGCTCGGCTGGTGCCTGCACGGCCGGAGCTGGAAGGCCGGGCTCGGACTCGGCTTCGTCTTCGGGCTCGCGTTCCTGCTCCCGCTGCTGTCCTGGACGGGGGAGGACGTCGGTCCGCTGCCCTGGCTGGCGCTCGCCGTGGCCGAGTCGCTGTTCGTCGCCGTCACGGCCGCCGGTGTCGCCCTCGTCTCGCGGCTGCCCCTGTGGCCCCTGTGGGCCTCGGGCGTGTGGATCGCGGGCGAGGGGCTGCGGGCCCGCTTCCCCTTCGGCGGCTTCCCCTGGGGCAAGCTCGCCTTCGGCCAGCCCGAGGGCCTCTTCCTGCCGCTCGCGGCGCTCGGCGGGACCCCGCTGCTCGGCTTCGCGGTCGTGCTGTGCGGCTTCGCGCTGACCGGCCTGGGCCTGCTGCTCGCCGCCGGGCGCCGGGCCCGCGACCGGGCGGTGTGGGCGGTCGCCGCGCTGGTCGCCGCGCCCCTGGCCGCGGGGGCGGCGGCCGCGCCGCTGGTCGGCACCGGCGCCGAGAAGGGCACCGCCGAGATCGCCGTCGTCCAGGGGAACGTCCCGCGCATGGGGCTGGACTTCAACGCCCAGCGCCGCGCGGTCCTGGACAACCACGTACGGGAGACCAGACGGCTGGCCGAGCGGGTCAGGGCGGGCAAGGCCCCGCAGCCCGACCTGGTGCTGTGGCCGGAGAACTCCTCCGACATCGACCCGTACACCAACCGGGACGCGCGGGCGGAGATCGACCAGGTCGCCAAGGAGATCAAGGCCCCGATCTCGGTGGGGGCCGTCACCGACCCCGGCCGCGGCGGACCCCGCAACCGGCAGATCCTGTGGGACCCCGAGACCGGGCCCGGCGCCGTCTACGACAAGCGGCACCTCCAGCCCTTCGGCGAGTACATGCCCTACCGGGGTTTCTTCCGGCACTTCAGCTCCGACGTCGACCGGGCGGGCAGCTTTGTGCCCGGCGACAAGACGGCGGTCTTCGACATGGCCGGCACCAAGGTCGGCCCCGTCACCTGCTACGAGGCGGCCTTCGACAGCACCGTCCGCGACCAGGTGCGCGCGGGCGCGCAGGTGCTGTCGGTGCCGAGCAACAACGCGACGTTCGGACGCAGCGAGATGACGTACCAGCAGCTCGCCATGGACCGGGTGCGGGCCGTCGAGCACGGCCGGGCCGTGCTCGTCCCGGTCACCAGCGGCGTGAGCGCCGTGATCATGCCGGACGGGCGGATCGTCCAGAAGACCGAGCTGTTCACGGCCGACGCGCTGGTGGCCGACGTGCCCCGGCGCAGCTCGCTGACCCCGGCCACCCGCCTGGGCACCGCACCCGAACTCGTCCTCCTCGCCGTCGCCGCCGGGGGCCTCGGCTGGGCCGCGGCCCGAGCGGTCAGGGCCCGCCGCGGCGGCGAGTGACACGGCCGGGCGATCGCCGATTGTCCAATGACAATAGATTGACCATTAACTGATTGTACAGTTACGTTCCCCGCATGGCGGATACTCTCGGAGCGTTGCTCTCGGTGAACGTCGGGGATGCGAAGCCGATGTTCGTCCAGGGGGAGACGGTCCTCACGGGCTTCGACAAGCGCCCCACGGACGGCGCGGTGCGGGTCGAGGCGGGCGGGCTGGTCCCCGACGACCACGTGGACGACGCGGCGGACCCGGACCGCGCGCTGCTGTTCTACCAGCGCGACTCCTACGACAGCTGGGAGCGCGAGCTGGGCCGGACGCTTCCGTACGGCACCTTCGGCGAGAACCTCACCTTCGAGGGCCCGGCCGACGAGGAGGTCGCGCTCGGTGACGAGCTGCGGGTCGGCACGGTGCGTCTGCGGGTGACCCAGCCGCGGATCCCGTGCCGGAAGATGGCCGTCCGCCTCGGCGAGGAAGACTTCCCGAACCGGTATCTGCGCAGCGGGCGGCTGGGCTTCTTCTGCCGCGTCCTCGAAGCCGGCGTGGTGCGGCCCGGGGACCGGGTCGAGCGGGTGCGGCGGGGCGGGGACGGCATGTCCGTGGCCGATCTGGCCCGCATCCTGCATCGCGAACGGCCCGATGCCGGGTCCCTGGGCCGGGTGCTGGGCTGTACCGGGCTGCCGCCGGCCCTGCGCCGCAGGGCCGAGCGGATGCTGCGGCGTGCGCGGGGGGAGGACGGGGACTGGCCCGGCGACCGTACGCTGGTCGTCACGGCGCGGCGCCGGGAGGCGGCCGAGGTGGTCTCCTTCGACCTGGCCGACCCTGAGCGCGCCCGGCTGCCGGATGCCGAGGCCGGACAGTTCCTGACGCTCTCGCTGGACGTTCCGGGGGTCGACAGTCCCGTGGTCCGGACCTACACCGTGGTGGGGCGCAGCGATGACGGGGCGGGCTACCGCATCGCCGTCAAGCGCGAGCCCGCCCCCGCCGAAGCGCCGGACGCTCCCGCCGGACTCGCCTCGGGGCATCTGCACACCGCCGTCGGGCAGGGCGCGCGCCTGCGGGCGCGGTCGCCGCGCGGCCGGTTCGTCCTCGCGCCGGGCGAGCGGCCCGTGGTGCTCGTCAGCGCGGGCATCGGCATCACGCCGATGCTGGCCATGCTCGGCCGGCTCGCCGCGCAGGACGGCGCTGACGGCGAGGGCGGCGAGGACGGCCGGACCGGGCGCACGGTCCACTTCGTCCACGGTGCCCGCTCGTCGCGCGAGCTGGCCTTCGGCGCACAGGTGCGCGCCCTGGTCGCCTCCCGCGCCGGGCTGCACAGCCACCTGCTGTTCAGCCGCCCCGCGCCCGGGGACGTCCTGGGGGAGCACTTCGACGAGGCCGGACGGCTGACGGCGGCCACGCTGGAGCGGGTCCTCCCCTCGCTGGACGCGGACTACTACGTGTGCGGGCCCGCCGGCTTCATGGCGGACATCGTCACCGGCCTGGTGGAGCGGGGCGTCCCCGCCGAGCAGGTGCGCTACGAGTTCTTCGGCGCGGCCCGTCCGCTGTTCGGCGACGAGGCGGGGGAAGGCGCCGGTGCCGTGGTGGCGGACGGCGACGGGCGGCCGGTCACCGTGACCTTCGCCCGCTCCGGGATCACCGTTCCCTGGCGCGAGAACACCTTCAGCCTGCTCGCCCTCGCCGAGCAGGCCGGGCTGCGTCCCGAGGCGTCCTGCCGCACCGGGCTGTGCGGGACGTGCGTGGCCCGGATCGACGGCGGCCGGGTCGACTACGCGATCACCCCCCTGGACGAGGCGCCGCCCGGGCAGGTCACCGTGTGCTGTGCGCGCCCGGCCACGAGCGTCATGATCGACCTGTGACGGAAAATCGGTCCGTCAGCGGGGCCCGCCGGGCGGCGGACCCTTGAGGAGGGGAGTGAGATGACGGCCGATCCCAGCCTGTTCGCCCGGCTGCTGGCCGAGGACGAGCACAGCGCACCGGCGTACCGGCGCATCACCCAGGCGATCGCGACCGCCGTGACGACCGGCCGGCTGGCGGGGGGCGACCGCCTGCCCACCCACCGCGAACTGGCCCGCGAGCTGGGCGTCTCCGTGCCCACCGTCAGCCGCGGCTACCGCGAGGCCGAACAGCAGGGGCTGATCAGCAGCACCGTCGGCCGCGGAACGTTCGTCACCGGCGTCTCCGGCATCCCCCAGCTGCGCGAAGCGCCGGGCGGCGCGCAGGACGCCGGCCCCCGGCAGCTCGACATGGCGGTCAACGCGCCCGCCCGGGGGATCCACGACGACCTGCTGCGCCGGGCCCTGACCTCCATCGCCTCCACCGCGGCCCCGGACGGCCTGCTGGGCTACGAGCCCGACATCGGCACGTACGAACAGCGGCTCGCCGCCTGCGCGTGGCTGGCCCGCGGCGGCCTGGAGGCCGGGCCCGGACAGGTGGCGATCTGCCACGGCGGCCAGCACGCCCTGCTGGTCGCGTTCGCCGCCGCGCTGAGGCCCGGTGAGACGCTGCTGACCGAGGCGCTGACCTATCCCGGGGCGAAGTCCGCCGCCCAGATGCTGGGCCTGGGCCTGCAGGCCGTTGCGATGGACGGACACGGGCTGGTCCCCGAGGCGCTGGACGCGGCGTGCGGTCCGGCCGAGGGGCCCCGGGCGCTGTACTGCATGCCCACGGCCCACAATCCGACGGCCATCACCCTCTCGCCCGAGCGCAGGCAGGCCATCGTCGAGGTCGCCCGCCGCCGCGACCTGCTGATCATCGAGGACGATGTCTTCGGGCTGCTCGAAGGGGACGCGGCCCCGACCCCGCTGGCCGCCCTGGCCCCCGAGCGCACCCTGTATCTGACCAGCCTGTCCAAGACCCTCGCGCCGGGGCTGCGCGGCGGCGTCCTCGCCGGCCCTCCCTCGATGGCCGACCGCATCGGCGCCCTCATCCGCGCCAGCGTCTTCAACCCCTCACCGCTGGCGAACGCGGTCGTCCTGCGCTGGCTCACCGACGGCACAGCGGACCGGCTCCTGGACTGGCAGCGCGAGGAGATGGCCCGCCGCCGGGAGGCGGCCGAGCAGCTGCTGCGCCCCCACCCCGCCGTCGCCCGCGTGCGGAGCGCCGCCCTGCACGCCTGGGTCGAACCGCACGAACCCTGGAGCGCGTCCGAGGTGGTCACGCTCGCGGAGGGGCTGGGCATCGCCATCAGCCCCACGCCGTACTTCTCGGCCACGGAGCAGACCGTTCCGCGCGGCGTCCGGCTGTGCCTGGGCAACGCGGCCGACGTCGGCGCCCTGACATCCGCCCTGCGGACCCTGGCCGACGGTCTGGAGCGCGGCCGGCCCACCTGGGCCTCGACCACCCGCGTCTGACCTCCCCGAGCCGCTTCGAGCAGGCGGTGAACCTTCCCGGTCACGGCACTGGCCCGGCTCGGCCACCTTTCTCAGGAGGCGGTGCAGCGCGGTCCGCTCCTCCTCCGAGAGACCCGCGGTGAGCTCTTCGGAGACGTGCCGCGCCGGTCGCCCGGCGCGGGGGCGCGCTCGACGAAGCCGGCCTTCTCCAGGTCGCCGACGAGCGACACGATCGCGCTGGGGTCGTAGCCCAGCCGCGTGCTCAACTCCCGCTGCAGCGCGCCCTCGACGGTGGCGAGATAGCGCAGCAGCGCGTAGTGCCGCAGCCGCAGGCCGTGCTCCTGGAGCGCCGCGTTGAAGAGCTGCCCGGAGCGCAGCCCGAGCGCCGGCCGCGGCCTCGGCCTCGCCTACGCCACGGCGCTCGCCCGCGCCGGGGCCCACATCGTGGTCAACGACCTCGACCCGGCGCTCGCCGAAGAGGCCGCTGCGACCGTCGCCGAGGCCGCGGGCGACAGCGGCGGGCGCGCCGTCGCCCAAGCCGCTGCCGTGGGCGGCGCCGAGGCGCCGACCCGCTCGTCGCCCGCGCCGTCGAGGAGTTCGGACGGCTGGACGTCCTCGTCGCCAACGCGGGCATCCTCCGCGACCGGGTGCTGTGGAAGATGACCGACGACGACTTCGACGCCGTCCTCACCACCCATCTGCGCGGCACGTTCACTTGCGCCCGCGCCGCCGCCGTGCGGATGCGTGAGCAGGGCGAGGGCGGCTCGCTGATCCTCGTCGGCTCCCCGGCCGGGCAGCGCGGGAACTTCGGACAGACCAACTACGCCGCGGCCAAGGCCGGTGTCGCCGCCACCGCCATGACCGGGACCGTGCCCGCCTTCGCGCCGTACGTCGAGGCCCTGCGGCAGGGCACGCCGCTGCCCGGCTTTCTGCGCCGGGGCGAGGGGTTCGGGACCCCGGAGGACTGCGCCGGGCTCGTGCCCTTCCTCGCCTCCGGCGCGGCACGCGAGGTGACCGGGCAGTGCGTCGGCATCGGCGGCGACCGGCTGACGCTCTGGTCGCACCCGCAGGAGGTGGCCGTCGCCTTCGCGGACGGCGGCTGGAGCCCCGGAGCGCTCGCCGCTGCCTGGCACACCACGGTCGGCGCCGCGCCGCAGAGCGTGGGCATCCCGGCCCCCGGACACCCCAGGAGTGAGCGCCATGGGCAACGGCACGATGGACATCAGCGCCCTCACCGCCATCGACGTGCACACCCACGCCGAGGTGTCGGTCCGGGGCCACGCCCTCGCTGGACGACGAACTGCACGCCGCCTCCAGCGCGTACTTCAGGGTCGAGGGCGACCGCAAGCCCACCCTGGACGAGATCGCGGCCTACTACCGCGAGCGGAACATGGCCGCCGTGGTCTTCACCGTGGACGCCGAGTCCGCGACCGGCACTCCGCCGGTGCCCAACGAAGAGGTCGCCGAGGCCGCGGCTGCTCACCCGGATGTGCTGATCCCCTGGGCAGCAGCACCTGGATCGGCATCACCCAGTCCCGGGTCGACACCTTCGCCGACGCCACCGGCGACCACCAGTGGATCCACACCGACCCCGAGCGCGCCGCCTCCGGCCCGTTCGGCGCTCCCGTCGCGCACGGGTACCTCACGCTCTCGCTGTTCATCCCGCTCTTCAGCGAGCTGCTCATCGTCCGCGGCGTCACCACCAAGGTCAACTACGGCCTGGACAGGGTGCGCTTCCCCGCCCCCGTCCAGGGCGGCGACCGCGTCCGGCTGACGGCGCGGCTCGCGTCCGCGGACGCGGTGCCGGAGGGCGGGGTGCAGATCGCGGTCGACGGCACGGTCGAGATCGACGGCGGCGCCAAGCCCGCGGCTGTGCTGCGCAGCCTCTCCCGGTTCTACGCGTAGGGCGGACACCCGCGTCCCCCGCAGGGCCGTGCCCCGAAGGGGCGCGGGGAACTGCGCGACCGGCCCCATCGCGCCCGCACCCTGCAGGGAACAGCAAGGGTCGCCCCGGCCCAGGAGGATCCGCCGGATCAGCCGAACCGCAGGATGCGCGGGGCGAAGGTGCCCTCGGGGCCGCCGGCGCGGCCGAGGGACCACACCGTGGCGGTGCCCGGCACCGGCGCCAGCCGCAGCGTCGAGGAACGGCCCTCCCCGGGCACCGCCGGTTCGCTGTGCTCGGTGAACGACTCCCCGTCCCAGGCGAGGAAGTCAGGGCCGGGGACGAGCGGCGGATCGCTGCCCGGCGGGCCCCACTTCTGGGAGCGGGCCACCGAGACCCAGGCCGGCGCGCCGGACGCGGCGGGCGCCAGCGAGGTGACCGAGCCGAAGTCGGTGGGCAGGCTCACCCGGCTCCACTCCTGCCCGTCGAAGCGGACGAGCAGGGGCGGAATCGGGCGGCCCGGCGGGCCGCCGACGAACCCGCCCGTGCCGCCCGCCCACACCTCCGTCGGCGAGACCGCCAGCACACTGCTCACGGCCGACCGCGGGTACCCGTCCACGATCGTCTGCTGCCACTCCTGGCCGTTCCAGTGCGACACGGCCGCGGTCGCGTTGGTGGAGCCCGCGGCCCACACGTCGTCGGCCGCCAGGATGTGCAGGCCGTAGACGGCCCCCGGTGGCGCCGGCACATCCCGCCAGGCGCCCCCGTCCCTGCGCAGCAGGACCCGAGCGCCGTCCCGCGAACCGATCAGCCAGGTCTCACCGCCGCCGCTGACGACCCTGGTCAGGGCGACACCGCGGGGCGGCCGGCGCTCGTGCCAGGCGGTGCCGTCGAAGCGCAGCAGGCGGGCACCGCCCGCCGCGTCGCGGCCGACCGCCCAGACCGCGGCCGGCGAGGTCGCGGCGACGGACAGCAGCTCCCCCTGCCAGCGGACCCCGGGCAGACTCTGGCGCTGCCAGGCGGACCCGTCCCAGCGCAGCATCAGCGGGAAGCCCGGCGCCTGGCGGCCGACGGCGTCCGCGCCCACCGCCCACGCCCGGTCGGGGCCGAACGCCACGGCCTCGTTCAGCGCGGCTTGCGGACGCACCTGCGCCGGGACGGGAACGTGCTGCCAGGAGGGGGCGTCCGCCGCGGCCGGGCTCAGGACCGTCACCATGGCCATGGCGAAGGCGAGGGCCGTGACGAGAAGTCGGCGTGTCATGGTCAGCCCCCCAGACGCTCGCTCATCAGGTTCGCTTTCGAGCCGTAGATCTCGGCAGTCCCGAAGGACATCAGCGAGAACCCGGCCCTCGCCAGGACACGCGGCTCGACGTTGATCGCGTTCGTGCGCTCCGGGCCGTAGGAGTAGGTGGCACGGGAGCCGTTCACCCGCACGTACTTCGACTGGAAAGCGCGGTCGCTGCGCACCGGAAGCCACAGCGCGCCGTCCGGACCGCGCACCATGGCCCTCGTGTAGGTGTCGCCCAGCGGCGGGTAGGCGGTGCGCCAGGAGCGCCCGTTCCCGGTCATCAGGTAGGTGCGGCCCACGCCGTCGGTGTCCTGGCTGCCGCCGATCGTGACCCGGCCGGACGGTTCGGGCAGGATCGTGTGCACGTTGCTGTTCGCCGGCAGCGGCACCTTCGCGTCCCGCCAGGCCGTGCCGTCCCAGTGCAGGACGGCGGTACCGGTCCTGGTGCCCGTCCAGGCCCAGACGTCGGTGGCGGTACGCGCGCGGATCCCCATCAGATACAGCACGCCGTCCGGAGTGGACTGCGCCGTCCAGCCGGACCCGTCGTAGTGCAGCACCTTCAGCCCGGTGCTGTCCTCGCCGACCACCCACGCGGCACCCGGTACCGCCGTGAAGTCCTGGTAGGTCCACAGGGTCTGCGGCAGCGGTACGGAACTCCACCCTCCTGCCGACCGGCGCAGGATCTCCCCCTTCCCCGCGCGGTTGTGGAAGATCCACACCTCGGAGCCGACGAACTGCACCCTGCCGAGGCGGCCCGGCTCACCGGCGCCGGGGAAGGAGGTGTCCCGGCTCCACGCCCTGCCGTTCCACCGGTACAGCATCGGCCGCATGCCGTCAGCGGCGCGCTCGGATCCCGTCGCCCACGCCTCGCGCGGGCCGCGCGAGGCGAGATCGAACACCGACACCGGCGGGGACGCCGCGGGCACCGGCAGCGCCGACCAGCCCGGCCTGGCCGCCGCGGCCGGTGACACCGCGGCGGCCGGTGACACGACCGCGGTGCACGCGAGCACCAGGCAGACGACGAGCGCACGGAGACCGTTCACGAGACCTCCCAGAACGCGAAGGCCGCACAGATTAACGACGTTCACCGACCGTGGACAGACCGCATTCGGCCGAACACCCGGCCGCACACCCGGACGACCATCGCGGCGCTACGGTTGATCCGCATGACCCACACCGACATCGAGATCACGGCGGAGCTGGTCCGGGACCTGCTGCGCGACCAGCACCCGGACCTGGCCGATCACCCCGTGGAGCTCGGCGCCCGCGGCTGGGACAACCAGCTGTGGCGCCTCGGCGACGACCTCGCCGTCCGGCTGCCCTGGGCGACGCCGTCCGCGGACGCGCTGCTGCGCAAGGAGCACACCTGGCTGCCCGGCCTCGCCCCGCACCTTCCGCTGCGGATCCCGGTCCCGCAGCGCCTCGGCGAGCCCTCCGAGCGGTTTCCACGGCCCTGGACCGTCACCACCTGGGTGC